>NZ_JBFTKU010000014.1:0-158116 GCF_056665975.1 Caulobacter sp. 05T431 | reverse complement strand
GGCTGTGAGCTGATGGAAAGGGCTGCGGAGCGCCGGACATCGTCCGGAGTTTGAAAAAGAATACCGTTTCGACGAAGCCCGTTCGCTCCGCGCGGTCGTTATCCGCAAGCTCTCGACGCTAGGCCCTGTTGGAGCCGCGCCTTGTCGCCCGCGACGGGCAGGTCAGGCCAACGCGCCTGATCCCGGACCGCGGGCGTCGTCCGCCCGCCTGCTGCTTCATCGACCTTCAGTCACGTCGTATCTGTGGACCACGCCCGACCGGCACCAGAGACTGAAGTTTGGGTCCCGCCTTTACTCAAGCAGAAGGACCCGCCGACGGAGCTTCCCGCTCGATCGCCCCCCGCCGCCGCATCGGTCGCTGGCCATGCGCCCTTTCCCGCGTCGAGGTGGGTACAGGATACGGGCGTCGGGAAGGGTGAGGATCAAATCGGGTCGAGAAAGTTCAGGCTATTGATTTCGCTGAACTTCATCCGCTATCCGCCGAGCGTAAGTCGCCCACTCGGAACCCTCTCGCATAGGGAGAGGGCAGGGTGAGGGGTTACAGCGTCCGACGGAGAGCCGGCAGGGCGGCGGCAGCCAAACCCGACAGGGTGTAACCCCTCACCCTCCCACGCCTGCGGCGCGGGTCCCACCCTCTCCCTCTGGGAGAGGGTGAGTTGGGCGCGCGTCCCCGCCCTCAATGCAGCTTCAGCCGCCCCGCCACCCGCTGCTGCAGCAGGCGCGCCAGGGCCAGGACGATCGTCTTCGGCGTGCCCATGATCGCCCGGTGGTGGTCCAGGTGCAGGGAGATATAGGCCCACTTGGCGATCAGGCCCTCGACGAAGAAGTTCGGACCTCCAAGCCCGCCCATCAGGGCGCCGACGCCCCGGTTCTCGCCCAGCGACACCAGAGAGCCGAAGTCCTTGTAGATGAACGGCGCCTCGACCCGGCGCTGACCCAGGCGGGCGATCAGGGCCTTGGCCAGGTAGCTGGCCTGCTGGTGGGCGGCCTGGGCGCGGGCGGGCACGATGCTGCCTTCCTTGCCCTCAGTCCCGACCCACGGAACGGCGGCGCAGTCGCCCAGGGCCCAGACGTCGGGGGCCGAGGTCTCCAGCCGGTCGTTGACCACGAACTGGTTGGTCCTGTTGGTCTCGAGGCCATAAGCCGTGTTGCCCGGCGCGGCCTTCACGCCCGCCGCCCAGACGATCAGGTCGGCCGGGATGTCGCCCTGGCTGGTCTCCAGCCGGTCGGGATGGACGGCCACCACCTTGGCCCCGGTGTGCACCCGCACGCCCTTGCGCTCCAGGGCCACGGTGGCCTGGTCGGAGATCTTCTCGGGCAGGCCGCCCAGGATGCGCGGCGCGGCCTCGACGATGGCGATGTCCAGGCGGAAGCGCTGCTCGCTGCCCAGGCTGCCCAGCAGCTCGCGATGGGCCTCGATCAGCTCGGCCGACAGCTCGACTCCGGTGGCCCCGCCGCCGACGATGGCCACGCTCATGGTCTTCTCGGCCGAGAACGAGGCCTTCATGAAGGCGGCCAGCAGGCGGGTGTGGAAGACCTCGGCGTCCTCGGTTCGCTCCAGCAGGTGGGCCTGATCGGCGCCCGGGGTGCCGAACAGGTTGCTGCCGCTGCCGATCGCCAGCACGCCCCAGGTGAAGGTCACGCCGCGCTCGGGCACCAGCACCTTGCCGGGCTCTCCCGGCAGATTAGGAGCGAGGATAGGCTTGAGGCTCAGGCGCTTGGCGACGGGGTCGAAGCTGTCCAGCTCGCCCAGCAGGAAGCTGAAGTGGTTGGCGCGGCCCAGGATCGAGTAGGAGAGGCCCTCCTGGTGGGTGTCCAACGTGCCGGCGGCCACCTCGTGCAGGGTCGGCTTCCAGATGTGGAAGCTGGACCGGTCGATCAGCAGGACGCGCTCCTTGCCGGCCTTGGGTCCCAGCTTGCGCCCCAATCGCGCCGCCAGCTCCAGCCCGCCGGCCCCGCCGCCGACGATCACGATGTCGTAGTGCATGCCCGCCATCCAGAAATTCCTCAGATGGTGAATATATAGGAGGTTCGAAGAACGATGTCAGGTCAGGCGCGGCCGCCATGACCCATCGTCGAGACATGAACCGGCACGGTCCGCCTCAGCGGCGCCGTGAAAGGGGAGGGCGTGGGTGAAGGTGCGGCGCGAAACGTTCGTCGTCATCGTCGCCCGGGGCGTCCTGACGACCAGGAACCGCTGTATTGTCTGGCTCACCGTCATTCTCCGCGAACAGTGTTCGGTGCAGAATGACGGTGAGTTGTCCAGGATCGCAAGCTAAATGGTACCGGTAACTCTTGGTTACCTGAGCAAAGGACCTACGGGATCGGATTGGCTTCCAGGCGCTTGTCCAGATAGTCGCCGACGCTCTTCTCGACCGACGGCAGGTGCTCGGCCCAGAAGTGGGTGGCCTTGTCGACGACTTCGTAGTCGATGACGATGCCCTTCTGGGTGCGCAGCTTGGAGACCACGCGCTCGACCTCGACCGGCGGCACGACGGTGTCGGCCGCGCCCGTCAGGATCAGGCCCGAGGCCGGGCAGGGGGCCAGGAAGCTGAAATCGTACATGTTGGTCGGCGGCGACACCGAGATGAAGCCGTCGGTCTCCGGACGGCGCATCAGCAGCTGCATGCCGATATAGGCGCCGAAGCTGTAGCCGGCGACCCAGGTCTGGGCGGCGGCGGGGTTGTTGGACTGCAGCCAGTCCAGGGCCGTGGCCGCGTCGGCCAGTTCGCCGATGCCGCTGTCGAACTCGCCCTGGCTGCGGCCCACGCCGCGGAAGTTGAAGCGCAGGGTCGCGAAGCCGCGCTTCATGAACAGGTGGTACAGCTGCACAGAGACCGGGTGGTTCATGTGCCCGCCCGCCTTGGGGTGCGGGTGCAGGATCAGCGCGATCGGGGCGTTGTCGGTCTTGCCCGGCGAATAACGGCCCTCGATGCGGCCCGAAGCTCCGGTCAAAATCACGTCAGGCATTCAAGGTCCCTATCCAAAAAGGGGCGACGGGGCCGCGTTCCCAGGCCCGAAGAGGCGAAGGAATACTTGACCACTGCGCTTGGTCTTCCTAAATCCGCACCGCGCGGCTCGGTCTTTTCGCAAGAGCCTCGTCGCGAAGTCGCGGCTTGTAGCACACGCCTAAGCCGATGCGCGGGGAATCCGCAAGGAGATAAGGCGCATGCGCCTGAGCACCAAGGGACGCTACGCGGTCATGGCCATGACCGATCTGGCCCGCCAGCAGGACCAGACCGAAGGGCGCGCCGTCGCCCTGGCCGAGATCGCCGCCCGCCAGCAGATCTCGCTTTCCTATCTTGAACAGCTTTTCGCCCGCCTGCGCCGCAAGGGCCTGGTGGTCAGCGCCCGGGGCCCCGGCGGCGGCTATCGCCTGGCCCGCGACGCCCGCGACACCGCCATCGCCGACATCGTCCTGGCCGTGGACGAGCCCCTGCGCGCCACCCGCTGCGGCGTCGCGATCGGCGGCAAGGGCGGCAAGACCGCCGCCAAGGGCTGCATGGCCGGCGGCGCCCAGTGCCTGACCCACGACCTGTGGGAAGAGATGGGCCGCCAGATCCACGGCTACCTGGCCAGCGTGTCGGTCGCCGACGTGCTGGACGGCACGCTGCGGGAGCGCGTCCAGAAGAACCGGGAGATGGCCGCGGCGTGACCAAGCCCTCGATCTATCTCGACTACAACGCCACCGCCCCGATCCGCCCCGAGGCGCGGGACGCGGTGCTGCGCGCCTTTGAGACCGCGGGCAATCCCTCGTCGGTGCACGCCAGCGGCCGGGCCGCCCGCGACATCGTCGAGACCGCCCGCAAGCAGGTCGCCGACCTGGTCGGCGTGGTTCCTGGTTCGGTCACCTTCGTCAGCGGCGGCACGGAATCCAATGCGCTCGCCATCGGCAGCGCCGCCTTCGCCGGCTTCAACCGCGTCATCGTCAGCGAGGGCGAGCACGACGCCGTGCTCGAAACCGCCGCCGCCTCGGGGTTGCCGGTCCACAAGATGCCGCTGGACGCCGACGGCGTCGCGCGCCTGGACTGGCTGGAAGAGGCCCTCAGCGACGAGGGCCGGGCCCTGGTCTGCCTGATGCTGGCCAACAACGAGACCGGGGTGATCCAGCCGATCGCCCAGGCCGCCGCCCTGGTGCGCGCCGCCGACGGCTGGCTGCACGTCGACGCCGTCCAGGCGGCCGGCAAGATCGCCATCGACTTCACCGCCCTGGGCGCCGACACCCTGGCGTTGTCGGCCCACAAGCTGGGCGGTCCGCAGGGCGTCGGCGCCCTGGTGGCCGGCACGCGCGCCACGATCGTGCGCCAGCAGCACGGCGGCGGCCAGGAGCGCGGCCGCCGGGCCGGCACCGAGAACGTCGCCGGGATCGCCGGCTTCGGCGCGGCCGCCGAGGCGGCCGCTCGCGACTTGCCCTCGATGGCCAATCAAGGCACATGGCGCGACGCCTTGGCCGAACGGGTCAAGGCCGTCGGCGCGGTCGTGCTCGGGGAGGGCGCCCAAGGGCGCTTTGGGCGCCTGCCCCAAACCCTTTGTCTGGCGGCCGAGGGCTTCGCCTCGCAGATCCAGGTGATGAACCTGGACCTGGCGGGGGTGATGGTCAGCGCCGGCAGCGCCTGCTCGTCGGGCAAGGTCAAGGCCAGCCGCGTGGTGGACGCCATGGGCCGGGCGGACCTGGCTCCGTTCGCCCTGCGCGTCAGCGGCGGCTGGGCCAGCACGGAGCAAGACTGGATTTCCTGCGGCGACGCCTGGCTCGCCGCCTATTCGCGTATCGGCGCCCGGCGCCGGGAGGTGGCGTAGTGGCCGCGGTCAAAGAGACCATTGATACCGTCGCGTCGCTCGAGAAGTACGAGCACGGCTTCACGACCGATATCGAACAGGAGTTCGCCCCCAAGGGCCTCTCCGAGGACATCGTGCGCTTCATCTCGGCCAAGAAGGACGAGCCGCAGTGGATGCTGGACTGGCGCCTGGAGGCCTATCGTCGCTGGCTTGAGCTGGAAGAGCCGACCTGGGCCAAGGTCGACTTCCCCAAGATCGACTACCAGGACAGCTACTACTACGCCGCGCCGTCGACCAAGGCCGGGCCCAAGAGCCTGGACGAGGTGGATCCCGAGATCCTGGCCGTCTACGAGAAACTGGGCATCCCGCTGAAGGAGCAGGCCGTGCTGGCCGGCGTCGAGGGCGCMCCGCGCTATGCGGTGGACGCGGTGTTCGACAGCGTCAGCGTGGTCACCACCTTCAAGAAGGAGCTGGCGGCGGTCGGGGTGATCTTCTGCTCGATGAGCGAGGCGATCCGCGAGCATCCGGAACTGGTCAAGCAGTACCTGGGCAGCGTCGTGCCGACCTCGGACAACTATTTCGCCTGCCTCAACAGCGCGGTCTTTTCCGACGGCTCGTTCGTCTACATCCCGCCGGGCGTGCGCTGCCCGATGGAGCTGTCGACCTATTTCCGCATCAACGCCAAGGACAGCGGCCAGTTCGAGCGCACCCTGATCATCGCCGACAAGGGCGCCTATTGCTCGTACCTGGAGGGCTGCACGGCCCCGATGCGCGACGAGAACCAGCTGCACGCGGCCGTGGTCGAGCTGGTGCTGCTGGAAGACGCCGAGATCAAGTATTCCACCGTCCAGAACTGGTATCCGGGCGATCCGGAAACGGGGAAGGGCGGCATCTACAACTTCGTCACCAAGCGCGCCGACTGCCGCGGCGATCGCTCCAAGGTGTCGTGGACCCAGGTCGAGACCGGCTCGGCCATCACCTGGAAGTATCCGTCCTGCGTGCTGCGCGGCGAGGGTTCGTCGGGCGAGTTCTACTCGATCGCCGTGACCAACGGCCACCAGCAGGCCGACACCGGCACCAAGATGATCCACCTGGGCGCCAACACGAAGTCGCGGATCGTCGCCAAGGGCATCAGCGCGGGCAAGTCGACCAGCACCTATCGCGGCCTGGTCTCGGCCCACCCCAAGGCCAAGGGCGCGCGCAACTTCACCCAGTGCGACAGCCTGCTGATCGGCAAGACCTGCGCGGCCCACACCGTGCCCTACATCGAGGCCCGAAACGGCCATTCGGTGTTCGAGCACGAGGCCACCACCACTCGCCTGTCCGACGACCAGCTGTTCTATTGCCAGCAGCGCGGGCTCAGCCAAGAAGAGGCCGTGGCCCTGCTGGTCAACGGCTTCGTCAAGGACGTGCTGCAGCAACTGCCCATGGAATTCGCCGTCGAGGCCCAGAAGCTGGTGGCGATCAGCCTGGAAGGCAGCGTGGGATGAGCCTGGTCGCCATCGACCATGTGCAGCTGGCCATGCCCCCGGGCGGCGAGGACGCCGCGCGCCGGTTCTATGGCGACGTCCTGGGCCTGCCCGAGGCGCCCAAGCCCGAGCACCTGGCCCGGCGCGGCGGCTGCTGRTTCGAGGACGGCGACCTGAAGATCCACCTGGGCGTCGAGGCTGATTTCCGGCCGGCGCGCAAGGCTCATCCGGGGTTGCTGGTCAGCGACCTGCCTGCGCTGAAAGCCAAGCTGTCGAACGGCGGCTTCGCCCTGAAGGACGACGAGCCTCTGGAAGGCTACGACCGCATCTATGTCGACGACCCGTTCGGCAACAGGATCGAGCTACTGGAGCCGCTGAGCGGCGCGGAGGGCGCGTGATGGTCTACGCCGTCGCTGATCTTCGCGCAGCCCACCGGCATGCAACGAGCAACAAGAATGAAATCGCGGAGAGCTACCTCTGCGGCTGCTTTTTCTGCTGCCTTAGCTTCCCGGCGACCAATGTGACTCGCTTCCTTGCTACGGAGCACACGGCGCTATGCCCTGAGTGCACGATCGACAGCGTCATAGGCGACGCGTCGGGCTTGCCAGCTTCAGATCAAGCCTTCTTGCGCGCCATGCATGATCATTGGTTTGACGGGATCGAAGTCCCTGAAATCGAGCCTTCCGCGCCCACTGTACAAGACCCTCGTTCCAAGAAGACCCATGCTTAAGATCGAAAACCTCCACGCCCGCGTCGAAGACAAGCCGATCCTGAAGGGCGTCACCCTCGAGGTGCCGGCCGGCGAGGTGCACGCCATCATGGGGCCGAACGGAGCCGGCAAGTCGACMCTGTCGTACGTGCTGAGCGGTCGCGGCGGCTACGAGGTCACCGAGGGCACGGCCACGCTGAACGGCGAGGACCTGCTGTCGCTGGAGCCCAACGAGCGGGCCGCCAAGGGCGTGTTCCTGTCGTTCCAGTATCCGCTGGAGATCCCGGGCGTTCCGGCCCTGACCTTCATCCGCACCGCCCTCAACGCCCAGCGCCGGGCGCGCGGCGAGGACGAGATCGCCGCCCCGGCCTTCCTGAAGCTGGCCAAGGAAAAGGCCGCGGCGCTGAAGATCGACTTCGACATGCTCAAGCGCGGCCTGAACGTCGGCTTCTCGGGCGGCGAGAAGAAGCGGATGGAAATCCTGCAGATGGCGATGCTTTCGCCCAAGTTCCTGATCCTGGACGAGACCGACAGCGGCCTGGACATCGACGCCCTGAAGATCGTCTCGGAAGGCGTCAACGCCCTGCGCGCACCCGATCGCGGCATGCTGGTCATCACCCACTACCAGCGCCTGCTGGACTACATCAAACCCGACCGCGTCCACGTGCTGGCCGCCGGCCGCATCGTCGCCTCGGGCGGCCCCGAGCTGGCCTTGCAGCTGGAAGCCGAAGGCTACGACAAGTACGTCGGAGCGGCCGCCTGATGAGCCTGGCCTCCGCCCTCAAGACCGGCGACCTGACCCAGCTGCCCTCGCGCCGCGACGAGGACTGGCGCTGGACCGACCTGCGCGGCCTGATCCGCGCCGTCCCGCCCGCCTCGCCGGCGGTGGACGGAGCCGTCGCGCCCGGTCCGTTCGACGGCCTGGCCGCCGACGAGATCCTGTTCGTCAACGGCCGCCAGCGCCACGCCGCCACCAGCGGCGCGGGCGACGTGGTGGCCCTGCGCTTCGTCTCGGCCAGCGAGGGCGCGGCTCACGCCGCCGCCTACGCCATCGTCGTCGAGCCCGACACGACCCTGGTCCTGCTGGAAAGCCACGAGGGCCGGGCCGGCGGCTATTTCTCGGATGTCACCCTGGACATCGCGGTGGGCGAGGGCGCCCGCGTCGAGCGGATCGTGCTGATCGATGACGACGCCGAGGCCATCGACGTGGTCACCGCCGAGGTCGACCTGGCACCCGGCGCGACCTTCAACCAGACCGTCCTGACCACCGGCGCCCGTCGCCAGCGGGTCGAGACCCGGATCAACCACCCTGGCGCGCACGCCGAGGTGCGCCTGGACGGCGTCTACGTGCTGGCCGACCAGCGCCACGCCGACCAGACCACGATCGTCACCCACGGCGGCGTCGACGGGATCACCAGCCAGCTGACCAAGGGCGTCGTCGACGACCAGGCGCGCGGCGTGTTCCAGGGCCGGATCGTCGTCCAGCCCGGCGCCGACCAGACCGACGCCCGCATGGGCCACCACGCCCTGATCCTGTCGGACAAGGCCGAGGTCGACGCCAAGCCCGAGCTGCTGATCTTCGCCGACGACGTCTCGTGCGCCCACGGCAACACCATCGGCGCCCTGGACGACGAGCAGGTCTTCTACGCCCGCCAGCGCGGCATCCCCGAGCCGGAAGCCAAGGCCATGCTGACCCAGGCCTTCCTGGGCGAGGTGGTCGAGCGCATCGGGCACGAAGGCGCGCGCGAGGTCGCGGCCGCCTGGGTCGCCGCCAAGCTGGGGAGGGCGGAGTAATGGCCCTGGACACGCCCTTCGCCCCCGCCTTCGACGTCGAGGCGATCCGCGCCCAGTTCCCGATCCTGGCCCGCCAGGTGCACGGCAAGCCGCTGGTCTATCTGGACAGCGCCGCCAGCGCCCAGAAGCCGGAAGCGGTGCTGGACGCCATGACCGGCCTGGCCCGCACCAGCTACGCCAACGTCCACCGCGGCCTGCACACCCTGGCCAACGAAACGACGCAAGCCTACGAGAACGCCCGGGAAACCGTGGCGCGGTTCATCAACGCCGAGCCGTCCGAGATCGTCTGGACCAAGAGCGCCACCGAGGCGGTCAACCTGGTGGCCGACACCTTCGGCCGCGCGCTGAAGGCCGGCGACGAGATCGTGGTCTCGCAGATGGAGCACCACGCCAACATCGTGCCGTGGCACTTCCTGCGCCAGCGCTACGGCGTGGTCCTGAAGTTCGTGCCCGTCACCKACGACGGCCGCCTGGACATGGAGGCCTACAAGGGCCTGCTGTCCGAGCGCACCAAGATGGTGGCCATCAGCCACATGTCGAACGTGCTGGGCACCATCAACGACGCCGCCGAGATCGTCCGCCTGGCCCACGCGGCCGGCGCGCCGGTGCTGCTGGACGGCTGCCAGGCCATCGTCCACGCCAAGGTCGACGTGAAGGCCCTGGACGTCGATTTCTACGTCTTCAGCGGCCACAAGCTGTACGGCCCCACCGGGATCGGCGTGCTGTACGGCAAGGCCGAGCACCTGGCGGCCCTGCCGCCGTACCAGGGCGGCGGCGAAATGATCGGCTCGGTCTCGGAAGAGGTCATCACCTACGCCGACCCGCCGCACCGCTTCGAGGCCGGCACGCCCGCGATCCTCGAGGCCGTCGGCCTGGGCGCCGCGATCAAGTGGCTGAACACCATCGACCGCGACGCGGCCCTGGCCCACGAGCACGCCCTTTATCAGCGGGTCGTCGACCAGCTGGACGGCGTCAACGGCGTGSGCATCCTGGGCACGGCGCCGGGCAAGGGCGCGGTGCTGAGCTTCGTGGTCGAGGGCGCCCACGCCCACGACGTGGCCCAGGTGCTGGACCGCTACGGCGTGGCCGTCCGCGCCGGCACCCACTGCGCCGAGCCCCTGATGAAGCGTTTCGGCGTCACGTCGAGCGCCCGGGCTTCCTTCGCCCTATATAACACCCTGGACGAGGCCGATGCGTTCGTGAGCGCGCTGGCCAAGGCCCGCAGTTTCTTCAGTTGAGCCTCATGACCGAACCCGCCACCACGTCCGCGATCCCCCCCTCTGCGATCCCTCAGGCTGACCTCGACCGCCTGACCGACCAGCTGATCGAGAAGCTCAAGACCGTGTTCGACCCGGAAATCCCGGTCGACATCTATGAGCTGGGCCTGATCTACAAGGTCGACGTCAGCGACGAGAAGGACGTGGCCATCGACATGACCCTGACCGCGCCGGGCTGCCCGGTGGCCGGCGAGATGCCGGGCTGGGTCAAGGACGCGGTCATGGAGATCCCGGACATCAAGTCGTGCCACGTCGACCTGGTGTTCGAGCCGCCGTGGGACCCCTCGCGGATGAGCGACGAGGCCAAGCTGCAACTGAACATGTTCTGATCGGTTCGAAAGCCATGGAAACCGCCGTCACCCCGCGCGTTCGTCGCCCCCGCCCCAAGGTCGTCACCCTGACGCCGGCCGCCGCCGCGCGGGTGAAGGAGATCATGGACCGGGCCGATAAGCCCTATGCGGGCCTGCGGGTGGGCGTGAAGAACGGCGGCTGCGCGGGGTCGGAATACATCTTCGAATACGCCGCCGAGAAGGGTCCGATCGACGAGGTGGTCGAGGACCAGGGCGTGACCATCCTGATCGACCCCAAGGCCGTGCTGTTCCTGATCGGCACCACGATCGACTACGAGACCACCAAGCTGTCGTCGAAGTTCGTGTTCAACAATCCGAACGAGACCGACGCCTGCGGTTGCGGCGAAAGCGTCACCATCCAGCCGGCGCCGGAGGCCTTGGACTGATGTTGGCTAAGACGCCGTCCTGCGTGGAATGTGGCCTGCCGTGGGGCGCGCCGGCCTTCCGTCACGAGGACGAGGCGCCGCTGTACTGGTCGGACACCGGCCTGTTGTGCTCGGCCCCTTGCGCCCAGACTCATTTCGCCAGGCGCCAGGAGGAGGGCACCTTCGTCCCCGCGCCGGCGGACTGCCCGGTCGAGGTCTAGGGCCTCAGGTCGTCGGGGCCGCGCCCGCGCCGAAAGCGAGCGCGCCGAACGCCACCGCCAGGGCCACGAAGGGCAGGACCGAGCCTATGGCCACGAACCGCATCCGTCCGGTCGCCCCGCTGACGAAGCCGCCGACCGCCGCCAGCAAGGTGGTCAGGGGCAGGGCGAAACAGGCGTAGACGAAGGTGTAGATGGCCGCGTTCACGCCGCCGTCCGACGCCATCACCGACATCGCCGCCAGGCCCAGGGCCGGCACGGTGAGCACCAGCCAGATCGCCCCGACCACGAAGGCCAGGACGCGACGGCCCTTGGACGCTCTTGGGCGGGGCGGGGCCGTTCCGCTGGTCCCAACCCTGTCTGTCGCCGGCATGTCGGTGATCCATAATCTATGGAAGCAATTTCGAGTTAATCTACCTTGAGGAGAACGACAAGTCGCTCTCTAGACGTATGCGCCGAACTGGATCGCGCCGTAGATCAAGGCGAGGACGCTGACGCCACCCAGAGCGGGGATGGTCCCTATCGTCAGCGCCCACGGCCCCCATCGTCCCACCTTGTAGTTCGCGACGACGCTCGCGACCCAGAGCAGCGGAAGGACACAGGTCAGGACCCACGTCCAGAGGTCTCCGCCCATCATCGCCGCAGCCGCCGCACCGTACGCCGCGAGGGCCAGGCCGAGCGACAGCACGAGAAGTCCGGCGCGTACGATCACGTCGACACCTCCGCCGCGACAACCGCCTCCGCCGCCACGTTCTTCCGCCCGTTCCACTCGACCAGCACCGACGGCTTGACCGGCTCGCCGCGCGCCTGGGCGATGAGCTGGTTGGTGCGGGTCTCGATGACCTCTTCCATCCGCGCCATGAACGCGCTCTTGGACAGGCCCTGGGGCAGGGGCGGCAGGAACTCGATGGTGGCCGTGCCCGGGGTCTTCTTCTTGTCCTGCTGCTTCCAGAAGCAGCCCAGGTTCGTGGCCACCGGCACCACCGGCAGGCCGAAGTCCTGGCTCATGTGGTAGACGCCGGTGCGGTAGCGGAACCGCTCGCCCGGGGCGGCTAGGTGGCCTTCCGGATAGATCAGGATGCGGCGGCCCTCGGCGGCCACCTGGGCCGCGCTCTGCGACAGGGCCTTGCGGGCTTCGGGTCCGCCGCAGCTGTCGACCACGATGGCCCCGAACTTCCTGAGGATCGCCCCGACCAGCGGGAACTTCTCCAGGTGGTCGCCGGTGACGAAGCTGAGGTTGTCGACATTGGCGAACATCACGAAGCCGTCGCCCCAGCTGTGGTGCTTGGCGGCGATGATGAAGGCGCCCTGCGGCAGGTTCTCCTGGCCCTTCAGCTCGATCTTGACGCCGGCGAAGACGCGCAGCGCCCAGATCATCCGCTGGCTGTAGAGCCGCAGGGCGAAGGCGATCGGCTTGCGGCCGGGGAGCAGGGCGGAGAGGGCGGCCGACAGGCCGTAGAAGATCGACAGGACCCAGTAGTAGGCGTTGAACAGCGCGCTGCGCATGGTTCGTTGTCCCAGGAAGCCCTTTCGGGCGGGGTTATCGCGCGGAGAGCACGGCCTGGACGGCCGCCGTCATCAGCGGGGCGTGGGCGGAAAGGGCGTCGTCGCCCAGGCGGCCGTAGGCCTTGTTCTGGGCGGTCTGGGCGATCACGCCGATGGCCATGGCGGCGATCACGCGCGGGTCGCCCGGCGGCAGCTCGGCGTCCATCATCGCCCGCTTGATCAGCCCCTCGACCACCGACACCGGGTCCTGGCCGTCCTCCTGGTAGTAGGGCAGGAAGTGGTGCAGCTGCAGCAGGTGGAAGGCGAACAGCAGCCAATCCTCGTCGGCCACGGTGCAATAGGCGCKGACCACGGCGGCGGCCTTGGCCTGGATCCCCATCGCCATGTCGGCGTTGACCGAGATCAGGTCGGAGAGCCGCCGGTGCGTGGTCATGAACAGGCCCACGGCCAGTTCGTCCTTGCTCTTCCAGTGGCGGTAGATCGCGCCTTCCGACACGCCGGCCTTGGCGGCGATCAGCTTGGTGGTGGCCGCGTCGACGCCGCGGTCGACGAAGACCTCGAGGGCGGCGCGTTCGATCTTGGGCTTGGCGTTCATGGGGCGAAGCTAGCACGCCTCCAACACGTTGCAAGTGATTACTCACATTCGCCGTTCCGCGTTGACCGGGACGCGCGCGGCGGCCTAAGCCGGGCCATGGTCCAGACGATCCTGATCTATTCCATGGGCGAGGTGATCGGCGACGGCCTGATCAAGCTGCCGTTCATCGCCGGCCTGCGCGCGGCCTTTCCGAACGCCAGGATCACCTGGTGCGCCGCCAAGGGCGAGACGGTCTACGCCGGGCCGCTGAAGGCGGTCGTGGCGGGCTATATCGACGAGATTCTGACCGAAGGTCCGACCGGCGACGCGCCGCTGGACGTGCTGCCCTGGGTCAGGCCGTTCGGCGGGCGGACCTTCGACCTGGTGATCGACACCCAGGAAAACCTGCGCCGCAGCCTGGTGGCCCGCCGCGCGGCAAAGGGACCGTTCATTTCCGCCGCCGCCCAGGCCCGCAGGACCGGCTGGCCGGCCGCCGTGGTCGAGCGCCTGGCCCGGCTGCTGGCCCTGGCCACCGACGGCGTCGGCGCGCCGCGTCCCCTGACCCTGGCCGATCCCGCCGCCGCCGAGGCCGCCCGCGCGCTGCTGCCGACCGCCCGCCTGGGCGGACCGGTCTATGTCGGCCTGGCGCCCGGCGCGGGCGGCCAGGACAAGCGCTGGCCCCTGGACCGCTACCTGGAACTGGCCCGCCGTATCGAGGCTTCAGGCCGCAAGGCGGTGTTCTTCTTCGGCCCCGACGAGGCCGCCGACGCCCAGGCGGCGCGCGAAGCGGTCCCCGCGGCCCTGTTCCCGGAGAAGGACCGCACCGACGGCTTCCCGCAGGTGAAGGGCCCGATGCTGGCCATCGCCCTGGCCGGACGCCTGACCGCCGCCGTCGCCAACGACGCCGGCCCGGGCCACATGCTGGCGGCCGGCGGCGCGCCGCTGCTGTCGCTGCAGAAGACCCACCGCAAGGCGGTCAAGTTCCGCCCCGCCGCGCGCCGTCTTGAGCTGCTGGTCGCGGAGGACTACGGACAGGACATGGCCGCCCTGCCGCTCGACGTGGTGGAGGCCGCCCTGCAACGCCTGATCGCCGGAGCCTCCTGACATGCCCATCCTAGCCCCCGTCTCGGCCGGCGAACTGATCGACAAGATCACCATCCTGCGGGTCAAGGCCGCGCGGATCGGCGACCCCGCCAAGGAGGCCAACGTCCGCAAGGAATTGGCCCTGCTGGAGGACATCTCCGCGCGCGAACTCACGCCCTCGCCGGAACTGGACGACCTGACCGCCCAACTCACCGAGATCAACGCCGCCCTCTGGGACATCGAGGACGGCAAGCGCGACTGCGAGCGCCGCCAGGACTTCGGCCCGGCGTTCGTGGCCCTGGCCCGCCGCGTCTATGTCGACAACGACCGCCGCGCCGCCGTGAAGCGCCAGATCAACACCCTGGCCGGCTCCGACATCGTCGAGGAGAAGAGCTACAAGCCGTACCTGGCGGGCGACGCCGGCTAGGCCGCCAGCCGCTCGATCAGCGGCGCCAGGGCGTCCAGCAGGGCCGCGACGTCGCCGGGCGCGCCCGTCGCGGCGAAGACGTCCTCGAACTCGGCGATCTCCAGGCCGATCACCCGGTTGCGGGCCAGGACCGCGCAGGCCTCGCGGAGATCGGCGAAACTCAGCCCGCCCTCGACGCTGTATTCGGTGGGGACCAGGCCCGGGTCCAGCACGTCGCAGTCCAGATGCACATAGACCGGCCGGTCGCCGATCGCGGCGGCCAGGCGTTGGGCGATCCCCGGACCGGCCGTCACCAGCCGCGGTCCGCCGCCGGCGATCAGGGCGGCCTCGCACGGGTCCAGGTCCCGCGCCCCGACCAGCACCACGTCGGCCAGGTCCAGCCCTTGGCCCAGACCGCTGTCCCACACCCCGGCGGCGGCCGTCAGCACCATGCCGCCCAGATAGCCGGTCGTGGACTGGGCGGGCTGGTTGCAGTCGCCATGGGCGTCGAACCACACGACCAGGGCGTCGGGATGATGGCGCAGCACGACGGGCAGGGCGGCGATCGAGGCCGCGCAGCGTCCCTGGGTGACCAGCGACGCCTTGCCGTCGGCCAGCACCGCGTCCAGCCGCGCCGCCAGGACCTCGAAGCCTGGGCGAGCCGCCTCCAGCTCCTCGGACCAGCCGGCCGCCAGGGGCGGGGACCGCACGCCTACATGCTCGGCCGCGAGGCCCAGGCGGGCCTCCAGCGCCGCGCCCACGGCCAGGGCGCCGGCCGCGCCGCGCGGGTTGCGGTCGCCGGCGCGACCTTGGAAGACGGTGAGGGCGAGGGAGGACATGGACCTTAGCTAGTCGCTGACCCACGTTCGCTCAAGCGCGCTTGCCCACGGTCTCCTCGACCCGCTCCTCGAAGTCGCCGAGATTGCCAAACAGGTTCTCGATCGCGAACACCAGGCCGAAGACACGGGCCGCGTCGTCGAAGGCCAGGGCCCGGGTGCCGCCGCCGGCCCGCAGGGTCTCGACCGCGCCCTGGAAGGCCTGGTGCGCCTCGGCGAAGGCCAGCCGGTCGGGGCGKGGCCCGCCGGACAGCAGCGCCGCGCAGGCCCGCAGGAACACGGCGCTGGCGTTCAGCATGGCCGCCGAGGGCAGGGCCAGGCCGGGCGAGGGGAAGGCCTCGCGCAACGCCCGGCCGATCATCACGCTGTCGTTGCGCAGCCGCCAGAGGGTGCGGGGCAGGGCGTCCGTCACCGAATGGTCGCTGAGCCGGCTGGCGCTTTCGCGGTCGGCCTCGGTCATGGCCGTCTGCAGCTTGGACAGGGCCTTGAGCGTGTCGTCGTAGTGCCCGCGCGCCTCCAGGTCGGTCGCGCCGCCCTTCAGCTTCAGGGCGTAGTGCTCCAGGAGGTCGGCCAGCAGCTCGGCCACCTTGTTGGCGTTGTCGACCACGGTGGCGTGGGCGCGGGCCGGGAAGATCAGCAGGGTGGCGGCGATGCCGACCACGCTGCCGACCGTGATCTCGGCCACCCGCAGGAAGGCGGCCACCAGCGGGTCCATGTGGGTGGTCGTGCCGATCAGCATGATCACGGCGGTGACCGGGGCGACCTTGAACGCCGGACGCACGGCGGCCAGGAAGGCCAGCAGGGCGGCGGTCACGGCCAGGATCGGACCGCCGGCCTCGGGGAAGCGGGCGTGGACCATGGCCGCCCCGGCTCCGACCGCAGCCCCGACGGCCGTGCCCATCAGGCGCTCGATCGAGGCGGTGATCGTCGCGCCCAGGCTGGACTGGACGATGATCACGGCGGTGAACACCGCCCAATAGCCCTGGGGCAGCCGCAGCAGGGTGGCCAGGGCGTAGGCCGCCACGACCGCCGACGACACCCGTATCGCGTGGCGCCACTCGCTCTTGCGGGCGGCGGCCTTGGCCAGGGCGGCGCGCGACAGGCCGATGCCGACGAACCGCCGCCAGTCGCTGGGCGCGGCCTCCGGCATCTAGGCCACGGCCTCGCGCAGCATCTCCAGGGCGGTGCGCACGGCGGCCAGTTGCACCCCCTCGCGCGTCTCGCCGTCAAACAGCTCGTGGCGGTGGACGACCKAGCGGTTGGCCCGGGCCACGGCGAAATGCACCGTGCCCACCGGTTTCAGCGGCGAACCGCCGCCGGGCCCGGCCACGCCGGTGATCGCGACGGCCACATGGGCGTTGCTGGCCTCCAGAGCGCCCTCGGCCATCATCCGCGCGACGACTTCCGACACGGCCCCGTGGTCGGCGATCAGGTCGCCCGGCACGCCCAGCATCTCGCTCTTGGCCCGGTTGGTGTAGGTGACGAAGCCGCGCTCGAACACGTCGGACGCGCCGGCGATGTTGCAGATCGCCCCGGCTGTCAGACCACCGGTGCAGCTCTCGGCCGTCGCCAGCCGCAGCGACTTGCCGCGCGCTTCGTCGATCAACAGGCGGGCCAGGGTCTGGATTTCGAGCGGGAACATCGGGCCTCGCGGAATGCAACTATGCAGAGCAACCCGTCCATGATCTCGTCATGGAACCGAGTCTTTGGAGCAGGTTACATGAAGATGCGTCTCGCGGCTGGCGTCGCCATCGTTCTGACCTTTGGATCCGTCGCCATCGCCGGGGCCGCGCCCTCTGGCGGGGCCTGCCGGGAAGTCTCGGGCGGCGTGCCCGCCTCGCGCTTGGCGTCCATCTATGACACGGGCGCGGTGCGGATCGAAAAGCAGCGCGGCTCCAGCGTCTGCGACGGCTTGGACGGTGGGCTTTATTGCGTGATCAGCAATCCAGGCCGCTTTTCGGTCACCTCCAGCGGCGTCACGAAGACTTTCGCCCTGCCGTTCCTGGCCAAGGCGCGGCTGAAGGTGCGCGGCGACGATATCGACTGCCTCGTGCTCTAGGTTCTAGGCCGGCGTCTCGACCACGGCGATGGCCTGGGCCGCCAGGCCTTCGCCGCGGCCAGTGAAGCCCATGCCCTCGGTGGTGGTCGCCTTGACGCTGACCCGGTCCAGCGGCAGGTCCAGGATCTGGGCCAGGCGCTCGCGCATGGCCGCGCGGTGCGGTTTGATCTTGGGCCGTTCGCAGATCAGCGTCACGTCGACATTGACCAGACTTCCGCCGCGTTGGCGGACCAGATTGACGGCATGGATCAGGAACTTGTCCGAAGCCGCGCCCTTCCATTGCGGATCGGTGGGCGGGAAATGGTCGCCGATGTCGCCTTCGCCGATCGCGCCCAGGATGGCGTCCGTCAGGGCGTGCAGGCCCGCGTCGGCGTCGGAATGGCCGATCAGGGTCTCGCTGTGGGCGATCTCGACGCCGCACAGCCAGACCGACTCGCCCGGACCCCAGCGGTGGGCGTCGAAGCCCTGGCCCATGCGGGTGATGCGTGCGCGGCCCGCCAACGTCTCGGCCCCAATCAGCTCAGCCAAGGCGAAGTCCTCCGGATAGGTCAGTTTCATCAGCATGGGGTCGCCGGGGACCACCACGACACGGCCGCCATGGCGTTCGACCACCTGGCTGTCGTCGGTGGGTTCGTCCGGACCCGTCCACGCGGCGTAGGCGGCCAGCAGGCGGTCGCGGCGGAACGCCTGGGGGGTCTGGGCCCGCCACAAGTCATTGCGCGGTTTTGTGACGACGCTCGAATCCAGCGCCCCGCTTTTCAGCGTATCGGCGACCGGCAGGGCCGGAATCGCGCCGTCGGCGTCGGCCAGCGCCTTCAGCACCGAGACGATTGTTGCGGCGCCGAGGAACGGGCGGGCGGCGTCGTGGATCAGCACCGGTTCGTCGGCGGGACGGTCGGCGAGGGCGGCCAGGCCCGCCCGGACCGAAAGGGCGCGAGTCGCGCCGCCGGCGGTCGTGGTCCAGCCCGACAGGCCGTCCAGGGCCGCATCCAGCGTCGAGCGCGCCTCGGGATCGGCCACGATCACGAGCTTTTGCGCGCCGCCGGCCAACAGGGCTTCCACGGACCATCGCAGGACGGTCTTGCCCGCCAGGACGCGCCATTGCTTGGCCTGGCCGGGGCCGGCCCGGGTACCGGAACCAGCGGCGACGATGACGGCGGAGAAGGTCATTGTGGCTGTTTAGCCGCGCACCGAAACTTGTCCAGAGAAGAGCCTTTACGGCGCCGCACAAATTGCCTAAAAACAGTGCGGTGGGGATGCATATAAAATGAGCAACAGTCTCGCAGTCGGCAAGGTCGAGGTGCCCGGGCGTGTGTGGATCGCGCCGATGACAGGCGTTTCCGATCTGCCCTTCAGGGAAACCGCCACCCGCCTCGGCGCGGCCTATGTGGCGACCGAGATGGTGGCCTGCGCGGAATTCGCGAAGGGGCGGCCCGACGTCGTGCGCCGCGCCGCCGTCGGCGAGGGCCTGCCGCTGATGGTGGTCCAACTGGTCGGACGCGATCCCGACTACATGGCCCAGGGCGCCAGGATGGCCGCCGACGCGGGGGCCCAGATCATCGACCTGAACTTCGGCTGCCCGGCCAAGGAAGTCACTAAAGGCGCGGCCTCGGGCTCGGCCCTGATGCGCGAGCCKGACCTGGCCGAGGCCCTGGTCGCCGCCGCCGTCGAGGCCGTCGACGTGCCCGTCACCGTCAAGATGCGCCTGGGCTGGGACGACGACAGCCGCAACGCCGCCGACATCGCCCGCCGGGCGGTCGACGCCGGGGCGCAGGCGATCACCGTCCACGGCCGCACCCGCTGTCAGTTCTACAAGGGCCAGGCCGACTGGGAGGCCGTGGCGGCCGTCAAGGCGGCGGTCGGCGTGCCGGTCCTGGTCAACGGCGACATCGTCGACGGCGACACCGCCCGGACGGCCTTGGACCAGTCCGGCGCCGACGGCGTGATGATCGGCCGGGGCGTCTATGGCCGCCCCTGGATCGCCCAGGCGATCGAGGCGGCGCTGCGCGGCGAGGGCTTCCGCGAGCCGGACGCCGAGGAACGCCTGGCCATCGCCGTCACCCATTTCCGCCGCAGCCTCGACTTCTACGGCCAGAGCCTGGGCCTGAAGATGTTCCGCAAGCACCTGGCCTCGTACATCGAGGCCGCGCCGTGGCCCGACAGCGAAGAGGCGCGCCGCGCCGCCCGCGCCGCCCTGTGCCGGCTGGACGATCCGTCCGCCGTCGAGGACGGCCTGGCGGCCCTGTGGCTGGGCGACCGGAGGCTGGCGGCATGACAGATCACGCCCGCATGGCTCCGACCAAGGTCTCCGACAGCCTGAAGATCGCGGCCTTCGACCTCAGCCCCGAGCCCGCCCTGGTGATCGACCGCGACGGCGCGCTGGTGGCGGTCAACGAGGCCGCCGAGGCCCTGTTCGGCCAGGGCCTGTCCCTGCTGGCCCGTGGCCGCTTCCGCGCCGCCCTGCCGCCCGGTTCGGTGCTGGTCTCGATGATGGACCGCGCCCTGTTCGAAGGGGCCCTGGTCCGCGAGCACGGGGTCGAGGTCAATCTGTTCGGCCAGCCGCCGTTCGAGGCCGACGGCGCCGCCGCGCCGCTGGGCGACGGCTCGGTGATGCTGACCCTGCACGTCAAGGGCGTGCTGGGCGTCGAGCGGGCCACCGACGCCGCCGGCCTGCGCTCGGTGGTGGGCCTGGGCCGCATGCTAGCCCACGAGATCAAGAACCCGCTGGCCGGCATCCGGGGCGCGGCCCAGCTGCTGAAGACCGGCGCCAGCGCCGCCGACCAGCCCCTGGCCCAGCTGGTCATGGACGAGACCGACCGCATCCGCCGCCTGGTGGACCGCATGGAGGCCTTCTCCGACCAGGTCCCGGGACCGCGCGAGGCCGTCAACATCCACCAGGTGCTGGACCGGGTGCGGGCTCTKGTGGTCAACGGCGTGGCCGACGGCCTGGTCCTGCGCGAGCACTACGACCCGTCGCTGCCCGACGTCTGGGGCGACGAGGACCACCTGATCCAGGTGTTCCTGAACCTGGTGAAGAACGCCGCCGAGGCCGCCCATTCGCGCGGCGACGGCCAGGGCATGCTGTCCATCCACACCGCCTGGCGCCCCGGTGTGCGGGTGCGCGGGGCCGACGGCAAGGCCGCGGCCGGCGCGCCGATCGAGATCCGCGTGCAGGACAACGGTCCCGGCGTGCCGCAGAGCCTGCGCGACCACCTGTTCCAGCCGTTCGTCACCACCAAGGCCAACGGCACCGGCCTGGGCCTGGCCCTGGTCACCAAGCTGGTGACCAGCCACGGCGGCCTTATCGACTTCGACTCCGAGCCCGGCCGCACCGTGTTCCGCGTGCTGCTGCCGATGGCTTCCGAGAAGCTTGCCCCCTCCACTGGAGACGCCCACGCATGAACGCCGCCAGCAAGAAGATCCTGATCGCCGACGACGACAGCTCGGTGCGGCTGGTGCTCAGCCAGGCCTTCACCCGGCTGGGCTATCAGGTGCGGGCGACGGGCAACGCCACGACCCTGCTGAAGTGGGTGATGGACGGGGAGGGCGACCTGGTCGTCACCGACGTCATGATGCCCGACGAGAACGTCTTCGACGTGCTGCCGCGCATCCGCAAGGAACGGCCCAAGCYGCCGATCATCGTGATGAGCGCCCAGAACACCTTGCTGACGGCCGTCAACGCCGCCGACGCGGGCGCGTTCGAATACGTCTCCAAGCCGTTCGACCTGGACGATGTCACCGCCGCCGCCCGCCGGGCCCTGTCGCGGCCAGCCGACGCCGAGGCGTCCAAGGCCCAGGCCCGAGCCATGCGCGACGAGCGCCTGCCGCTGATCGGCCGCTCGGCCCCGATGCAGGAGGTCTACCGCACCATCGCCCGCCTGGTCGGCGCCGACCTGACGGTGCTGATCCTGGGCGAGAGCGGCACCGGCAAGGAGCTGGTGGCCCGCGCCCTGCACGAGCTGGGTCGCCGTCGCGACGGCAAGTTCGTGGTCATCAACCTGGCCGCTGTGCCGCGCGAGCGGGTCGAGGCCGAGCTGTTCGGCCGGGGCGACGGCGACAACGGCCGCCTGATCGAGGCCGACGGCGGCACCCTGTTCCTGGACGAGATCGGCGACATGCCGCTGGACGCCCAGACGCGCCTGCTGCGGGTGATCGACGGCACCGAGCCGGTGCTCAATCCCAAGACCGGCCGCCGCCCCAACGTTCGGATCATCGCCGCCACCAACCGCGACTTGCGCGGCCTGATCAACCAGGGCCTGTTCCGCGAGGACCTGTTCTTCCGCCTGAACGTCGCGCCCGTCCGCCTGCCGCCGCTGCGCGACCGCACCGAAGACATCCCGGACCTGGCCCGCACCTTCCTGCTGCGCGCCGCCCGCGAAGGCCTTCCCGCGAAGACCATCGACCAGAGCGCCCTGGACCGCATGAAGAGCCATGCCTGGCCCGGCAACGTGCGCGAGCTGGAGAACCTGATCCGGCGGATGTGCGCCCTCTACGCCGAGGAGCTGATCACCGCCCGCATCGTCGACCGCGAACTGCAGGACCACACCCCAGCCGCCCATGCGGACGAGGGCCCGGTCACCCTGGCCAGCCTGGTCGAGCGTCACCTGTCGTCGCACTTCGCCGACCAGCCCGACGGCGTGCCGGCCGCCGGCCTCTACGACCGCGTGCTGCAGGAGGTGGAGCGCCCGCTGATCCAGCTGACCCTGTCGGCGACGCGCGGCAACCAGGTGCGGGCCGCCGAGATCCTGGGACTCAACCGCAACACCCTGCGCAAGAAGATCCAGGACCTGGGCGTCGAGATGACGCGCGGGCGGCGCTAAAGTCCCGCCGATGCGCCCCTCCGTCCCGATTTCGGGCCGGACGGAGGGGTTCGCGTGCAAGTGAACCTATTCTACCGCCAAGCCTGACGCCGAATTGGCACATACCTGTTGAGTTTGGGGCACAGTCCACCTTAAACTTGGTCAATGGCGTCCGTTCCATCCGTGCTGGAGCTTGAAGGACCGCCGACCCGGTTCAGCCGGGCCTGGTGGCGAGAGCTGTTGCGCTCGCGCTTCACGCTCGGCGGCGCCTACGGGGTGGCGATCGCCCTGACCGCCACGGCTGTCTTCCTGGCCTCGTCGCCCCCGGCCACCGGGCCGATCGGACCGGCCACCACCGTCATCCTGGTCGTGCTGGGCTTCAACCTGGCCCTGATCCTCTGCATCGCCGGCATCGTCGGCTGGCGGCTGCTGGACCTGGTCGACGCCCGGGCCAGCGACGCCGGCGCGCGCCTGCACCTGCGCTTCGTGGGCCTGTTCTCGGTGGCCGCCGTGGCGCCGGCGGTGATCGTGGCCCTGTTCTTCGGGGTGCTGGTCAACCGCGGGGTCGACGCCTGGTTCAGCGAACGGGTGCGCACCGTGGTCGAGAACTCGGCCACCGTGGCGCGGTCCTATGTCAGCGAGCAGACCGAATATATYAGCCAGCACGTCGGGCCGATGGCCGGCGTCCTGAACCAGGCCGCCCCGACCCTGGCCGATTCGCCGGTCGCCTTCGGCCACTACATGAAGGAGCACATGGACGAGAACGGGTTCTCGGCCGCCTATGTGCTGGATCGCGACGGCCGGATCCTGGCCCGCGCCGAGAGCGACAGCGCCCCGCCGTTCCTGGCCCCGCCGCCGTCCAGTTTCCGCCGGACCGACACCGGCGACATCACTTCGCAGCGCTTCGTCGACGAGGACCTGTTCCGGGCGCTGTATCGCCTGAAGGCCTTCCCGGACGCCTATCTCTATGTCGCCCGGCCGATCGACAAGGGCATCCTGGCCCACCTGATCGAGTCCGAGGCGTCGCTGATCTCGTACCGCGAGGCGGCCAAGAACCAGGCGCGGATCCAGGTGATCTTCGGCCTCAGCTACATCGAGACCGCGCTGCTGGTGCTGGTGGCCGCCGTCTGGGTGGGCATCGCCGCCGCCAACTCGATCGCCGCGCCGGTCTCCGGCCTGGTGCAGGCCGCCGGCCGCGTCTCGGCCGGCGACCTGGACGCCCGGGTGGACGTCGAGATCGGGCCCGACGAGATCCGCGCCCTGTCGGTGGCCTTCAACATGATGACCACGGACCTCCAGGCCCAGCAGGCGGCCCTGAAGGTGGCCAGCCTGGACGCCGAGTCGCGCCGCCAGTTCATCGAGACCGTGCTGTCGGGCGTCAGCGCCGGCGTGGTCGGCCTGGACGCCGAGGGCCGGATCACCGCCTTGAACCGCCGGGCCGGCGACCTGCTGGCCCTGGACGAGGGCGCCGTGGGCCAGCCCCTGGTCGAGGTCGCGCCCGAACTGGAGACCGTGCTGCAGGAGATCAGCGGCGGCCGTCCCAACGCCGAGGTCGAGATCGACGTGGTGCGTGGCGGCGAGACCCGTCGGCTGCGCTTCCGCGGGGCCGGCCACGCGGCCGAGAGCCTGGTGCTGACCTTCGACGACATCACCCGCCTGATGGCCGCCCAGCGCAACGCCGCCTGGAAGGACGTGGCCCGTCGCATCGCCCACGAGATCAAGAACCCGTTGACCCCGATCCAGCTGTCGGCCGAGCGCATCCGTCGCAAGTACCGCAAGGACATCACCAGCGACCTGGACACCTTCGACCGCTGCACCGAGACCATCATCCGCCAGGTCGGCGACATCGGCCGGATGGTCGACGAGTTCTCGGCCTTCGCCCGGATGCCCGCGCCGCGCTTCGCCCCGGCCGACCTGACCGAGATGCTGCGCCAGGCGGTCTTCGCCCAGCGCTTCGTCGACGCCGAGACCGAGGTGGTGCTCGAGGAGCCGGGCGAGGACGTCTGGATCAGCTGCGACGCCCGCATGGTGGGCCAGGCCCTGACCAACATCCTGAAGAACGCCGGTGAAGCCGTGGGCGCGCGCCGCCAGGCCTCGCCGGAGCCGCCGGGCCGCATCGTCGCCAGCCTGGTCTCGGACGACGAGCACCTGTGCCTGGTCGTCGAGGACAACGGCGTGGGCCTGCCCGCCAAGGACCGCGACCGGCTGACCGAACCCTATGTCACGACCCGCGAGAAGGGCACCGGCCTCGGGCTGGCGATCGTCAAGCGGATCATGGAGGACCACGAAGGCGAACTGGTCCTGACCGACGCGCTGAACGGAACCGGCGCCCGGGTCATCCTGAAGTTCCCCACGACCGCGCGGCTCGCCGCCGCCAACGCCCAGACGGGCGTAGAGGAGATGATATGAGCGCTGACGTGCTTGTGGTCGACGACGAAGTCGATATCCGCGAACTGGTGGCCGGCATCCTGGAGGATGAAGGCTACGCGGTGCGGGTGGCGGCCGACTCCGACCAGGCGCTGGCCGCTTTGCGGGCCCGCAAGCCCGCGTTGCTGGTGCTGGACATCTGGATGCAGGGCGGGGGCATGGACGGGCTGGAGCTGCTCGACATGGTCAAGGCCCTGGACCCCGATCTGCCGGTGATCATGATCTCGGGCCACGGCAACATCGAGACCGCCGTCAGCGCCATCAAGCGCGGGGCCTACGAGTTCCTGGAGAAGCCGTTCAAGTCGGACCGGCTGCTGCTGGTGGTCGAGCGAGCCCTGGAGGCGGCCAACCTCAAGCGCGAGAACCGTCGCCTGCGGGTGCAGAGCTTCAGCTCCGACGGCCTGATGGGCAAGTCGGCGGCGGCCCAGGCCCTGCGCCAGTTGATCGCCAAGGTCGCCCCCGCCAACAGCCGCGTGCTGGTCTCGGGCCCTCCGGGCTCGGGCAAAGAACTGGTGGCGCGGCTGATCCACGGCTCCAGCAGCCGCTCGCGCAACGAGTTCGTGGCCGTCAGCGCCGCGGGCATGGCGCCCGAGCGCCTGGACGTCGAGCTGTTCGGCGAGGAAGGCGAGGGCGGTCGCCCGCGCAAGATCGGCGTGTTCGAACGCGCCCACGGCGGCACGCTCTATCTCGACGAGGTGGCCGACATGCCGCGCGAGACCCAGAGCCGCATCCTGCGGGTCCTGGTCGAGCAGCGCTTCCGCCGGGTGGGCGGCGACAACGACGTCCAGGTCGACGTGCGGGTGATCTCCTCGACCTCGCGCGAACTGCGCGACGAGATCGCGGCCGGGCGGTTCCGCGAGGACCTGTTCCACCGCCTGAACGTGGTGCCGGTGCGCGTGCCGGGCCTGTCGGAGCGGCGCGAGGACATCCCGGAGCTGATCAGCTACTTCGTCGACCGCGTCTGCGAGGCCACYGGCCTGCAGCGCCGACGACTGGGCGAGGACGCCCTGGCGACCCTGCAGGTCCAGGCCTGGCCCGGCAACGTCCGCCAGCTGCGCAACAACGTCGAGCGGATGCTGATCCTGGCCTCGGGCGAGCCCGGCGACCTGATCACCGCCGAGATGCTCAACGCCAACGAACAGCCGTCCGGCGGCAACGCCGGGGCGATCGGGGCTGAACGCATCATCGCCCTGCCGTTGCGCGAGGCGCGCGAGCTGTTCGAGCGCGAGTACCTGAACGCCCAGATCCTGCGGTTCGGCGGCAACATCTCGCGCACCGCCAACTTCATCGGCATGGAGCGCTCGGCCCTGCACCGGAAATTGAAATCTCTCGGCGTCGCGGGTGCGCGGGTCGAAGAGGAAGAGTAACCCCTAAACCGCTCATCCCGGCGAATGCCGGGACCCAGATGGAATGGCTTTGAGGCTGACGCCAAGAGCTCGGAGCTCTTCCAGTCATCCGCACAGTCATAGGATCTGGGTCCGGGCATTCGCCGGAATGAGCGGATCAATATGAGCGCGCGAGAGACCGCGCAGAGGACCTGAACCATGTCGCGTTTCGCCTACGTCAACGGCCGCTTTGTCCGCCATGGCGACGCCACGGTGCATATCGAGGACCGGGGCTACCAGCTGGCCGACGGCGTCTACGAGGTGTGGGCGGTGTTCGGCGGCAAGCTGGCCGATGCGGCCGGCCACTTCACGCGCCTGTGGCGCAGCTTGGACGAGCTGAAGATCGCTCATCCGATGACCGAGAAAGCCCTGACCGTGGTGCTGCGGGAAGCCATCCGTCGCAACAAGGTGAGCGACGGCATGGTCTATCTGCAGGTCACCCGCGGGACCGCCCCGCGGGACCACGCCTTCCCCAATCCGGCCGTGCCGCCCTCGGTGGTGGTCACCGCCAAGCGTGTGGACCGTGTGGCCGCCGAGGCCAAGGCCGCCAAGGGCCAGTCGGTGATCACCGTGCCGGAGAACCGCTGGGGTCGCTGCGACATCAAGTCGATCGGCCTGCTGCCCAACGCCCTGGCCAAGCAGGCGGCGCGCGAGCGCGGCGCGGTCGAGGCCTGGTTCGTCGACGACCTGGGCCTGGTCACCGAAGGCGCCTCGTCCAACGCCTGGATCGTCGACGCCGAAGGGCGCCTGCGCACCCGCGACACCCAGGCCAACATCCTGCGCGGCATCACCCGCTCCAGCCTGCTGGAGGTGATCGCCGAGGCCGGCCTGCCGGTCGCCGAGCAGCCGTTCACGGTCGAGGAGGCCAAGGCCGCCAAGGAGGCCTTCATCACCGGCGCGGGCACCCTGGTGCTGCCGATCGTCAGCGTCGACGGCGCGCAAATCGGCGACGGCAAGCCCGGACCGGTGGCGACGCGGCTTCGGCGTCTCTATATCGAGCGCGCCAAGGCGGCGGCGATCTAGGACGATAGTCTAGGTTTACACGCCTTAGCGCATTTTCTTCGCCGATTGGTCATACCAACCGGCGAAAAATGCTTTAGTCTGAACTTGTTTGTGTGGGGGGCGTGTGGCCCTCCGAAACAATAAGAGGGGAATCCCCATGTCGACCGAGAAAAAACAAAACCTTCAGGACACCTTCCTGAACAGCGTGCGCAAGTCGAAGACGCCGCTGACCATCTTCCTGGTGAACGGCGTGAAGCTGCAGGGTGTCGTCAGCTGGTTCGACAATTTCTGCGTCCTGCTTCGCCGCGACGGCCAGTCCCAGCTGGTCTACAAGCACGCCATTTCGACGATCATGCCGGCCCAGCCCGTGCAGCTGTACGAGCCCAGCGCTGATCAAGACGATTGATCCCTAGGATTTGACTAAGTCCACTACGAAATCCATCGACCACGCCGCCCCGATCTTCCGGGCGTTCGTGATCCATCCCGTGCGCCCGACGCGCGGCCAGGCGGCCATCGAGGCGCGTGACCCCAACGCGCGTCTCGAGGAAGCCGTCGGCCTGGCGATCGCCCTGGATCTCGACGTCGTCGAGACCATGGTCGCGCCCCTGCGCCAGGTCACGCCCGCCACCCTGTTCGGCAGCGGCAAGGTCGACGAGCTGAAGGCCATCTGCGAGGTCGAGAAGATCGACGTCGCCGTCTTCGACGACCAGCTGACCCCGGTCCAGCAGCGCAATCTCGAGCGCGGCCTGGGCGTCAAGGTCATCGACCGCACGGGCCTGATCCTCGAGATCTTCGCCCGCCGGGCCCGCACCCGCGAGGGCAAGCTGCAGGTCGAGCTGGCCAGGCTCGACTACGAGCGCTCGCGCCTGGTCCGCACCTGGACCCACCTGGAACGTCAGCGCGGCGGCACCGGCTCGACCGGCGGCCCCGGCGAAACCCAGATCGAACTGGACCGTCGCCTGATCGCCGGCACGATCGGCAAGCTCAAGCGCGAGCTGGAGGAGGTGCGGCGCACCCGCACCCTGCACCGCTCGGCGCGCAAGAAGGTCCCGTACCCGACGGTGGCCCTGGTCGGCTACACCAACGCCGGCAAGTCGACCCTGTTCAACCGCCTGACCAACGCCACGGTCGTGGCCCAGGACATGCTGTTCGCCACCCTGGACCCGACGCTGCGCACCGTGAAGCTGCCCGACGGCCGGCCGGCGATCCTGTCCGACACCGTCGGCTTCATCTCCGACCTGCCGCATGAGCTGGTCGAGGCCTTCCGCGCCACCCTCGAGGAGGTGCAAGAAGCCGACGTGGTGCTGCACGTGCGCGACGTGGCCAATCCCGACACCGACGCCCAGGCCCGCGACGTCCAGAAGGTTCTGGCCGAACTGAAGGTGCTGGGCGACGACGGCGAGGCCGAGGACGGCAAGACCCTGATCGAGGTCTGGAACAAGATCGACCTGGTCGACGGCGAGTCCCGCGAGATCCTCGAGGGCCAGGCCCGGCGCCAGGGCGCATCACCGGTCTCGGCCGTCACCGGCGAGGGCTGCGCCGAGCTGCTGCGTCGGGTCGGCGGCCTGATCGACGACACCCCGCCGGTGGCCGTGCGCCTGGCCGCTTCGGACGGCGAGGCCCTGGCCTGGATCTATCGCAACGGCCGGGTCGAAAGCCGCGAGGACGAGACCGACGGCGGCGTGCGCCTGATCGCGCGCCTCGACGCCCAGGCCCTGGGCCGGTTCGAACGCCAGTTCCCGCAAGTCTGGATCATGGCGACCGGCGACTGACCGTTCGCGCCTTGCCGCGCTCGCCCGACGGGTGAACACTCGACCTCCACATTCGGAGCGCGAGCGATGGCCAACAACGATCCCTGGGACGGCGTGACGGTGCCGGAGGCCGCGACCACGGTCGTCAAGCGGGTGGAGGGCTTCTTCGCCCGGCCCTATGACGACAACGGCGCGCTGCCGGGCGGCACCTGGACGATCGGCTACGGCACGATCCGCGACGCGGCCGGCAAGCCCGTCACGCCCTCGACCCCGGCGATCACCGAAGCCCAGGCGGTCAAGCTGCTGATGCGCGACATGAAGCGCGCGGCCCTGGACGTCCACGCCCGGGTGCGCACCCCGCTGCTGGCCCACGAGGCCGCGGCCCTGATCTCGTGGACCTACAATCTCGGCGACGGGGCGCTGCGCACCTCGACCCTGCTGCGCAAGCTGAACGCCGGCGAGAAGACCGCCGTGCCCGACGAGATGCGCCGGTGGATCAACCAGGGCGGCAAGCCGCTGGTCGGCCTGCTGCGCCGCCGCTGGGCCGAGGCGGCGATCTTCATCGGCAAGGACCCGGTGAACGCCTGCGTGCGGGCGTGGCGCGAGATCGACTCGTTGGACGACTGGCCGGCGTTTTAAACCCCTCTCCCAGAGGGAGAAGGTTATCTCTTCTCCGCCGCCTTGGCCGCGTTCCACAGGCCGTCCATCTCGGCCAGGTCCGACTGGTCGGGCGTGCGGCCGTCCTTGGCCAGTTCGGCCTCGATGAAGGCGAAGCGGCGGGCGAACTTGGCGTTGGTGGCGCGCAGGGCGTCCTCCGGCTCGACGTCCAGCTTGCGGGCCAGGTTGGCGACCACGAACAGCAGGTCGCCCAGCTCCTCGCGCGCCTTGGCCCTGTCGCCGGCGGCGATCTCGACCTTCAGCTCGGCCACTTCCTCGGCCAGCTTGTCCAGCACCTCGTCGGTMGAGGGCCAGTCGAAGCCGACGCGGGCCGCGCGCTTGGTCAGCTTGACGGCGCGGGTCATGGCGGGGAGGCCGGCCGGCACGTCGTCCAGCACGCCGCCCTTTTTCTTGGCCTGGCGCTCCTGGGCCTTCAGCGCCTCCCAGCCGGCAACCTGGGCGTCGAGGTCGTCATAGGCGTGGTCGCCGAACACGTGCGGGTGACGGCGGACCATCTTGTCGTTGATCGCCGAGGCCACGCCGGCCAAGTCGAACACCCCTTGCTCCTCCGCCATGCGCGAATGGAACACCACCTGCAGCAGCAGGTCGCCCAGCTCCTCCTTCAGGTCGGACAGGTCGTTCCGCTCGATGGCGTCGGCGACCTCGTAGGCCTCCTCGACCGTGTAGGGCGCGACGGTGGCGAAGGTCTGCTCCAGGTCCCACGGGCAGCCGCCGTCGGGATCGCGCAGTTTCGCCATGATGTCGATCAGGGTGAAGAGCGGGTGCTGGTCCTTCTCCCGGGGATCATTCAGCGGCGGGTTTGGGGCTGGCGAGAGGGGCGACATGCGGTTCCGGACTCGGACTGGGGAGGGGCTCGGCCGCGTCCCGCGCGTCAAGCTGACGGCGGATCTCGGCATGGGCGGTCGCGTCCAGCGGATAGCGCAGGATGACGGCGCACACCAGCAGGCCCAGCGCCGCCGGCGCCACCGCGTAGAGAACGATCAGGGCCGTGTCGCCCTGGGCGCTGGGAACCTTGGGGTCGAAACCCAACTGCGCCAGCACCAGGAACACGCCGACCGCCAGGGCGTAACCCAGCTTCACCGTGCCGTTGACGATGGCGTAGAGCAGGCCGGTGCGGTCCACGCCGCTGGCCAGCCGCTCCTCATCGCCCAGGTCGGCCATCATCGAGCGCACCAGCAGCGGAGCCGCGGAATAGGGCAGGCCGGCCAGGATCAGGATCACCATGCCCAACAGCATCGGCGGGCTGAGCGGCGACCCGCCGTCGTACCTTGGCGTGAACACCGTCACCACCTGCACGAAGGCGTAGATCACGGCGGCGATGGCCAGGGCCCGGTGCTTGCCGATCTTCTTGGCCAGGGCCGGCCAGATCGGCGATCCGCCCAGGGCGGCGACGAAATAGATCAGCAGCAGGATGCCGGCCGAGGCCTTGTCGAAGCCCTTGATGCGCTCGAAGAAGAAGAAGAACAGCGCCCCCGTGATGCCCGGCGCCAGGCCCATCAGCAGATCGGCGAACAGCAGCGTCCGCACCGACGGACGCTTGAGCAGGTCGACATATTGCCGGAGGCCGGCCTCGTGCTTGACCGGCGGCACATTGGTTTCGCCCACCACCTTCAGGGCCAGCAGGAAGGTCAGCGGCAGCAGGGCGATGATGAACCAGCCCATCGCCTGGACGCCGGCCGCGTGGTTGCCCTTGTAGATCATGGCCAGGATCGGCGGCAGCAGCAGGACCAGGATCATCCCCACCACATTGCCCGCGCTCCACCAGCCGTAGACGTGCGAGCGCTGCTGGTAGTCGGGCGACAGCACTGCGCCCCAGGCGGTGTGGGACAGCACAGCCATCGAATAGCCGACATAGCAGACGACCAGCCAGCCCCAGAGGTAGAGCGGTCCGATCCCGGGCTTGGCCATGAACAGGAAGTACGCCGCCAGCATCAGCACGGGCGCGGCGGCGGCCAGCCAGGGCCGGAACCGGCCGATGCCGGTGCGAGTGCGGTCCATCATGCCGCCCAGGATCGGGTCCAGGATGATGTCGGCGACCCGCACCAGCAGGAAAGCCGAGCCGACGACCGAAAGCGAAAGGCCAAGCTCGCTGACGTAGTATTCGGGCAGGTAGACCACCAGGGGCAGGCCCAGGGCGGCCAGGGGCAGGCAGGGCGCGGCGAAGGCCGCGAGGGTCCAGGATGAGCGCCGTTCCGTCATGCGTTCCTCGCCGACTACGGGTTGGCCCCGCGTTTATGAACAGCGATCAGACGCCGTGTCGGGACGACTGGCAAGGGGGCATGGAAACGCGCGTTTCAACGCGCGTCGCCGAACTGGTCCTTGGCCAGACGGCGCGCGAGGCGGTCGAAAGCGTCCTCGGCGTCGTGCCAGGTCGAGCTGTGCCGCGCCCAGCGGATGTCGTCGCCGTACCAGCTGTAGGCGATCGGTGTGCGCTGGCCGGCCGCGTCCACATAGTCGCCGCTGATCGTCGCGCCGCCGTTGCCGAAGCTCTCCATCGACAGGCCCTGGGTGGTCAGCAGTTGCTGGGCCGTGGGCCGGTTGGGGCGGGCGTCGTCGATGACCAGGGTCAGGACGCCGCCGTCGCGGGCCGAGGGCAGCCGCCGCTCGATCGTCCGCCGCAGGTCGGCGGCCAGGGAGTCGAGGTCGCGGTCGCCGAGTTCGCCGGCCTTCTCGGCCAGGCCCGGACCGATGGAGACGCGCACCGACGAGACGGCCGGAGCGGCGAGGGCGGCCAAGGGGGCGGCGAGGGCCGCGCCCAGCGCCAAGGCGGCGAGGAGGGGGGAGACGAGGACGGCGCGCATGACGGGCTCCGATTCAGGCTTCGCTGGAGATGTGGGGATCGCGGGGGCGCGGCGCCAGGCTGAAGACCAGCCAGCCCAGAAGGGCCGACAGCAGCGAGCCCGCCAGCACGCCGATCTTGGTCTCGGCCTGCAGGATCGGGGCGTCGAACGCCAGATTGTTGATGAACAGGCTCATGGTGAAGCCGATGCCGCAGAGGGCCGAGACGCCGAACATCTGCGCCCAGGACGCGCCGCTGGGCCGCTTGGCCCAACCCAGCTTGATGGCGGCCAGGCAGAACAGGCCCACGCCGATCGGCTTGCCCAGGAACAGGCCCAGCTCGGCGCCCAGGGTGGCGGGAGCGGTCAACTCGGCCAGCCCCACCTTGCCCAGGGCGACGCCGGCGTTCGCGAAGCCGAATACCGGCACCACCAGATAGGCGACCCAGGGATTGAGCGCGTGCTCCAGGCGATGGAGGGGCGAATGCTCGTCGTCGGGACGGGACGGGGACTTGGTGATCGGGATGGTCATGGCCAGGATCACCCCGGCCAGGGTGGCGTGCACGCCGGACTTCAGGAAGAAGACCCAAAGTCCAGCGCCGACAAGCAGATAGGGCCAGAGGCTCATCACCCTCAGGCGGTTCATCGCCACCAGGATCGCCAGGGTCGCCGCGGCCCCGCCCAGGGCCCAGAGGGTCAGGTGGTCGGTGTAGAAAATCGCGATGATCAGGATGGCGCCCAGGTCGTCGATGATCGCCAGGGCGGCCAGGAAGACCTTCAGCGAGCCCGKGACGCGCGATCCCAGCAGCGACAGCACCCCCAGGGCGAAGGCGATGTCGGTGGCGGCCGGGATCGCCCAGCCGCGCAGGTTGGCCGGCGCCTGCAGATTGACCGCCACATAGATCAGGGCCGGGACCAGCATCCCGCCCAGCGCCGCCACGCCCGGCAGCACGCGCCGCGACCAGCTGGACAGCTCGCCGTCGACCACCTCGCGCTTGATCTCCAGCCCGACCAGCAGGAAGAACACCGCCATCAGGCCGTCATTGACCCAATGGCTCAACGATAGACCTAGAATCTCGACATGCAGGGCGTGGAAATAGTCCTGCGCCAGCGGGGAATTGGCCACGACCAGGGCCAAGGCGGCCGAACCCATCAGCAGCAGGCCGCCGGCGGACTCGCTCTTGAGGAAGGCGCGCAGGGCGGAGAGGGGGCGGGCTGTCATGCGGCGGGGCCTCGCGGGAATCGTCGGAAGCATCCTCGCGCGTCGGATGGGGTGGGGCTATCGAAACCGTTGGCCTCGCGCCCGACGTCCCCTTTCACCGTCATCCTCGGACTTGTTCCGAGGCCCCCTCGATCGGCTGTGTTGTCGCTTGAAAGTCCAGCCGTGATCGCCCCGCTTCACGGATCATCTTCTTCGCGGCTGAAACAGGAGTCCTCGGAACAAGTCCGAGGATGACGGTCGTGGGGGGCGGCGAAGTCGCTACAGCCCAGCGATCCGCGCGATCGCCTCGATATCCAGCGATCGCTCCAGCATCGCCGCGATCTCGTCCAGGGCCGCGTCCACCCGGGCGGCGTGGTCGCGCGGCGTGACCGCCACGCCCAGTGGGGCCAGCAGCGCGGCCCGGGCCTCGCCGCGCTCGAACAGGCCGTGGACATAGGCGCCGGCCACCCGGCCGTCGGGCGAGACCGCGCCATCGACCGCGCCGCCGTCGAAGGCCAGCATCGGGCTGGCCGTTCCCGGACCCGTCGTGCGGCCGACATGCATCTCGTAGCCCGAAAACGCCGCGTCGCCGTCGAGCAGCCGGCCGGTCGCGGCCCGCAGCACCTTGTCGCCCAGCAGCACGGTCTCGACATCCAACAGGCCCAGCCCCGCCGCCGAGCCCGGCGCGCCCTCGATCCCCTCGGGGTCCGACACCGTCCGGCCCAGCATCTGGTAGCCGCCGCACACCCCCAGCACCCGGCCGCCGCGCCGCACATGGGCCAGGATGTCGATGTCCCAGCCCTGGGCGCGCAGGAAGGCCAGGTCGGCCAGGGTGGCCTTGGTTCCGGGCAGGATCACCAGGTCGGCGTCGCMGGGCACGGGCGTTCCGGGCGGCAGGAAGGCGAAGTCGATGTCGGGATCGGCCCGCAGCGGGTCGAACTCGTCGAAATTGGCGATCCGTGACAGCATCGGCACGACGATCCGCACGCGCTTGTCGCCGTCGGCGCGGACGGGCCGCTCCAGCACCACCGCGTCCTCGGCGGGCAGGGCGCGGGCCGGGGCCAGCCACGGCGCCATGCCCAGGTCCGGCCAGCCGGTGCGGGCGACGATCTCGCGCCGGCCTTCATCGAACAGCGAAGGATCGCCGCGGAACTTGTTGATGATGAAGCCCTTGATGCGGTCGCGATCAGCCGCGTCCAGCACCAGGTGCGCCCCGGCCAGGGCGGCGATCACATGGCCCCGGTCGATGTCGCCGACCAGGGCCACCGGCACATCGGCGGCGTGGGCGAAGCCCATGTTGGCGATGTCGCCCGCCCGCAGGTTGGTCTCGGCCGGACTGCCCGCGCCCTCGACCAGCACCAGGTCGGCCTCGGCGGCCAGCTGGCGATAGGCCTGGACGGTGGTGGCCAGCAGGTCGGGCTTCAGCCCCTGGAAGGCCCGCGCCTTGTAGTTGCCCGCCACCTTGCCCAGCACCACGACCTGGGCGCCGACGTCGCTCTGCGGCTTGAGCAGCACCGGGTTCATCTGGACGGTCGGCGGCGTGCGGCAAGCGATCGCCTGCAGGGCCTGGGCCCGGCCGATCTCGCCGCCGTCGGCGGTGACCGCCGCGTTGTTGGACATGTTCTGCGGCTTGAACGGCCGCACCACGAGGCCGCGATTGGCGAACAGCCGGCACAAGCCCGCCACCAGGGTCGACTTGCCCACGTCCGAACCGCAGCCCTGGATCATCAGCGAGGCCATGGCCGTCGGCTACCTTCGCGACTCGGCCGTACGCCGTCTGGGCAGGGCGTATCAAGGGTTGCGACCGACGTACATCCCGTGTCCTACTGAAGCTTGGGTCCCCATCCTGCCTGGAAGAGTCCGTGAAGCGATATCTGACGGTGGCGGTGACGGTGGCTGCGGTGTCGCTCGCCGGCCTTGCCGCCCGACCAGCCGCGGCGGTCACGCCGACGAGCTGCCATGACCGCTACCTGGCGGGCCGAGCCATCCCGAAGCAGGTCGAGGCATGGGTCTGCGCCGATCCGGCGCTGGCGGCCCTGGAACGCGCCGCCTTCAAGACCTTCGTTGATCAGCGAAGCATCGCCGAGTGGGATTCCATCGGAAGTGAAGACGATCTTCGGCACGAGCTGGAGAAGTGCCAACAGGCTTGGTGCGTACGAAACGCCTACCAGGGCCGGCTCGACGAAATCGTTTCGAACGCGCCTTTTCCGCTTTCACACGGCCGAAGCCTCCGTTTTCGCGACCATGCCCTGCGCGCCAATATCTGGAGCCGCGATTTGGGCGACGGTTGGCGCGTCTTCAAGTTCGACATCGTCCTTGGATTTCCGCCGGATCCGATGCCGGATGACTGGGCCGGGCAGGGTGTCTTCGAGGGCGCGGAGATGTTCGTGGCCAAGATGGTCGCCGGCAATACTCGCTATCGGCGTCAAGACGGCAGTGGGTTCGACATACAGATCCGGCGAGACGGATCTTGGAAAGTCGATCAACTGGGCGATTGCCAATGTGCGATCGGCCGTCGGCTGGACTACACGGGCGTCTATCGCTGAGCGTAGCTAGCGCCGACGCCTGGAGCGCTCTATATCCCCGGTCACATGACCATCGATCACGACTCCCGCCTCCGGCGGCTGAAGTTCCGGGCCTGGCATCGCGGATTTCGGGAAGCGGACCTCATTCTGGGGCCGTTCGCGGACACCCATGGCCCCAACCTGACCTCCGAGCAGCTGGATAGGTTCGAAGCGCTGATGGAGGAGTCGGATCGCGAGATCTACGCCTGGATCGTCGGCCAGGAACCGACCCCGGCCAAGTTCGACACCGACGTCCTGAACCTGATCAAGACCTTCCGCTACGAAGCTCATGCGTCGCGGCCGATCGGGGACGGGATGTAGCGCGCCGCGCGCGGGCGATTTCAAGCAACAGCACCAGTACCGGCGACGTTGTCGCTGACCAGTCTTCGAAGAGTCCCCATGGCCTACGACGCCAAACAGATCGCCAAGGCCTCGGGAGGCCTGACCCTGGCCGGCGCGCCGGAGGGCTTCGACGCCCTGGTCATGGCCGACATCGCCCGGGCGCGCGGCGGCCTGACCGCCTTCGTGGCCCGCGACACCGCCCGGGCCAGCGCCTTCATCGACGCCCTGAAGTTCTTCGCGCCCGAGATCGAGACCGTGCTGTTCCCGTCGTGGGACTGCCTGCCTTACGACCGCATCGGCCCTTCGGCCGGGGTCGCCGCCGTGCGCATGGCCACCTTGCACCGCCTGGCCGAAGGCCTGGGCAAGGACAAGCCGGCCATGCTGGTCACGGCCGCGCCGGCCCTGCTGCAGCGCGTGCCCGAGAAGGCCGTCCTGCTGCGCGCCAGCTATTCGGCCAAGGTCGGCAATTCCGTCGATGTGGCGGACCTGGAACGCTATTTCGCCATCAACGGCTACAGCCGCGCCTCGACCGTGTCGGAACGCGGCGAGTTCGCCATCCGCGGCGGGGTCATCGACGTCTATCCGCCGGCCGCCGAGGAGCCGGTGCGCCTGGACCTGTTCGGCGACACCCTGGAGAGCATCCGCGCCTTCGATCCCGAGACCCAGCGCTCGACCAAGCAGCTCCGCGAGATCCAGCTGCTGCCGGTCAGCGAGGCCTTGCTGGACAAGGACGGCATCGCGCGGTTCCGCAACGGCTACATCCGTGCGTTCGGCGCGCCCGGCGACGACCCGCTGTACGCCACGGTCAGCGAGGGCGGCCGCCGCGCCGGCCTGGAGCACTGGCTGCCGCTGTTCTACGAGCGGATGGCGACCCTGTTCGACTACCTGCCGGACGGGGCCCTGGTCGGCGTGGACCACCAGGTCGCCGAGAGCCGCGATGAGCGCTTGGCGATGATCGCCGACGCCTATGACGCCCGCGCCTCGGCCGACCGCAAGTCGGCCTATCGCCCGCTGGAGCCGCACGCCCTCTACCTGACCGCCCAGGAATGGGACCAGGCGCTGGAGGACCGCCCCAACCGCAAGTTCACGCCCTTTCAGCCGCAAGGGCTCGACGTTGTCGATTTGGGAGCCAAGCTGGGCCGCACCTTCGCCGCCGAACGGGCCCAGGACAGCGTCAACCTGTTCGAGGCCACCGCCGACCACGCCAGGAAACTGGCCGGGGAGGGGAAGCGCGTGCTGTTCGCCTCGTGGTCCGAGGGCTCGTCCGAGCGCCTGGGCACGATGCTGGCCGACCACGGCCTGAAGAAGATCCCCTACGCCGGCTACTGGCAGGCCGCGAAGGCCAACGATCCCAAGACCCCGCAGCGCGTGGTCCTGCCGCTGGACAACGGCTTCGAGACCGACAGCCTGGCGGTCATCTCCGAGACCGACATCCTGGGCGACCGCCTGGCCCGGCCGCGCAAGAAGCGCCGCGCCGCCAACTTCCTGGCCGAGGCCAGCGCCCTGACGCCCGGCGACCTGGTCGTGCACATCGACCACGGCATCGGCCGCTACGAGGGCCTCAAGACCCTGGACGTCCAGGGCGCGCCGCACGACTGCCTGGACCTGCTGTACGGCGGCGAGGCCAAGCTCTACCTGCCGGTCGAGAACATCGACCTGCTGACCCGCTACGGGACCGACGGCGAGAACGTCCAGCTGGACAAGCTGGGCGGCGCGGCTTGGCAGGGACGCAAGGCGAAGGCGAAAGAACGCCTGCGGGTCATGGCCGAAGGCCTGATCCAGATCGCCGCCGCCCGCCAGCTGAAGTCGGTCGAGGAGACCGACCCGCCGCACGGCGTGTTCGACGAGTTCTGCGCCCGCTTCCCCTACGAGGAGACGGACGACCAGCTGTCGGCGATCCATGACGTCTTGGAAGACCTGTCGTCGGGCAAGCCGATGGACCGGCTGATCTGCGGCGACGTGGGCTTCGGCAAGACCGAGGTCGCCCTGCGCGCGGCCTTCGTGGTGGCCATGAGCGGCAAGCAGGTGGCCGTGGTCTGCCCGACCACGCTTCTAGCTCGCCAGCACTACAAGACCTTCAAGGACCGCTTCCAGGGCTGGCCCGTCAAGGTCACCCGCCTGTCGCGCCTGGTGACCGGCAAGGAAGCCTCCGACACCCGCGAGGGCCTGGCCAACGGACAGTTCGAGATCGTGGTCGGCACCCACGCGGTGCTCTCCAAGCAGGTCTCGTTCAAGGACCTGGGCCTGGTGATCGTCGACGAGGAGCAGCACTTCGGGGTCAAGCACAAKGAGAAGCTCAAGGAGCTTCGCGCCGACGTGCACATGCTGACCCTGACCGCCACGCCGATCCCGCGCACCCTGCAGATGGCGCTCAGCGGCATTCGGGAAATGTCGATCATCGCCACGCCGCCGGTCGACCGCCTGGCGGTGCGCACCTACATCAGCCCCTTCGACCCGGTGACCCTGCGCGAGGCCCTGCTGCGCGAGAAATATCGCGGCGGCCAGGCCTATTACGTGGTGCCGCGCATCAAGGACCTGGAGGACATCGAGAAGTTCCTCCGCACCCAGGTGCCCGAGGTGAAGTACGTGGTCGGCCACGGCCAGATGGCCCCGACCCAGCTGGAAGACGTGATGACGGCCTTCTACGAGGGCCAGTACGACGTGCTCCTGGCGACGACGATCGTCGAAAGCGGGCTCGACATCCCGTCCGCCAACACCCTGATCGTCCACCGCGCCGACATGTTCGGCCTGGCCCAGCTCTACCAGATCCGGGGCCGGGTCGGCCGCTCCAAGGCCCGGGCCTACGCCTATCTGACCACGCCGGCCGAGAAGCAGATCACCCTGTCGGCCGAGAAGCGCCTGAAGGTGCTGCAGTCCCTGGACAGCCTGGGCGCCGGCTTCCAGCTGGCGTCGCACGACCTGGATCAGCGCGGCGGCGGCAACCTGCTGGGCGACGAGCAGAGCGGCCACATCAAGGAGATCGGGGTCGAGCTCTACCAGCAGATGCTGGAGGACGCCGTCGCCGAGCTGCGCGAGCGCCAGGGGGCCGAGGCCCTGCTGGAGGACCGGGGCTGGTCGCCGCAGATCAACACCGGCGCGGCCGTGATGATCCCCGACGACTACGTGCCCGACCTGAACGTGCGCCTGTCGCTGTATCGTCGCCTGTCGGAGGCCGAGAAGGCCGCCGACCGCGAGGCCCTGGCCGCCGAACTGATCGACCGCTTCGGCCCGCTGCCGCCCGAAACCGACAGCCTGCTGAAGGTCGTGGCCATCAAGGGCCTGTGCCGCGAGGCCAATGTCGCCAAGATCGACGTCGGCCCCAAGGGCGCGGTCGCCAGCTTCCGCAACGACGAGTTCGCCAACCCGCTGGCCCTGGTCCAGTTCGTGGCCAAGAACAGCCTGATCTGGAAGGCCCGTCCCGACCAGAAGATCGTCGTCAAGGGCGAGTGGGACACCCCCGCCCAGCGTCTCGACGCGGCCGAGAAGATCCTGTCGCAGCTGGTGAAACTGGCCAAGGCTTGACCGGACCTGCATCGGACCGCCTTCCGAAGGCCGGCTTTGCGTCCTAGGGTGGCGCCCTGTCGGGGGACGCATGGCGGACGATCAACGGACGGTGGACTGGCGCACGCGCGCCGCGAAGGCCTGGTTCGAGGCGCGCGCCGCCGGGCTGCGCCTGCGTCGCGGGCTGCGGGACCTGGCCGATCCGCCGCCGCGCCTGATGCGGGGCGCGGTGGATCCGGACGCGACAGTGCTGGCCGAAAGCGTCACCTCGCTGTGGAACGGGTCGCGCGGCACGGAACGACGGCTGACCGCCGGCAAGGTCCAGAACCTGCGGCTGGCGGCGCGACGCCTGGACGGGCTGGCGATCCCGGCCGGCGCGGTGTTCAGCTTCTGGCGCCACGTGCCGCGCCCGACGGCCCGGCGCGGCTACGCCCCCGGTCGAGAACTGCGCGAAGGCTGCATGACCGCCAGCATCGGCGGCGGCCTTTGCCAGCTGTCCAACGCCCTCTATGACAGCGCGCTGCGGGCCGGCTGCCGTATCGTCGAACGCCACGCCCACTCGCACCGCGTGCCCCATTCGCTGAGCGAGCAGGACCGCGACGCCACGGTGTTCTGGAACTATGTCGACCTGCGGTTCTCGTCGCCGGTCGACCTGGTCGTGGAGGCGCGGCTGACGCGCGACGACCTGGTCGTGCGGCTGCGGGCCCGGGAGGCCGCGGCGGCGGCGGCGCCCGCGACGGTCACGCCGGTCGTGGGCGCGACGACGGCCGCCGACTGCCTGGCCTGCGCCAGGACCGACTGCGTCAACTTCATCGCCGAGGCGGAGCACCACGGACGCACGGCCTGGCTGCTGGACGAGGTCTGGCCCGAATTCGACGCCTGGATGGCCGCGCGCTGGGGCGAAGACGACGTCGTGCACCTGCCGCTCGACGGAGGACGGCGCGGACGGCGCAACTACGACTGGTCGGCGGCGGGGGCCCGGCCGGTGGAGCATTGGCCGCTCGCCCTGCGGCGGGCCTGGCGATCGCGACGGCTGGCGGACCAGGGCGCGGCGCGGCAGAGGGCCCTKCTGGACTTCGACGACGCGCTGGCCGCCGCCTGCGCGCGTCGCCTCCCGCCCGACGTCGAACGGATCGTGGCTCCGATGAGCCTGCTGGCCGGCCTGCACGCCGCCGGCGCACTGGGCGGGCGGCGATTGACGGTGCTGGCCAATCGCGCGCCGCTGGACCTGCTGCAGGAAGACYTCGACCGGGCCGCGCGGGCGGAGCCGGATCGCGCCTCCCTGGTCGACTATCGGGCCGACCCGACGCGGGTGGCGCGCGAACAGGCGGCGCTGGACCAGGCCGACCGGATCGTCACGCCGCACCACGACCTGGCCCGGAGGCTGGGCGAACGGTTCCAGGCGCGGATCGAGCGCCTCGACTGGATCATCCCGACGACGACGTCCTCGCAAGGCGGCGAGGCCGTCCTGTTCGCCGGCCCGTCCCTGCCCCGGCGCGGCGTCTACGAGATGCGGCGGGCKGCGGCGGGCCTGGAGCGCCCCTTGCGGCTGACCGGCCGCGCGACCGAGGCCGCGGGATTCTGGTCGGGGCTGGCCGTGGAGACGGCGCGGGCCGATCCCCTGTCGGACGTCGCCTGCGTCGCCGCGCCCGCCTTCGTCGAGCGTCGCCCGGGGCTGCTGCTGCGGGCCCTCGGCGCGGGGATCCCCGTGGTCTGCACGCCGGCCTGCGGCCTGCCGGCGGGTCCCCTGGTGACCCTGGTCGCGGCGGGCGACGCCGAGGGACTGGCTCAGGCGCTGGGCGGGGCGATCGCGGGACGCTCGGCCCCGTCGTAGAGCTCGGCCAGCTGCGCCGCCGTTTCCCGCATCTGGGCCCGCAGGTCCGGCGGGGCCAGCACTTCGGCTTCCACGCCCAGCCGCAGGAAGTCCTGGGCCGCGTGATCGACGGACTCGATCGGCACAACGACCTCGCAGGTCTCGCCATCCAGCCCCGCCAGCGCCTCGGCCGCGATCCGGGCCTGGGCCGCGCCCAGATAGGACAGGCGCTTCAGGCCCGCGCGGGTCAGGCGCAGGCGCGCCTCGCCGGTGAAGATCTCGGCCTCGAAGCGCTGGGTCGAGGCGGTCCAGAAGGCTTCCAGGTCGAAGTCGGCGGGGCGTTCGAACACAGCGTCACCCACGACCAGGGTCTGGATGTTCGACACCCGATAGACCCGCGGCTCGGCGCCGCCCGCCAGGGCCGCCAGGTACCAGGTCCCGCCCTTCAGGATCAGGCCCAGGGGCGACAGCGAGCGCTCGACCACGCCCTTCCAGCTGTCGTAGCGCACGTCGATCCGCCGGCAGGTCCAGACCGCCTGGGCCAGGGCCGGCAGGCGCGCGGCCTCCTCGGCGTCGCGGTACCAGCCGACCGGATCCAGGTGGAACCGGCTGGAAATCCGCTCGGCGGCGGCCTGGCGCTCGGCGGGGAGGGCGGCCAGCAGCTTCAGCTGGGCCACGCCCATGGCCTCGCTCAGGCCCAGTTGGGCGGCCGGTCCCGCCAGGCCGCCCAGGAACAGGGTCTCGGCCTCCGCGTCGGTCAGGCCGGTCAGGCGGGTGCGATAGCCGTCCAGCAGGGCGAAGCCGCCGCCAGGGCCGCGATCGGCATAGACCGGCGCGCCCGACAGGCTGAGCGCGTCGATGTCGCGATAGATGGTGCGCACCGAGACCTCGAACGCCTCGGCCAGGGCCTCGGCGGTGAGCCGACCCCGGGTCTGCAGCAACATCAGGATCGAGAGCAGGCGGCTTGAGCGCATTTTCCGATCCTAGCCGAAAATCCTGACAATAGGTGTCAGGTAGACGCGCCTAGACCGCCTTCATCGCATCCGATGAAGGGCCCAGCATGATCGCCTCCAACCAGACGCCCGACGGCGTCCACGCCTTCGACTTCCTGCACGGCCGCTGGCGCGTGGCCCACCGCAAGCTGAAACAGCGGCATGTCGGGTCCCAGGACTGGGACCGGTTCGGCGCCACGGCGACCTGCGAACCGCGCCTGGGCGGGCTGGTCAATGTCGAGGAGATCGCCATGCCCGAGCGCGGCGTCTCGGGCGTCTCCCTGCGCAGCTTCGACCTGGCGACCGGCCTGTGGTCGATCTGGTGGATCAGCAGCCTGGAGGGACGCCTGCGGCCGCCGGTGACCGGAGGCTTCCAGGACGGCGTCGGCGTGTTCGAGGGCGAGGACGACGATGACGGCCGCCTGGTCCGCGCCCGCTACGTCTGGTCCGACATCACCCCGCGTTCGGCCCGCTGGACCCGGAGCTTCTCGCTGGACGACGGCGCGACTTGGGAAGCCAACTGGGTGATGGACTTCACGCGGGCGGAGGACGCGGCGTGAGCGTGCTCCAGACCGTGGTCGAACTACGCCAATACCGGATGAAGCCCGGGCGGCGCGACGACCTGATCGACCTGTTCGAGCGCGCGTTCATCGAGAGCCAGGAGGCTTGCGGCATGAGCCTGCTGGGCCAGTTCCGCGACCTGGACGCGCCCGGCCATTTCGTCTGGATGCGCGGGTTCGAGGGCATGACGGCCCGCAAGGCGGCGCTGGAGGGCTTCTACGGCGGTCCGGTCTGGCAAGCTCATCGCGAGGCCGCCAACGCCACCCTGGCCGACAATGACGACGTCCTGCTGCTGACGCCGCCCGTGGCGGCCGCGCGTCTGGCCCTGCCGCCGCGCCGGCCGGCCGGGACCGATCTGAGACCAGCGTCCCTGGTCGCCGTGACGATCCAGGCCCTCGATGGCCCGCCCGGGCCCGACTTCGCCGCGCGGTTCGAGGGCGAGGTCCGGCCGGCCCTGGAGGCCGCCGGCGCGTCGGTCGCGGGCTGGATGGTCACCGAGGCCGCCGAGAACAGCTTCCCGCGCCTGCCGGTGCGCGAGGGCGAGACCGTGCTGGTCTGGATCGGGCGCTTCGCGGACCCCGCCGCCTACGCCCAGCACCTGGTCCGGGCCGAGCGCGCCGGGCTGGGCGACGGTTTCGGCGCGGTGTCGCGGCGCGGCGTGATCCAGCGCCTTCGCCTGGCGCCGACCGGTCGCTCGCGGCTCAGATAGGCGAGGAGACGACCGGGTCCGGATCCCGCCAGCCACGCGGGCGCGGATTTGCCAGGGTCGGGGAAACCCTACGAGGAGATTTCCCATGGCCACCGTCACCAAGTCCGTCGATGTCGCGCTGAAGCCCGCCCAGGTCTGGGACGCCGTGCGCGACTGGGGCCACGTCCACCAGCGGCTGTGTCCCGGGGTGCTGACCGGCTGCCAGGTGGAGGAGGGGGCCCGGACCGTCACCTTCGCCGGCGGCCTGGTGGCCCGCGAGCTGATCGTCTCGGTCGACGATGAGACCCGCCGCCTGGTCTGGTCGGTGGTCGGTAGCCAGCTGCTGAGCCACCACAACGGCGCCATGCAGGTGCTGGACGAGGGGGCCGGCAGCCGCATCGTCTGGACCGCCGACCTGTTGCCGCACGACGCGGCCGAGCGGGTGGCGGGCTTCATGGACCTGGGCTGCGCGGCGATGAAGACGACGCTGGAGGGGTCAGGCCGCTAGGCGGCCGCCTTGGCCGCCCGCGCCTCGCGCAACAGGCCCCAGGCCCGCAGGCCCATTTCCACCCGCGACACGGCCAGCAGGCCCACGCCCAGCACGATGAAGCCGTCGGTGATCAGGGCGGCGCTGACGTGCCAGGTCGAGGCCTCGCTCTCGATCAGGGCCCGCAGGGCGAAGCGGACGACGAACAGGCCCAGCAGGAACAGGATCGCCGCCGGCGATGGCTTGATGTTCAGCACATGGGTCTCGGGGTCGATGGCGATGGGCATCAGCTTGCCGCGCCACCAGCCGACCGCCGAACCGATCGCGAAGATCGCCGCCAGCCAGGCCCAGTCCAGGCCGTGGGGCGGGAACTGCAGCAGGACGGCGACCATGGCCGCGAGCAGCAGGGCGGGCATGATCCAGATCAGTTCCAGCTTGAACGGCCGCTCGCKGGTCATGCCGCGGAACCGCAAGGCGAAGACCACGGCGATAACGGCGACGGTGATCGCCATCTGGATGCTGGACTGGTTCATAGGACGCCCCCGAAAAAGACCGCTGACAACACGGTTCCCGCCGGGGAGATTGTCGAGCTAGGCCGTTTGTTCAAGGGCCTTGTCGATCGCCTCGGCGATATTCTCGGGGCTCTCGGCGCCGACCACCGCCAGCTTGCCGCCGAAGATCACGAACGGCACGCCGGTGATCCCGCCCTGGACGGCCATGGCGTGCTCGCGGGCGATCACGTCCTTGTCGGCGCCTTCGGACAGCAGCTTCAGGATCACCACCGGGTCCATGCCCGCGGCCTCGCCGATCTCGGCCAGCACCACGGGGTCGCCGATGTCGCGGCCTTGGGTGAAATAGGCGGCGAACAGGGCCTCGACCACCGCGTCCTGCCTGCCCGCGCCGTGCGCCCAGCGGATCAGCCGGTGGGCGGCGCTGGTGTTGGGCGACAGGGCGATGGCGTCGAAGTCGAAGACGATGCCTTCCTCGGCCCCGGCCTCGACCAGGGCGGTGTGCACGGCCTTCAGCTTCAGGGCGTCCTTGAACTTGCCGGCCATATAGGCTTTGCGGTCAACGCCTTCCTCGGGAAGGCTCGGGTCCAGCTGATAGGGCCGCCAGACGACCAGCGGCTCGACGTCCGGACGCAGGGCCAGGGCCGACTTCACGCGACGCCAGCCCAGATAGCACCAGGGGCAGACGACGTCGGCGACGAGGTCGATCAGCAGCGGCTGGCCCATGGCGGTCTCCTGGCCAAAGCGTTTTCGAGCGAAGTGGACACCGGTTCGCGTGAAGAAAACGCGGAAAAACAAAAAGACCTAGAGTGCGAACGCGCTCTAGGCGGAGTGGCGCTGCAACGCCTGGGCGGCGGCGCGTTCCAGGGCGTGGACCGCGCTCTCGCCGGCCTCGATCTGGGCCACGCCGATGTCGAATTCGCAGACGAAGGGCGGGCGGTCGTCGCCGGCGTCGAAGGCCGTGCAGCCGATCACCGCGGCGATCCGCTCGGCGGCGGCGCGGCCGGCGGCGGCGTTGGTGGCCGGCAGGGCCAGGGCGAAGACCTCGGGCGCCAGACGGGCGGCGGTGTCCTCGACGCGGACCAGACGACCGACCATCGAGCCGATCTGCGGGATGGCGCGGTCCAGCCAGCCGTTCTTGCGGGCCCAGACGGTGTCGGGCTTGTCGGCCACCCGCAGCACGCAGATCGACAGCGGCCGGGCCCGCTCGCGGGCGGCGGTCGCCAGGCGCACCAGGTGGGCGGCGAACAGGTCGCGGGTGAACAGGCCCGTGGCGGCGTCCATCAGGCCCGAGCTGCGGGCCTTCTCCAGCGCGCCGCGGATGGCTTCGCCGCGACGATAGTTGCGGGCCAGCTCGATCACCCGCTTGGCGGTCTCGATCTCGGCCGTCTCCGGCGAGGCGACGTCGGACACCCCGCGATGGAAGGCGTCCGACATGGTCACATAGCTCTCGGCCTTCAGATACAGCAGGGCCGGGATGTGGAAGAGGCGGGTGTTGCGCCGCATGCCCGCCGCGATCGACAGGGCTTCCTGCTGATTGTCGCCGGCCCACAGCACCACCGCGTCGAAGGCGCGCTCGTGCAGATAGTCGAAGGCCGTATAGGCCGTGAAGGCGCCGACCACGTCGGCCCCGCTGCGGGTCAGGGCGTTGGACAGGGCCAGGAACTGCGGGGCGGGCTCGCCGATCGCCAGGATGCGGAAGGGCTCGGCCTGGGGCTCGGGCAGGTCCAGCCGCCGGCCGCGATCGCCGAAGGTGGCCAGGCGGAGCTCGAACTCCTCCTCGGCGATGGCGGTGCGGACCAGGCTCTCCAGACGCAGCACGGCCTGGCTGGGATGCAGGGGCGGCGACAGGGTCAGGTCGAAGGCTTGGTGGTTGGCCTCGGTCCCCGGCTCGCCGATGGCGATGACCGGCAGGCGGCGCGGCGCCACCGCCGCCTTCAGGCGGCGCGACAGGGAGTGGGCGTCGGGACCGGCGCTCTCCAGGTCGACGATCACGGCCTCGATGTTCAGGTCGCCCAGGGCGGCGAGGGCGGCGTAGGGACCACGCGCGGTGATGGTCCGCCAGCCGAGCTTGTCGAGCCCTTCGGACAGCGGCCCCGCGCGAGCATCGTCGCGCGCCACGATCAGGATTCGGGCGTTCACCGCCAACTCAAGCCTCCGCCCCGGATACCGGTATCGCTCGACGACGCGGCGTCCTCGAGATTCGACGCTGCAACATAGCAGAGGCCGCACGGCCTCATAGGTCCGCAACGCCGCAGGCCTGTGAACGGATAAACGCTCTTGCCTGACCGAAGGGCAGGGTCGTTCTAGTGACCGAAGAGACGAAGCGCCGCGAGAGTCGGCCGGGAGGATGAGTCATGGCCCAGGGCCCCCAAGGACCTTTGTCTGGCCTCAAGGTGCTGGAATTCGCCGGGATCGGTCCCGGGCCGTTCTGCGGCATGCTGCTGTCGGACCTGGGGGCCGACGTCGTGCGCATCGACCGCAAGGGCTCGGGCCGCAGCTCGCCCGCCGACGTCACGGCCCGGGGCCGCCGCTCGGTGGCGCTGGACCTGAAGTCGCCGGCCGCGGTCGAGACCTGCCTGAAGCTGATGGAAGGCGCCGACGGGATCATCGAGGGCTTCCGGCCGGGCGTGATGGAACGCCTGGGCCTGGGTCCGGACATCGCCCTGGCCCGCAATCCGAAGCTGGTCTACGGCCGCATGACCGGCTGGGGTCAGACGGGCCCCTACGCCAAGGCGGCCGGCCACGACATGAACTACATCGCCATCACGGGCGCCCTGGCGGCGATCGGCACGCAGGACAAGCCGGTCCCGCCGCTGAACCTGGTGGGCGACTTCGGGGGCGGGGCGCTCTACCTGGCGTTCGGCCTGCTGGCCGGGGTGATCCACGCCCGCTCGACGGGGCAGGGCCAGGTGATCGACTGCGCGATGAGCGACGGCGCGGCCTCGCTGATGGCCATGTTCTACGGCTTCAAGGCCGGCGGGATGTGGGGGGATGGAAGGCGGACCAATCTGTTGGACGGCGGGGCGCACTTCTACGACACCTACCAGTGCAGCTGCGGCCGCTGGATCTCGATCGGCTCGATCGAACCGCAGTTCTACCTGCTGCTGCTTGAAAAGACGGGGATCACCGACCCGCAGTTCCAGCACCAGATGAGCCGCGAGGAGTGGCCGCAACTCCGCGAGAAGCTGGCGGCGGTGATCGCCACCAAGACCCGCGACGACTGGTGCGCCCTGATGGACGCCACCGACGTCTGCTTCGCCCCGGTCCTGACCATGGACGAGGCCCCGGCCCATCCCCACAACGCCGCCCGCCAGACCTTCGTCGAGGTGGCCGGGGTCACCCAGCCGGCGCCGGCCCCGCGCTTCTCGGCCACGCCGGGCGCGATCCAGGGTCCGCCGCCGAAGATCGGCGCCGACAACGACGCGGCCCTCGGCGACTGGGGCTTCTCGGCCGAGGCCATCGCCGCCTTGAAAGAGCAGGGCGCGCTTTAGGAGACCTTCCCTGACGACGCCATTCAGGTGCGGTTCAGCCGGAGGGGTCTAGACCTGATCCTGCAACCGGCCGTCGCGCCACCCGTCCCTCGATGCGGCGTTCGGTTCAGGTTCGTCCTGCGGAGGCCCGCCGCTTTCCCTGAAGCGGCGGGTCTTTGTCGTTGGATCCCATGTTTTTTCGGCGGCGAGCTTGCGTCAAAGCGGCGCCGAGGCCAGTTTCCGCCGCATGAAATCCCCCCAGGACCGCCTTCGCTTTCGGGACCTCGACCTAGATCCGATCCATTGGGTGACCGAAACCCTCCGCGTCCTGGGCCTGGCCCTGCAGCGCCTGTGGGGCCGCGACGTCATGCTGTACGTCGGCGGCGTCTCGTTCTTCATCCTGCTGGCGGTCTTCCCCGGCCTGGCGATCCTGATCGGCCTGTTCAGCCTGCTGCTGACCCCGGAGCAGGCCGCCTACCAGGCCGACAAGCTGTCGTTGCTGATGCCGTCGGGCGCCCGGCCCATTTTCCAGAGCGAGCTGGCCCGCCTGGCCCACGCGCCGGAGAAAGCCATCTCCGCCCAGAGCGCCGTGGTGCTGATCATCGGCCTCTACGCCGCCCATCGCGGGTTCAAGGCCCTGCTGGCCGGCCTGTCCTTCATCCATGACGAAGAGGACCAGCGCGGCTTCTTCGGCTTCAACTTCATGGCCCTGGTGGTGCTGGTCGCCGCCTTCGGCCTGCTGTTCGTGATGTCGGGCGTGTTCCTGACCTTCCGCCTGCTGGCCAGCACCCTGAACCTGCGCCCCCTGGCCGGCGCCTCGTGGATCCAGAGCGAGTGGACCTGGGCGAGCCTGGGCCTGCTGGTCGGCATGACCCTGATCTACCGCTACGCCATGTCGCGCGAGCCGGTCGGCTGGCGCGCTTCGTCCACCGGCGGCTTCGCCGCGGCGGTGATGTGCGTGTTCATGTCATGGGCTAGCGCCTTCTATGTCGAGCAGGTGGCCCATCTGGGCGCGACCTACGGCTCGATCTCGGCGGTGATCATCTTCCTGATCTGGTTGTCCTGGAGCGTCAACGCCGTGTTCTTCGGCGGCGCCCTGGCCACCGAGATGGAGATCGCGCTGGACGAGCGGCCCCGGGCCCTGCTCGAAGGCCCCAAGCCCATCCAGCTCAAGGCGCCTTCGCCACCAGAAAACTGATCGCGCCGTCCGGGGCGTCGACGACTTCCAGCACCGTGGCCCCGGCGCTCGCCGCGAAGTGCGGCACGTCGATGCGAGCCAGAGGATCGTCGGCCAGCAGGCGGACCAGACCGCCGGGCGGCGCTTCCTCCAGCGCCCGGCGCAGGCGCAGGGTCGGCACGGGGCAGCGGTGGCCGCGGGCGTCCATCAGGCGCTCTTCAGGCTTGGCTTCAGGCATCGAAGACCTCCTCGGCCTGGGCCGCCGTCAGGATCCGGTGCTGGCCCGGCTCCAGGTCGTCGGGCAGAGCGATGCCGCCGATCCGCTCGCGATGCAGACCGACCACGTGGTTGCCCACCGCGGCGAACATCCGCCGCACCTGGTGATAGCGGCCCTCGGTGATGGTCAGCCGCGCCTCGCGCTCGCCCAGCACCTCCAAAGTCGCGGGCAGCAACGGCTTCTCCTCGCCCTCCAGCATCAGGGTCCCGTCGGCGAAGATCGCGCCCTCGGTTCCGGTCAGCGGCCGGTCCAGCATGGCGTGATAAACCTTGGGCACGTGGCGCTTGGGCGAGATCACCCGGTGCAGGAAGTCGCCGTCGTCGGTGATCAGGATCAGGCCCGACGTGTCCTTGTCCAGCCGCCCGACGCTTGACAGGGCCGGGTCGCGGATCTGCCAGCGCTTGGGCAGCAGGTCGTAGATGCGCTCGCCGTCCTCACGGTGCGAGCAGACCACGCCCAGCGGCTTGTGCATGATCAGCACCAGAGGCGCCGGCGGATCAACGGGCGCGCCGCGAATCTTCAGATGGTTCGGCAGGTCGGCGGTGACGGCGATCTTCTGGCCGGCGTCCTTTATGGCCACCCCGTCCAGCACGACCTTGCCGGCCGACACCAGGGCCTGGACGTCGCRCCGGCTGCCGTAGCCGAGATTGGCCAGCAGGCGGTCCAGACGCGCCATCAGCGCTTTTGTCACTTGCGGGCCTCGTAGACCTTGAAGCCGCCGGCGTCGGCTGCAGGACGGACGCTCTTGAAGTGCTCGTTCAGCACCGCCTCGTAGGGCAGGTGGCGATTGGCGACGATCCACAGCACGCCGCCCTTGCGCAGCATGCCCGCCGCCGAGGCGATGAAGGCCTGGCCCAGGCTCTTGTCTTCATTGCCGGTCTCGTGGAACGGCGGATTGGTGACCACGAAGTCCAGACCCGTGGCCAACTCGCCGCCGCGCCGGGCGTCGGCCTGGACGACCTCGACGCGCGGGTCGTCGACGTTGCGCTTGGCCGCCTCGACCGCCCGGCGGTCCAGGTCGATCAGGGTCAGCTTGGTCACTTTCGGCGAGGTCAGGACGGCGTGGGCCAGCACGCCGATGCCGCAGCCCAGGTCGACGCCGGCCCCGGCCAGCGGCGGCAGGGCCTTCAGCAGCAGGGACGAGCCCGGGTCCAGGCGATCCCAGCTGAACACGCCGGGCTGGGTCCACAGGCCGTCGCCGTCCAGCCGGCGCGGCGCGCCCTCGGCGATGGCGGCGTCCAGGCCGACGGGCGCGGCGGGCTTGAGGGCGACGCAGATCCGCTGGTGGCGCTTGGCGCTCTCGCCGACCACGCAGCCGAACGCCACCAGTTCCTTGTTCATGCGCAACCCGCCGCGATCCTTGGGGGCGAGGGCGGTCAGCCGGCCTTCGACCTTCAACGCCCGCAGGGCCTGGGCCAGGACATAGCGCCGCTCGGCGACGCCGGCGGGGGCCTGGATCACGATCTCGTCCAGCGAACCTTCGGCCAGGTCGGCCAGATCGGTCGAGCCGACGACCAGCGGCGAAACCTGCACGGCGCCGCCGGGGACATCGACGATGTCGAAGGACGGGGAACCGTAGACGGCTGCGCGGACGGTGTCGGACATGAACTGGGTCCCAGGGCGGGTATTTGGGGAGATGTGGCGGGCAGGGTGGGATTCGAACCCACGGTGGACTTTCACCCACGGCGGTTTTCAAGACCGCTGCCTTAAACCACTCGGCCACCTGCCCGGAGCAGGGGCCTATATCAGCGGTCGCGCGCCGGCTCTAGTCCGTTTGCGGTTCGTTTGGTCGCACCTTTAGTTAACCAGACCTCAAGCCTCCTGAACGACCCTGCTTTCTGGTATACAACCTTCAGGAGGGCGGCTGGGTCATGGGAGGCGAGGCGCGAGGCGACTTCCGTCTGCTGCGTGGCGTGGCCGTGGCCGCCTTGGGCTGCGCGGGCCTGGCCGCCTGCGCCACGCCGCTGCCGACCCGCCTGCCGCAGACCGCATCCACCGCCAGACCCTATTCCGGACCGCCGCCGCCCGGCTCGACAAACGGCCTGCGCGGCACCGAGAAGCCGTATCAGATCAAGGGGATCTGGTATTATCCCAAGGCCGACCCGGGCTATGACGAGAAGGGCATCGGCTCGTGGTACGGCGAGCAGTTCCACAATCGCCGCACGGCCAACGGCGAGATCTTCGACATGGACCTGCCGTCGGCGGCCCACAAGACGCTGCCGCTGCCCAGCATCGTCGAGGTCACCAACCTGGACAACGGCCGCAAGATGCAGGTGCGGGTCAACGATCGCGGCCCGTTCGTCGACGGCCGGATCATCGACCTGTCCAAGGCCGCCGCCGAGCAACTGGGCTACGGCCGGGCGGGGATCGCCCATGTCCGGGTCCGCTACATCGGTCCCGCCGGCAAGACGCCCTTCGACCAGCGCCGCATGATCGCCTCGGCCGCGCCGCCGCCGCCGGAACCGCGCTACACTCCGCCGGCGACGCCCCGCGTCTACACGACGGGCCTGCCGCCGGCCCAGCCGGCCTGGGACGCCCCGCCGCCGCCCAAGGCCGCCGATCCGGACTTCGTCCCCTACGCCCCGCCGACGCCCGCGCCGGTCGTCCCGGCCGAGCCCGCGCCGGTCCTGGCCGACGCCGGCGTGGAAAGCGCCTATCGCGTCCAGGCCGGTTCGTACGCCAGCCGCGCCAACGCCGAACGCGCCGCCGCCCAGCTGAGCGGGACCGGCGAGGCCTCGGTCGAGTCGGTGGAACGCGCCCAGGGCACGCTCTATCGCGTCGTCGTCAAGGCCGGCCCGGACGAGGCCGAGGCCTTCGGCGTGCGCGATCGCGTGGCTTCGATGGGCTTTTCCGACGCCACGGTGCTGCGGCCCTAAGCGCAGCCTAGATCCCCTCTGGACAAGAGGTGCGTTACGGCCGATTTGAAGCCCGTGACGCGTGGAACCTTCATCAGTTTCGAGGGCGGCGAGGGGGCTGGAAAGTCCACCCAGATCCGCCGCTTGGCCGAACGCCTGAAGGCGGACGGCGCCGACGTGGTGCTGACCCGCGAGCCGGGCGGCAGCCCCGGCGCCGAGCAGATCCGCGACCTGATCCTGAACGGCGACGTCGACCGCTGGTCGCCGGTCACCGAGACCCTGCTGATGTACGCCTCGCGGCGCGACCACATCGAGCGGGTGATCCGGCCCGCCCTGGAACGCGGAGCCGTCGTGCTGTGCGATCGCTTCGCCGACAGCACCCGCGCCTATCAAGGGGCCGGCGGCGAGGCGCCGATCGGCCTGATCAAGGCGCTGGAGGAACATGTCCTGGGCGGCACCGTCCCGGACCTGACCCTGATCTTCGACATCCCAGCCGAGACGGGCCTCGAGCGCGCCCTGGCGCGAGGCGGCGAAGCCCGCTTCGAGTCCAAGGGCCTGGCCTTCCACAAGCGCCTGGGCGAGGCCTTCCTGGAGATCGCCCGCCGCGAACCCGAACGCTGCGTGGTGATCGAGGCCGACGACGAGATCGATGCGGTCTGGGCCGACGTCTGGGCCGCGGTCTCCACGCGGCTGGGCCTCTAGACCGTGGACGCGCCTCCGCATCCCCGCGACGTGTTCGCCATCGACGGCGTCGAGGCCGCCGAGCTGGCCTTCCTGGACGCCCTGGACCGCGGCCGGCTGCACCACGCCTGGCTGCTGACCGGTCCCGAAGGCGTGGGCAAGGCGACCCTGGCCTACCGCATGGCTCGCCGGCTGCTGGGCGCGCGGCCCGATCCGGCCTTCGGCGCCCTGGGCTCGGCGCCCACGGACGTCGTCAGTCGCCAGGTCGCCGCGCGCTCGCACCCGGACCTCATGGTGCTTGAGCGGGAGACCGACGACGGCAAGGCCCGCAAGTCGATCCCGGTGGACGAGGCCCGCCTGCTGCCGGCCTTCTTCGCCAACTCGCCCGCCGTCTCGCCCTATCGGGTGGCGATCATCGACGCGGCCGACGACCTGAACGTCAACGCCGCCAACGCCGTACTGAAGACTCTTGAGGAACCGCCGCCGCGCGGGGTTATCCTGCTGATCAGCCATTCGCCGGGCCGGCTGCTGCCGACCATCCGGTCGCGCTGCCGTCGGCTGGTGGTGCCCGCGCCGCACCTGAACCTGGCCGCGTCCATGGTCCAGCAGCGGGCCGGCGTCTCGGCCCACGACGCCGACCGCCTGTCCCGGATGGCCAAGGGCGCGCCGGGCCGGGCGCTGCAACTGGCCGCCGCCGGGGCCATCGAGGCCGACGACGCGGCCGGCGAGATTCTGCGCAAGCTGCCCGACCTGGACGAAGGCGCGCTGCTGGCCATGGCCGACACTTTCCGGGGCGCCGAGGGGGTCCAGCGCTTCGAGCTGCTCTTCGACCGGCTGGGCGACCAGATCCACGCCATGGCCACGGGCATGGCCGGCGAGCGCACCCCGGCCGGCCTGGACCGCTGGGTGGCGGCCTGGGAGAAGATCGTCCGCGCGCCGGGCGAGGCCGAGGCGGTGAACCTGGACCGCGCCGACGTGTTCTGGACCGCGATCATGGACTTGCGCGCCGCCGCCCGGGCGGCCATGTGACCGCATGCTCATCGACAGCCACGTAAACCTGCACGCCCATCAGTACGACGAGGACCGCCAGGCGGTGATCGACCGCGCCCGCGAGGCCGGGATCGAACTGATGGTCACCATCTGCGACAAGATTCCGTCGTTCGAATCCGTCCATGCCATCGCCATGGCCCATGACGACATCTGGTGCACGGTCGGGGCCCACCCGCACGAGGCCAAGGACCATGTCGACCTGACCACCGAGCGTCTGGTCGAGCTGGCCGGCCGCCCGAAGGTGATCGGCATCGGCGAGACCGGCCTGGACTTCCACTACGACCTCAGCCCGCGCGACGTGCAGGCGCAGGTGTTCCGCGCCCACGTGGCGGCGGCCCGCCAGACCGGCCTGCMGCTGGTGGTCCACACCCGCGAGGCCGACGAGGTGATGGGCGCGATCCTCGAGGAGGAGCACGCCAGGGGGCCGTTCAAGATCCTGATGCACTGCTACACCAGCGGCGCCGAGCTGGCGAAGCGGGCGGCGGCGCTGGGGGCCTGGTTCTCGGTCTCCGGCATCGCCACCTTCAAGCAGGCTCAGGACGTGCGCGACATCATCGCCGACATGCCGGCCGACAGGATCATCCTGGAGACCGACTGTCCGTATCTGGCCCCCGTGCCGATGCGMGGTCGCCGCAACGAGCCGGCCTATCTGCCCCATGTTCTGGACAAGCTGGCCGAGATCCGGGGCTGGACCCGGGCCGATGCGGAACAGCGCACCGAGGACGCCTTCTTCGCCCTGTTCGACCGGATCCCGCGCAAATGACCGGAAAGCTGGAGTTCACGATCCTGGGCTCCGGCTCGTCGGGCGGCGTGCCGCGCGCCGACGGCAACTGGGGCGATTGCGACCCGGCCGAACCGAAGAACCTGCGCACCCGCTGCTCGATGCTGGTGCGACGCCCCCGGACCGAAATGCGCGATGACCCCGCCCAGGAGACCACCGTGGTGGTCGACACCGCCCCGGACTTCCGGCTGCAGGCGGTGAGGGCGGGGGTCAAGCGGGTGGACGCCTGCCTGTTCACCCACGACCACGCCGACCAGGCCCACGGCATCGACGACCTGCGCCCGTTCTTCCTGAACGCCCGCAAGCGGGTGCCGACCTATATGGACGCCTCGACGACGGCCAACCTGGGGCGGCGCTTCGACTACATCTTCAAGAGCCAGGGCGGCTATCCGGCCATCTGCGACGCCCACCTGATCGCGCCGCACGGCCAGGCCTGGGAGATCGACGGCCCCAGCGGCGCGATCCCGGTCACCACCTTCGACGTCGACCACGGCGAGGTCCGCGCGGTCGGCTATCGGTTCGGGAACGTCGCCTACACCCCCGACGCCATCGGCTTTCCCGAGGAGAGCTGGCCGGCCCTGAGCGGCCTCGACGTCTGGGTGGTGGACGCCCTTCGCTGGACGCCGCACCCGACGCACGCCCATGTGGGTCTGGCGCTGGAATGGATCGCCCGCGCCAAGCCGCGTCGCGCCATCCTGACCAACCTGCACATCGACCTGGATTTCAACGCCTTGGCGGCGAAACTTCCGCCGGGCGTCGAACCCGCCTATGACGGCATGCGCTTCGAAGCCTGATCGCCTAGACTGTCCTCCTCCCCGGAGACCCGCCTTGCCCGCCGACGCTTCCGAAACAAGCCGACCCGATCCGGAGGCGCTGCTGGCGGCCGCCAACCGGGCAGGCCGGGGACGGCTGAAGGTGTTCCTGGGCATGGCCCCGGGCGTAGGCAAGACCTACGAGATGCTGCGCGCCGCCCGACGCCGCAAGGCCGACGGCCAGGACGTGCTGATCGGCCTGGTCGAGACCCACGGCCGCCGCGAGACCGAAAGCCTGCTGCGCGGCATGGAGGTGCTGCCCCGCAAGCCGATCGATCATCGCGACCACGTGATGATGGAGTTCGATCTCGACACGGCCCTGGCCCGCAGGCCAGCCCTGCTGCTGGTCGACGAGTTCGCCCATTCGAACGCCCCGGGATCGCGCCATCCCAAGCGCTGGCAGGATGTCGAGGAGCTGTTGGCCGCCGGCATCGACGTCTGGACGACCCTGAACGTCCAGCATCTGGAAAGCCTGGTCGACGTCGTCCAGCGCATCACCGGGGTGCGCCAGCGCGAAACGGTGCCCGACAGCGTCCTGTCGCGGGCCGACGCCATCGAGGTGATCGACATCACCCCCGATGAGCTGCGCGAGCGCCTGGGCGAGGGCAAGGTCTATGTGCCCGAGACCGCGCGCCTGGCCTCGGAGAACTTCTTCAAGGTCGAGAACCTGACGGCCCTGCGCGAGCTGGCCCTGCGGCGCGCGGCCCAGACCGTGGACGACCAGCTGGTCGCCGCCATGCGCGAGAAGGGCGTCGAGGGCCCCTGGGCGGCGGGCGAGCGCATCCTGGTGCTGGTCGGCGGCGACGCCATGGCYAGCAGCCTGGTGCGGGCCGGGCGGCGACTGTCGGACATGATGATGGACGCGCCATGGACGGTGACCCACGTCGAGCGCCTGGACCATCCGGTCACCGGTCCGGCGGCGACCGAACGGCTGCGCGATGCGCTGAAGCTGGCCGAGCAGCTGGGCGGCTCGACCGTGGTGCTCAGCGGGTCCGACATCGTCGCCACGGTGATGGCCTACGCCCGGCGCAACAACGTCACCCAGATCGTCATCGGCAAGTCGGCCGACAGCCGCTGGCGCGAACTCCTGGGCCGGTCCCTGGCCGCGGCCCTGCTGCGCGAGGCGCGGGGCGCGGCGATCCACGTCGTCACCGAAGCCACGCACGAGCCGGTCGTCGAACCGCCCAAGCGCCGACCGGCGGCGGGCTGGACCGCCTATCTGCTGGCCGCCGGCTGCGTGGTCGTCGCGACGGCGGTGGCCTGGGGCCTGGACGTCGTCTTCGACCGCGTGGACCTGGGGATGATCTTCCTGGCGGCCGTGCTGGCGGCGGGCGTGCTGCGCGGCCTGCGGCCGGCCCTGGCCGCCGCGACCGTGGCCTTCTTCGTCTACAACTACATGTTCCTGGAGCCGCGCCATTCGTTCGCCATCGGCGCGCCGACCGACTTCCTGACGCTGATCGTGTTCTGGGCCGTGGCCCTGGCGGCGGGCGGACTGGCCGGGCGGGTGCGGGACCAGGGCCGCGACGCCCAGCGGCGGGCCTCGGCGGTCTCGGCCCTGCTGGCGGCCAGCCGGACCTTCTCCGCTGCGGCCGGACGCGAAGCCGCCGCCAAGGCCCTGGCCGAGCAGACCGCGGCGGCGGTGGGCGCCAAGGCCGTGGTGCTGCTGCCGACCGGCGGCGAGCTGCAGACCGCCGCCGGGGCCCCGACGCTGGACGAGCTGGACGCCGCGCCCATGGCCGCCRCCCGCTGGGCCTGGGAGAAGGGCGAGGCGGCCGGCTTCGGCACCGGCACCCTGCCTCAGACCCGCTGGACCTTCTGGCCGCTGGAAGGCGTGCGCTCGCGGGCCGGCGTGGCGGGGATCGAGGCGGGGGCCATGGCCCCCGGCTCGGAGGACGAGCGCCTTCTGCTGGCGCTGCTGGAGCAGGGCGCGGTGGCCCTGGAGCGGGCCGAACTGGCGACCGAGGCGGTCGAGACCGAGACCCTGCGCCGCGCCGACCGTTTCCGCTCGGCTCTGCTGAACTCCATCAGCCACGACCTGCGCACGCCGTTGTCGACCGTGCTGGGCGCCTCCACCACCTTGCTGGACTTCGGCAAGGGCATGACCACGGCCGTACGCGACGACCTGCTGCTGAGCATCCGCGAGGAGGCCGAGCGGCTGAACCGCTATGTCGGCAACCTGCTGGACATGACCCGTCTGGAGGGCGGAGCCCTGCGGCTGCGCACCGACTGGACCGACGTGCGCGACGTGTTGGGCGCCGCCGCCGACCGCGTCTCGCGCCGGCTGGAGACCCGGACGCTGACCCGCGACTTCCCCGTCGAGCTCAGCCTGGTGCGGGCGGACTCAAGCCTGCTGGAACAGGCCGTGGTCAACATCTTGGAGAACGCCATCGCCTACAGCCCGCCGGCCACGCGGATCGAGATGGCCGCCTACGAGGATCGCGCCAACGTGGTGATCAGCATCGAGGACGAGGGAAGGGGCATCCCCACCGCCGAGCTGGAGCAGGTGTTCGAGAAGTTCCGCCGCATGGAGGAGCCCACCGACCGCAGCCAGGGCGMGGGCCTGGGCCTGTCGATCTCCAAGGGTTTCATCGACGCCATGGGCGGGCGCATCGCCGCCGCCAGCCCCATCCACGACGGCCGGGGCACGCGCATCCTGATCAGCCTGCCCAAGGCCGTCGCGACTCCACATCATCTGCTATGACGGTCCCATGAGCCCTCCGAACCATGCGGGAATGCGCCAGCGCATCCTGATCATCGACGACGAGCCGCAAATCCACCGCTTCCTCGGCCCGGCCATGGACGCGGCGGGCTACGAGCCCCTGCGCGCCGACAGCGGCCAGGAAGGCCTGCGCGGCATCGCCCTGTGGTCGCCGGATGCCGTGGTGCTGGACCTGGGCCTGCCCGACATGGACGGCAAGGAGGTGCTGGAGAAGGCCCGGGCCTTCTACGACGGCCCGATCGTCATCCTCTCGGCCCGCGACCGTGAGCCCGAGAAGATCCAGGCCCTGGACCTGGGCGCCAACGACTATGTGGAAAAGCCGTTCGGGGTCGGGGAGTTGCTGGCGCGTCTTCGCGTGGCCCTGCGCCAGCGCGGCGCGGCCCAGGGTCCGATCGCGCCGATCCGGGCCGGAGCGGTCGAGATCGACCTGGAAAAGCACCTGGTGACCCGCGACGGGGCCGTGGTGAAGGTCTCGCCGCGCGAATACGACGTCCTGGCCCGCCTAGCCCAGGCGCGCGGCAAGGTGCTGACCCACAAGGATCTGCTGACCGCCGTGTGGGGTCCCGCTCACGCCCAGGACACCCAGTACCTGCGGGTGTTCGTCGGCCAGCTGCGGCAGAAGCTCGAGACCGATCCCTCGACGCCGAAGATGATCCTGACCGAACCCGGCATCGGCTATCGGTTCATCGGGGACTAGAGGCCACATGAAGCGCGGCGGTGATAACGCCGGAAATTCAGAGACCTACAGCCTCAATCGGACTCATCATGACCGGCCAGGGCGGCGGCGCCGTCCTGGGTGATCACCCAGCCGCCGCCGGTGCGCTCCGCCAGGCCCAGATCGGTCAGGACCCGGGCGTCGGCGATGTTGATCCAGTCGACCGCTTCACCCGCCTTCTTGCGGGCCAGGTTCTTCAACGCCACGAGTTGACCCGGTGAAAGCGTCATCACCGGCCGCCCGCCAGCGGATCGGGCGAGGTCATCGCCCGTCGGCCATGCATCCGCTCGAGCTCCTGCTGCATGCGCAGGACCTGGCCGCCCAGGCTGGTGACATCATCCTGCAGTTGGGCGTTGCGGCGCTTGAGATAGTCGTTCTCCCGGCGCAGGGCCTGGGCTTCCTCGTCGGTCATTGGTCGGCTCCCGCCGCGTCCCGCACGGGAACCGCCCGGATCACGGCCCGCAGCAGCGCGACGCGATAGGCGGAAATTCCCGCGGCCTTGAGCTCCAGGCGCGCGCCCTCGGCGATCCGCCCCTGATKGCGATTGCCCAGGAACATGGTCTCGGCGCGGATTTCCTGCGCCGTGATCCGATGGATGCCGAGAAGCTCGAGCAGGGCGGTCCAACGCGTCGTCTCGCGCGTGTCCGGGTGGTCGGACATGAAGTCCTTTCAGGCCGGCGATCCCGCATGGCGCGGGGCGATCACGGGCGCCGCCCACTATAGCGCGCCCGTCTCCCAATAGCTCCGGTGCTTTTTGGCTCGTCCCTGGAAGCCTCAGGGTTTCGGCGCGGCCACCAGGCGGCTGAGACTGGCCGGATAGCGCTGGGCCAGCGCTTGCGCCTTCTCGGCCAATACCTTGTCGTCATAGGCTTCCGAGGCGGCGGCGAACAGCGGCAGGGCCTCGGATGAGGCGTCCTCGGGCTTCAGCTCCGGATAGGGGAAGCTGGCCTCCCGGCCGACATAGGGCGCCAGGAAATCGAACGCCGCGCGCAGGCCGCGGCCATCGGCGGTCTGGTAGCGCCAGAGATCCAGGTCCACGCACCGCCCGAACTGCGCCGTGCCGACCAGGGCTTCCAGGGCGAAATAGCTGTAGTGCAGGGCGCGGGTGCGGGTCAGCTCCAGCGGCAGCGAGCCATTCGGCGCGATCTGGGTCGCGATCCGCCGCGCGCCGGCCTCGGCCACCACCTGGCGGGCCACCTCGTCCTGGCGGGCGAACAGCGAGAATCCGGCCAACTGGTAGTCGAACCAGATGCCGTGGTTGTTGGCGGCCGCCTGCTCCTCGCGCCCGTTCGGATCGGTGCGCATCCAGGTCGTGTAATCGGCGAACCAGCGCTCCAGGCCCTTCTGGTCGGCGTCCGACAGCGCCTTGGACGGCGCCAGCAGCCCGACGCCCTCGATCACCCGCAGCAGGCGATAGGTGTCCAGCACGCCCTCGGCCCGGCCCGTGGTGCGGCCCGGCACGCCCTGGGCGTACTTGGTGTTGGGGTTCATCCGGGTGGCCGGATCCAGGAACCAGACGCGCAGCAGCTGGGCGGCCTTGGTCGCGTAGCGGGCGTCGTCAGTGAACCAGTAGGCCAGCGACAGGGCCTCGACCGAGGCGCTCATGGCGTCCAGGTCGGTGACGTCGAATTCGTTCGTGGACCGCTCGGGATTGAACTCGCCGTCGCGGCGGATATAGGGCTCGCCGTTCGGCTTGGTGGGATCGGGCCACCAATAGGGGCCCATCGAGATGTAGTCGTGCTTGTCGCCGCTGGGCGGGGTGCGGGTCTTGTCGACGACGGTATAGGTCGGGCCGGCCAGGGCCGCGTCGGCGCGCTTGATCACCGCGGCATAGGCGGGCGCGATCGCCGGATCGGTCCGGTGCGCCTTGGCATATCGCAGGGCCTGCGGGCTCCAGCGGAACAGGCGGCGGCCGCCGAACGCGGCGGCGGTCCCGTCATCGCCCTTGCAGACGCCGGCCGGCGCGGAGGGGACCACGGGCTCGGCGGCCGAGGCCTGGACGGCGACGCCCAGCGACAACAGGGCCGCAAGGCCGACGACAGCCGTTTTCGCGCGCATTCACCGATCTCCCGACGCCTCGACGCACTCTGGAGTCGGCGTCGCTTCGAGCCGCACCATAGCGGGCTGGACCGCGCGCACAAGCAATTGGCCTGACCAAATATGGATTTTGGTCAGTTAGGTCGCCGCGCTCCGCCAGTCAGCGCCGGACGCCGCGAACAGGCGCACCGCGTCGGCCAGGCGTTGCCCCTGGGCGCGCACCTTCGAGGCCTGGATTTCGTGGACCCGGCGCTGGGCGTCGATCACCTCCAGCAGCGTGCCGCCGCCCTTGTCGTAGGCGACGCGGGCCAGGCGCAGGCTTTCGCCGGCCTGGGCTTCGGAGCGGCCGTAGGCGGCGATGGCGGCGTCGTCGGCGTTCAGGGCCGACAGGGCGTCGGCGACCTGGGCGAAGGCGGTCAGCACCGTCTGCTGGTAGCGAGCCGACGAGGCCACGGCCGCTTCGCGCGCCTGCTGCCGGCGGGCCTTCAGGGCGCCGCCGTTGAAGATCGGCGCGGTCAGCCCTCCGCCGACGCTCCAGGCGGTGGCGTCGTAGAAGAAGAAATCCGACGGGTTCAGCGAACCCTGGGTCAGCGACGCGGTCAGCTTGACGTTCGGATAGAGGTCGGCCGTCGCCACCCCGATATCGGCGGTGGCGGCGTGCAGATCGGCCTCGGCGGCCAGGATGTCGGGGCGCTTGCGGACCAGGGCCGAGGGCAGGGCGACCGGTACGGGCGCGGCCAGGTTCAGCTCGGCCAGGGAGAAGTCCGGCGCGGTCCAGTCGGCGGGCGCGTGGCCGACCAGCACGGCCAGGGCGTGGCGGGCGGCGGCCAGCTGTCCTTGCAGCGGCGGCAGCAGGGCGCGGTCCTGCTCCAGCTGGCTCTGGGCCGAGACCCGCGCCGTGGCGGTCGAGCCGCCCAGGATGTTGGCGCGGTGGACCAGGTCGATATTGGCCTGGTCGGCGGCGATCATCTGGTTCACCGCCTCGATCTGGGCGTTCAGGGTGGCGATGGTCAGGGCCTGCAGGGCGACATTGGCCGTCAGGGCCAGATAGGCGGCGTCGCTGCGTCGGGCCTGGGCTTCGGCCCGGGCCGCCGCGCCTTCGATGCGGCGCCTGTTCCCGCCGAACAGGTCGAGGTCGTAGCCGACGGCGCCGCCCACCGAATAGAGGTTGAAGGTCGGGTTCTCCAGCTTGACGTCGCCGAAGCTGGTGAAGCCGAAGGCCTGGAGGTTGGCGCGCTCGCGGTTCACCCCGGCCGTGGCGTCGACCTGCGGACCGGCCGCGCCGCGCGCCTGGGCCAGGGCGGATTGGGATTGCCGCAGCGTGGCGTCGGCCTCGGCCAAGGTGGGGCTGTCGGCCAGGGCCTGGCGGATCGTGGCGTCGAGGGCGGGCGAGCCGAAGGCCGTCCACCAGGGGCCGGCGACGGGCGCGGCGTCGAGACGGGCCTCGGCCGGGGCGGCCTCGCCCGGCGCGGCGTAGCCCGAGGCCCCAGCCGCGTCGGGGCGGGCGAAGTCCGGACCGACGGTCGTGCAGGCCCCGACCAGAACGGCCAGGCTGACGGAGGCGGCGAGGGCGGCGAGGCGCCCCGATCTCGAAGGCTTAGTGTTCGGCGACATGGACGGTCTCTTCCCCCGGCGTCTTCTTCTTCGGGGTTCGCATCAGGAGGATCATGGGAGCGCAGAGGATGGTGATGCCCAGCATCAGCTGGAAATCATCGATGTAGGACAGCATCGAGGCCTGCTTGGTAATCTGGCCGTTGAACCGGGCCATGCCCTCGATCGTGGCGAAGACCTGCGGCGCATAGGCCTGGAACAGCGGATTGTCGGGCCCCGCGTGCGTGATCAGCACCGCGTGGTGGGTCTCGATGCCGCTGACGAAGCGGGCCTGCATGATCGAGATGCCGGCCGCGGAGCCGATGTTGCGGATCAGGGTGAACAGGCCCGCGCCCTCGGCCCGGTGCTGCGGCTTGACCGTGGCGAAGGCGATGGTGCTGAGCGGCACGAAGATCAGGCCGGTCCCGACGCCCGAGAGGAACCCGGAGACGATGATCAGGTGGGTGTCCATGCTCAGGCTGAACTGGGTCATCATCCACAGCGACACGGCGCTGACAGACAGGCCGATCAGCAGGATCAGCTTGATGCTCATCCGCCCGATCAGCTGGCCGACGGCGAACATGGCCAGGAACGAGCCGATGCCGCGCGGCATGCTGACCAGGCCCGTGAAGGCCACCGGATAGCCCAGCAGGTTCTGCATCATCGGCGGCAGCAGGGCCAGGACGCTGTACAGCAGGATGCCGATGAAGAAGCCGAACACGCAGCAGGTGACGAAGTTGGTGTCGGCCAGCAGGGCGCGGTCGACGAACGGCTTCTTCGCCGTCGCCAGCTGCACGCCGAAGATCCACAGCGAGATGATCCCGACGATCAGATAGACCCAGATCTCGCTGGACCCGAACCAGTCCTGGCTGGGGCCGCGGTCCAGCATCATCTGGAACCCGCCGATCGCCAGGGCCAGGCTGGCGAAGCCCAGCACGTCGAACCGGCGCTTCTCGGCGCCCTTCTTCTCGGACAGGAACAGGAAGACGCCGGCGAAGGCCAGGATGCCGATCGGCAGGTTGATGAAGAACACCCAGCGCCAGTTCAGATTGTCGGTCAGCCAGCCGCCCAGGGCCGGGCCCAGGATCGGCCCTAGCACCGCCCCGGCGCCCCAGATGGCCATGGCCGAGCCGTGTTTCTCGGGCGGGTTGATGTCCAGCAGCACGGCTTGCGACAGAGGGATCAGGGCCGCGCCGAACAGGCCCTGCAGCAGGCGGAACAGCACGATCTCGACCAGGCTGCCGGCGATCCCGCACAGCATCGACGCCGCCGTGAACCCGGCGATCGACACCAGGAACACCATCTTGCGCCCGATGCGATCGGCCAAGAAGCCGGTCAGCGGGGTCATGATCGTGGCGGCGACGATGTAGGAGGTCAGCACCCAGGTGATCTGTTCGGCCGAGGCCGAGACGCTGCCCTGGATATGCGGCAGGGCGACGTTGGCGATCGTCGTGTCCAGCGAGTTCATGATCGTCGCCAGCATGACGGCGATCGTGATCGGGACCCGGTTGGCCGCGTCGCCCTTGCCGTTGCCGGCGCCGGTCATTTCGAGCCGTCGCCCTTGCCGGAACCCTGGGCCGAGCGGACGTCGACCTTGGCCTTGGCGCTCAGGCCCGCGCTGAGCTGCGGGACGTTCTCGTCGAGGGCCAGGCGCACGGGCAGGCGCTGGACGACCTTGACCCAGTTGCCGGTGGCGTTCTCGGGCGGCAGCAGGGCGAAGCTGGAGCCGGTGCCCGGACTGAAGCTGACGACGTGGGCCTTCAGCACGCGGTCGTAGGCGTCGATCTTGATCGTCGCCGGCTGGCCGATGCGCATGTGGGCCAACTGGTCTTCCTTGAAGTTGGCCTCGATCCACGGCCGGCCCGAGACCAGCCAGAACAGGGTCTGGGAGGCGGCGACGCGGTTGCCGACCTGAAGTTGCTCGACCTTGGTCACCACGCCGTCGGCGGGGGCGACGATGGTCGTGTAGGACAGGTCCAGCCGGGCGCGGTCGAGGGCGGCCTGGGCCTGCATGACCTTGGGCTGGCGATCGGTCGCGACGTCGACGCGGCCGCCGATGTCGGCCAGGGCCGAGGCGATCTGCTGGCGGACCACCGCGACCTGGCGGCGGGCTTGTTCGGCGGCGTGGGCGGCCTCGTCGGCCTGGGCCTTGGTGGCGACGCCGGCGGCGGCCAGGTCGCGCTGACGGACCGCCTCGCGCTCGGTGTAGGCGACCGTCTCCTGGGCGGCGGCCAGGTCGGCGTTGCGCTGGTCGTAGACGGCCCGCGACCCTTGCGTCTCGAAGCGCGCGGCGGCCAGGGCGGCCTCCGCCTGGGCGACCGCGACCTGGAAGTCGGACGGATCGAGACGGAACAGGACCTGGCCCTTCCTGACCGCCTGGTTCTCGCCGACCTCGATCTCGACCACCCGTCCCGCCACGCTGGGGCTGATGGCGGCGCGCGCCGCCTGGACATAGGCGTCGTCGGTGGTCTCGAACTTGCCGCCGGTCAGGACGAAGAACCCGACAACGCCGAGGATCACCACGGGAACGCCGATCATCAGCGGCCAGCGCAGTTTCTGGCCCAGGGTCCGCTCCTGGCGCTTCCGGGCCGCGTCTTCCTCGACCTCGGCGATCGCCTGATAGCCTTCCGCGTCGCTCACGCAATACTCCACGCCCAAGCGGCCGGCGCGCGCGCCAGCCGCAAATCTCTTACGGTTTAAGGGGAAGGGCCGGGGAGGGCCTTACCTTGACCAGGAGATAGGACTCCCAAGGTCATGAGCAAAATGATATTCCGTCACGGATATCATGAATGACACGCATTTCAGGACCCTAGACCTCAACCTTCTGCGGGTGTTCGACGCCTTGCTGGAGGAGGAGAGCGCCACGCGAGCTGGCTCAAAGCTGGGCCTGACCCAGTCGGCGATCAGCCACGCCCTGGGCCGCCTGCGCCTGTCGCTGGGCGACGAGCTGTTCGTGCGGGGCCCCTCCGGTCTGCAGGCGACGCCCCGCGCCGTCGAGATGGGCGGACCGGTCCGCGCGGCCCTGAAGCTGCTGGAGGCCGCCGTCACGGCTTCGCGCTTCGATCCCGCCGTCGATCAACGCACTTTCCACATCAGCGCCAGCGCCTATCTGTGCTCGGTGCTGCTGCCGGGCGTGGTCCGGCGCGTGCAGCGCCAGGCGCCCGGCGTGAAGCTGCGCATCCGCGGGATCGAAGGCCCCCTGGCCGAGGACCTCGACCACGGCCGGCTGGACATGGTKATCGGCGGCTTCGAGCATGTCGCGCCGCGCTTCCTCCACAAGCCGCTGTTCACCGAGACCGGCGTCTGGGTGATCCGCGTCGACCATCCCGTGGCCCTGGCGGCCGGCGCGAACGGGATCTCGCCGCAGGCCCTGGCGGAGGTTCCCTATCTGGTCGTCTCCGGCGGTCAGGAGAACGAGGAGATGCGGCGGGGATCGCGGCGCGAACTGGGCCTGAGGCGCATCACCAGTTGGAGCGACGACTACGCCTTGCCGTCGACGCGCGGGCTGAAGGGGCCCGTGACCGTGCCGGACGCGTCCTCGGCCCTGGTGATGGTCAGCCAGACCGACATGGCGGCTTTGCTGCCCAGACGCTTGGCCACCCTGGCCGCCGATCGCGGCGCCGTCGTCCTTGTGGAGCCCAGTCGCCACCCCGAACCGGCCCAGTTCGGCGCGGTGATCCGGGGCGGCGAGAGCGAAACCGGCCCGGTCGCCTGGCTCATGCGCCTTGCGACCGAGGCCGCCGCCGAGCTCTGAGGACCGCCGCCCGGCCGCGCGCCCCCGTGGCGCAATCCCCACAGTTTGGCGAAAACCCTAATCCCCTATCACTTAGTAGGTCGTTTTCCGGGTGTCGAAGCGGGGTTCGCCTGATTTCAGATCGCTCGGGACGCCCTGATAAGGGTGGACGGTCCTGAAGAAACATCCCACGCATTACGCTATGTGTTTGTCGCGCGGTCCCCGCGTGGCGAGGATGGCATCGCGAGCGTCGCGCGCCATTCGCTCGAGGCCGGGAGAATTTCACGACGGGTCGGCTGGCCGCTTCGCCTTTCCAGCCGCTCCGCCGCACTAATTGGCACTTGGAACGACCGAAATAACGTTTCGCCCGTTCTACTCTGATGTCGTCCTGGGATTCGCCTACGGGGAGTCGGTCGTGGCGCAGCTTGATCTCCATGGTTACCGTCGATCCATCGCCAAGACCCGACCGCGTTCCATCCGTATCCGTTGGCGCCCTGCCTCCTCAGCGACATGCCGATGACAAATCTTGAGATCCGAGTCGCCGCGCTGCAGTTCCTCAGCCTCCGCCTTTGCGCGGCGCTTTCGCTCGAGCAGCTCGAAGAAATCCGACAGTCGACCCTGGACGGGGTGAGGGCGTCGGATGTCGAGTCGATGCAGATGCAGTCGGAGTTCCTGAAGCTGCTCGACGACGCCATCGACCGCGCCCGTCAGAAGCAGGCCGCCACCACCGCGATCAAGAGCTCGGTCCACCTAGCCTGAGCGGTTCCTACGCTCATAAGGGTTTTCGCGCCTCTTCCTAGGGTTTGACCTGATGGCGCTCGCGCCGGCGCGGCGGCAATCTGGACCTGCTCGCGCGTCAAGGCGTCACCCCCGATTTCCCTTGGCAAGCTCCGGTTCGCTCATCCCCCAAGAGCGCGGCCGTGGTTGCGGGTCGAGAGCCGGCCCACATGTCCCGACGCATGTGTCGGGCCGGCTCTCCCACGCCCCCTTTGTCAGATCAGTCCTCGCCCTCGGGCAGGAGCGGCACCCAGGCTTCCAGCGCCAGGCCCGGTTCGGCGTTGCGCAGCGTCAGGTGGCCCTTGAGGAACTCGAGGCGCAGCCGCATCCCTTCGAGCCCGACGCCGGACGCGCTGTCGCGCCGGGGCGGCAGGCCGGAGCCGAAATCGCGCACCGCCAGCAGCACCATCTCGCCGGCGATCCTCAGCCGGACCAGCGCCTGCTGGCTGCCGGAATGGCTGTGGACGTTGGCCAGGGCCTCCTGCACCACACGGTACAGCGCGATCTCCGTGGCGTGGGACAGCCGCGGGAAGTCGTCCGGGATGTCGATCGTCACCGCCACGTCGGCGCGCCGCGAGAACCCGGTCGCGAACTGCCGGATCGCCGCCGCCAGCCCCAGGTGCTCCAGCGCCGGCGGATGGAGCAGGTAGGCGAAGCTGCGGATTTCGTCCAAGGCGTTGGACAGCAGCCCCGACACCTCATCGCGGACCGAGTTCGTGCCGGCCGGATCCCTGGCGTCCAGGCGCCGCAGCATCAGCTTGGCGCCGGCCAGATGCTGAGCGGTGCTGTCGTGCAGCTCGCGCGCGATGCGCCGCCGTTCGGCGTCTTCGGCGAGCAGCAGGCGCGCCGTGGCTTCCCGCAAACCCATCTCGGCCCGCCGCTGGATCGAGATGTCCTCGTGGGCCACGATCAGGAAGGGCTGCTCCGGACGCCCGACCCGCACCGCCGACAGCTTCACCCAGCGCGGCCCGGCGTCCAGCGGCATGACGTATTCGTGCCGGAAGGGGCCGTCCCCTCCCGCCAGCAACGCGCGGAGGCCGGCCGCCACCGCGTCACCGCCCGGCGTGCCCAGCCGATCGCAGAAGCCGAGATAGTTGCAGCCTATGCAGTGGTCGACGACCTTGACCTCGTTGAGGACCAGGAACTGAACCCAGGCGTCGTTGACCGCCAGGATCTCGCCGGTTCGGTCAACGACCGCGACGTTCGCCGTGAACGCGTCCAGGGCGGACTCGAAGAACGCCGGGTCGAACCCGCCGGCCATGCGCTTGCCCGTGTGCATTCAGCGGAGCCTCGGGATGGATCGCTAGGCCTCGATCAACTTGTTGCGGATCGCGTAGCGCACGATGTCCGCCAGCGAATGGGCGCCCAGCTTTCGCATGATGTTGCCGCGGTGGCTCTCGACGGTCTTGACGCTGATGTCGAGCATCGAGGCGATGACCTTGTTGCTGCGGGACTCGGCGAGCAGCTGGACGATCAGCAGTTCGCGCGTCGTCAGGGTCTCCGACCCTTCGATGACTTCGCCCAGGCCGTGCCCGCCGGGCGAGAGATAGCCGCGCAGCACGGCGTCGGTGATCCCGGGGCAGAAGTAGGGTTTGTGGTTCAGCAGCGAGGCCACGGCGGCGATGATGTTGTCGGTCGAGGCCGACTTGAGCACGAAACCCCGCGCGCCGGCGCTGAACACCTCGCGCACCAGCTGCTCGCTGTCGTGCATGGTGAAGATCAGCAGCTCGGTGTGGGTCTTCAGCTTGCGCACGTCGCGGGCGACGATGACCCCGCTGAGGTCGGGCATGCTGATGTCCAGGATCATGACGTCCGGAACCAGCTCCTTGGCCAGGCGCACGGCGTCGCGTCCGTTGGAGGCCTCTCCGCAGATGGTCCAGCCGGGTTGCGACTCCAACGCCTCGCGCAGCCCGGCCCGGACGATCGAGTGATCGTCGGCAAGCAGGATGGTTGGTGCGCTAGGCAAGGGCATCTTCGATTCCCGCTCCGCTAGTAATTCGCATTATAATTGTCTGCTTTTGGACGAAATGCTCGCTGAATTTTCCGCGAGAGGTTGCAAAACGCCCCATCCCCAACCGTTCTGGTCGCACATGGAATTGCGGTGAAAAGATTGGGGAAATAAGGGTTCGCCAACGCGATCGGCCCGATCAACGCCCTGCTGAACGCTGGGGGTTTTCCGCCGCGAACCTCGGCGAAACATCCATTCCCCCCGACAACAAGCGCCGTCCCGGTGAAGGCCGTGGCGACTCCAGTCATTTTGACAGCTCTTCCCTCTACCCGGGAAGCACGGTTGCAGCGCTCGGTCACTAGAATCTACCCGGTAAAACCCTTAGTCGCCCTCCCTAAATCCCCCGATGGTTTGGCGCTTGGGGCAATCCATCCGGCAAATACTGGGGCTTCCACAAGGGGGCCTAGGACTTCACCTGATTGTTCGGCTCTGACCAGCGCCCAAAGTTGACGGAATAGTGTTGAAGGCGGTCCGTCATGCGAAGCCTGCTCCTTTGCGGAATTCTGATCGCTTCGCCGGCTATCTCATGGGCGCAGGACATCGAGACCTCCGCCACCAGCCTGCAAACGCCGGCCGAACAGGTCGGAAGCATGAAGCCCAGCTTCGTGGTCATGCCGATCCCCATGTCGAATCCCGCCATCGGCAGCGGGCTGGGGGTGGTGGGACTGGCGCTCTACAAGCCGGGCGGCTCCGCGCGCCCATGGACCAGCGGCGTCGGCGGTCTCTACACCGACAGCAAGAGTTGGGCGGTGGCCGCCTTCCAGAAGGCCTATCTGGGCGGCGACAAGTATCGAGTCACCGCGGGGGCCGGAACCGGGGTGTTCAACGTCGACTATTTCGGTATCGGCTCGGACGCCGGTTCCGACGGGCGATCGATCGAACTGGAACAGAAGACCAGCGGCGCGATCCTCGAAGGGCTCATGCATGTGAAGCAGCACGTCCACGCGGGCTTGCGCTTCCGCTACATCAAGATGGACTCGACGTTCAAAACGACGAGCCTCCTGCCGCAGTTCGAGCTGCCCGACATCGAACTGCAGAGCACGGTCTCGCAGCTGGGCCCCGCCGTCGAATACGACACCCGCGACAGCGAGTACTACCCACGGTCCGGGACCTACGCCAGCGGCCAGTGGCTGGTGTCGTCCGACGCCCTCGGCAGCGACTTCGACTATTCGCGCCTCACCGCGGCGGTGAACGGCTATCACGACGTCAATGACAAGACCGTCGTGGCCTGGCGCGGATCGGTGTGCCGGTCCACCGACGGCGGCCCGTTCTACGATCTGTGCAACTACGGCCAGAGCAACGACCTGCGCGGCTACACCGCCGGCCAGTATCGGGACCACGCCATGTTCGCGGTCCAGGCCGAGGTCCGGCGCAAGATCTACGGGCGCTTCGGCGCGGTGGCCTTCGCCGGGGTCGGCGAAGTGGCGCCCGAGTTCGCCAAGTTCAACACCAAGGACCTGCTGCCGGCGGCCGGGATCGGCGTCCGCTTCGAGGCGTCCACTAAGTACCACCTCAACATGAGCGTCGACTACGCCGTCGGGGACGGCACGTCGGCCCTCTACTTCTATGTCGGCGAGGCCTTCTGATGGCCGGCGCGCGTCCCGACGCGACGACCCCGCCACGCCACCATCCGCTTTCCCCGGGGCCGAGGCCCCATTCCCCCTGGAGGCTTGTATGATGCGTAGACTGGTTCTCATCACCGCCGTGGCGCTGCTCTCGGCGTCCGCCGCGAACGCCCAGCAACTGCTCGCCGACGCCAACAAGGACGGCAAGGTGACGCAGAAGGAATATCAGGACAGCCGTCGCAACTTCCTGATGCGGGCCGACAAGGACAAGGACGGCAAGCTCAGCAACGCCGAATGGACCAAGGGCGCGGAGCTGGTGAAGGCGCAGGTTCGCGACGAAGGCGTCGACGGCTGGCCGAAGATCGGCAAGGCCGGGCTGTTCGGCACCCTCGACACCAACAAGGACGGCTTCGTCACCCCGGCGGAGATCGACGCCTACTACGGCCCGAGGTTCGCCACGTTCGACACCAACCACGACGGTTTCGTCACCCGGTCGGAAGCCAATGCGGCCGAAAAGGCGGCCCGCAAGGGCGGCTGATCACAGCCGGAACGGCGCATCACGGCCCGTCGACTCCCGTCGACGGGCCGTTGTTTCGTCCAGCGCCTAGAGGGTCTTGTCGCGGAACAGACGCGCCCAGTCATCCTTCATGCTGACGACCGTCCAGCCGCGCTCGATCGCCGTGCTCAGGGCCACGTCCAGTTTCCCGACATGGGTGTCCTTGTCGTAGGCGTATTCGCGCTCGGCGTCGTCGTGATGCAGCAGCATCGGCAGCCGCCGCCCCGGACCCGAGGCGGTGTATTCCAGCATCGCCAGGTCGCCGTCGGAATTGCCGAACGCCAGGATCGGCCGTCGGCCGATGTGCAGGGCGATATTGACCGGCTTCTCCGCGTATTCGTTGAACGACTGGAGCTCGGGCAGCTTGCGGATTTCGCCGCGACGGCCGTTCAGGCGGAACTCCGTCTTGCCGCTGGAGCCGATCACCCGCTCGCGCGGCACGCCGTAGGTCTGCTCGCTGAACATCCTGACGACGTCGATCCCGCCGGCGGTGACGATGAAGTTGCGGAAGTCGTTGGCCGCCAGATAGGCCAGAAGTTCGCGCATCGGCTGATAGGCGAGGGCGGGGTAGGGCCGGTCGAAACGGGGGTGCCGGGCCTCGGTCAGCCAGGTCGCCACCTCCAGCGCGAACGACTCCTCGGTGGCGTGGGCGTGCAGGTGCAGCAGGAGTTCGACCACCGCCTGCTTTCCGCACGCGGCGAGCGCCGGCATGTCCTGGTTGACGAACGCCTGGAAGACCGGCTTGGCGGCAAGCTCGGGATGCGACGCCGCCATGGTCTTGGCGCGGTCCAGGGCGAACATGCCCTGGGCGTAGAGCGGATGCTCGACCCACAGCGTGCCGTCGTTGTCGAACACGGCGATACGGTCCGCGGGCGCTACGTAGTCGCGGCCGCCGGGTCGGGTGACCCGCGCCACGAAGTCCAGGATCTTCCGCCTCGGCGAGGTGTCGGACCAACTCGGTAAAGGGACTTTGGTCATGGTCGCCTCCGAGCGGCTCAGGCGCGGGATCTGACGATGCAGCGGAACCCCACATGCGACGCCGAGGTGTCGATCGGCTGCGCGTGCCGCGCCGCCGGCCGATAGCGCTTGCAGTAACTCGGCGCGCACAGGTGCGAACCGCCTTTCAGGACCTTCCGGGGGATCGGAAGCCCCCCGGCCTCGCGACTGCCCTCCTCGGATCCGCCTCTCGGGTTCTTGGCCGCGCAGCAACGGGGCGCGCCGCCTTGCACGTCGGGCGTCGACCACCAGTCCGCCGTCCATTCCCAGGTGTTGCCGATCATGTCGTAGAGGCCATGGTCGTTGGGCGGATAGGCGCCGACCGGCGAGGTCCTGGCCCAGCCGTCGTCCAGGGTGTTCTGGTGCGGGAACACGCCTTGCCAGGTGTTGGCCATGTGCCGGCCGTCCTGCAGGAAGGTGTCGCCCCAGGCGTATTCGGCGCCGTCCAGCCCTCCGCGCGCCGCCAGCTCCCATTCCGCCTCGGTCGGGATCTCGAGCCCCGCCCACGCGGCGTAAGCCATGATGTCGACCCAGGCGACATGCACCACCGGATGGTCGCCCAGCCCCTGGAGGTCGCTCGCCGGACCGTACGGGTGGCGCCAATCGGCGCCCTGCACGAAGGCCCACCACTGCAGGTGATGTCGAAGATCGACCGCGCCGCGCGGCGGGGTGAACACCATCGAGGAGGCCACCAGCAGCGCCGGATCGGCGCCGGGATAGTCCTTCGGATCGGGCGGCAGCTCGGCGAAGGTGACATAGCCCGTGTCGTTCACGAACTGGGCGAACTGCCGGTTGGTGACCGGATGGGGGTCGATCCAGAACCCGTCGACGGCGACCCGGCGGGCCGGCCGCTCCTCCGGATAGTGATCGTCGGACCCCATGGTGAACACGCCGCCGGGAATCCAGACCATCGCTTCGCGCAGGGGCCTGCGCCAGACCTTGGGGGAGGGAGCGGTACCGTCGAGATGCGTCATCCTGCTCCCCTTCGGCCCCAGCGGCCGTCGACGTCGAAGGCGGGCGCGCAAGTCCGCATGGCCCACCCTCGCCGCGAGATTTTAAAAGTGATCATGGGCGGGGACGCTGATCGATCAGGCGATCCCCCGGGGCTCGAAGGGAAGATTCCCTACCGATCCGACCATCCGTGCTGGTTTCACCCCGAGCGCCTCGGCGCTTCGCCGGATAGCGCGGGCGCGGCAAAGGCCCTTTGCTAACGCCCCTCGAAGCCAGTCACCCCCGAGGTCGTGCATGGAGCTGCAGCTGCGGGAATGCGCCGGCTCCGCGAAGCCGGCCGCCGCGTTCCGTTCAAGGCTCCGCATCGCGGTCCGCATGGTGGAAACCCTGGTTCGGGCCGCCGTCGACCCGGCGTCGGAAGAGGCGAGGGCGCCGGCATGAGCGAACGGTTCGACCGCGCTTGGTTCGTCGAGGTCTCGGCCGCCGTGGTGATCTCGCTGGCCGCCGCCATGACCTCCTGGGTCGGCTTCCAGGCGGCACTGTGGGACGGCGAGCAGGCGTCCCATTACGCTCAGGCCGGGGCCGCGCGCGCCCAGGCCACCGCCGCGGTCACCGCGGGCGGACAGTTGCAGACGGCGGACCTGTTGATGTTCCAGGGCTGGCTCAACGCCGCCGCCCAGGACGAACCCGCCCTCCAGGCCTTCTATCGGCAGCGCTTCCGGCCCGAGTTCGCCACCGCCTTCGAGGCCTGGACCAAGACCGGTCCCCTGACGGACCCGGCCGCGCCGGCGTCTCCGTTCGTCATGCCCGAATACCGCTCGGCCCGCCTGGACCAGGCCCAGCGGCTGCAGAAGCAGGCCGACGACCTGTTCGCCCAGGGACAGAGGGACAACGACATCGGCGACCGCTTCGTGCGCGCCACCGTGCTGCTGGCCGTAGCGCTGTTCTTCGGCGGCATCGGCCAGACGTTCAAGTCGATCACGATCAAGGGCGTCCTTGTGGCGCTGGCGTTCGTGGTCTGCCTGGTCAGCGGCCTGCTGGTCGCCAACCTGCCCATCCTTCAGCTGAAGTTCTTCTAGTCAGGACCACCGGTCCGGGAGGCGTCATGTTCCTTTCCACGCGCAGAACCATCCTCGCCGGACTCGCCGCCTCGTGGGCGCTGATCGCCACGCCGAGCCCGGCGGCGCCCGCCGATCCGCTGCCCTCGTGGAACGCCGGGCCCGCCAAGACCGCGATCACCGGCTACGTCGCGCGGGTCACCCGCCAGGGCCCCGACTTCGTGCCGCCGGACGAGCGGATCGCCGTGTTCGACAACGATGGCACGCTGTGGGCCGAACAGCCGATCTATTTCCAGTTCGCCTTTGCCCTGGAGCGGATCGGCGACATGGTCGCCAAGGATCCATCGCTGCGGCAGAAGCCGGCCATCGCCGCGATCGCCGGTCGCGACCAGGCGGCGATCGCCAAGCTGAGCGAGAAGGACCTGTTCGAGGCGGTGCTCGCCACCCAGGCCGGCCTGACGACGGAAGAATACCAGGCCGTGGCCAAGGCCTGGCTGGACCAGGCCCGCCATCCCCGGTTCAAGACGCCCTACACGGCGCTGACCTACCAGCCGCAGCTGGAGCTGCTGGCCTATCTTCGCGGCGCGGGCTTCAAGACCTACATCGTCTCGGGCGGCGAGGTCCGCTTCATGCGGACCTTCGCGGAAGCGTCGTACGGCATACCGCCCGAACAGGTGATCGGCACGACGCCGACCACCAAGTTCGAACTGCGGGACGGGAAGGGGGTCCTGGTCGCCCAGCCCGCGCTGGGCAGCCTGGACGACGGCCCAGGCAAGCCCGCCAACATCGACCTGCACATCGGCCGCCAGCCGCTGGTGGCGGTCGGCAATTCCGACGGCGACCTGCAGATGCTGCAGTACTCGGCCTCCAGCACGCGTCCCAACCTGCAGATCCTGGTCCATCACGACGACGCCGTCCGCGAATACGCCTACGACCGGCAGTCGAAGATCGGCAGGCTGGACAAGGCCCTGGACGAGGCCGCCGCCCGCGGCTGGACGGTCGTCAGCATGAAGAACGACTGGAAGACGGTGTTCCCGGCCAAGCCCTGACCGCTCCATGAAATGCGGCCGCGCGACTAGGGTGAACCCCGCGCGCGGGCCGGGGGTCCCGTCGATACTCCTCGCTCGGGCGGCGTGATGAGGTTCCGCCGCTCCGTGTCATGGGGCGCGACCGCAGGATGACCATCATGCCCAAAGGAAAACCCAATATCCTCGTCATCTGGGGCGACGATATCGGCATCAGCAACCTGAGCTGCTACTCGCACGGCCTGATGGGTTATCAGACCCCGAACATCGACCGCATCGCCAAGGAAGGCATGATGTTCACCGACAGCTACGGCGAGCAGTCCTGCACCGCCGGGCGGTCGTCGTTCATCACCGGCCAGAGCGTCCTGCGGACGGGCCTGTCGAAGGTCGGCGCGCCGGCGTCGCCGATCGGCATGAACGACAAGCTGGTGACCATCGCGGCGCTGCTCAAGGAGCAGGGCTACGCCACCGGCCAGTTCGGCAAGAACCACCTGGGCGACCTGAACCACATGCTGCCCACCAACCATGGGTTCGACGAGTTCTTCGGCAACCTCTACCACCTMAACGCCGAGGAAGAGMCGGAGATGTACGACTACTATCCGGACGCCGACTTCCCGAACTTCAAGAAGAAGAACGGCCCGCGCGGCGTCATCCATTCCTGGGCCACCGACGTCGACGACCCCACTACCCACGAGCGCTGGGGCAAGGTCGGCAAGCAGAAGATCGAGGAAACCGGCCCGCTGACGAAGGAACGGATGGAGACCTGCGACGACGAGTTCGTCGAGAAGGCCACCGCCTTCATCAAAAAGCAGCAGGCGGACGACAAGCCGTTCTTCGTCTGGCTGAACACGACGCACATGCACATGTTCACGCACACGAAGAAGTCCAGCCTGGGCCAGGCCGGCCGCTGGCAGTCGCCCTATCACGACACCATGATCGACCACGACAAGAACGTCGGCCAGATGCTGGACCTGCTGGACGAGCTGGGCCTGGCCGAGGACACCATCGTGGTCTACTCGACCGACAACGGCCCCCACCGCAACAGCTGGCCGGACGGCGGCATGACGCCCTTCCGCAGTGAAAAGGACACCAACTGGGAAGGCGGCTTCCGCATTCCCGAACTGATCCGCTGGCCGGGCAAGATCAAGGCCGGCGCGATCTCCAACGAGATCGTCCAGCACCACGACTGGCTGCCGACCTTCCTGGCGGCGGCCGGCGAGCCGGACATCGTCGAGAAGGTCAAGAAGGGCGTCACCGCCTGCGGCCGGCAGTACAAGAACCACATCGACGGGGTGAACCTGCTGCCCTACCTGACCGGCGAGGTCGACAAGAGCCCGCGCAACCTGTTCGTCTACATCAGCGACGACGGCGACATCCTGGCCATCCGGTACGACAACTGGAAGGCCGTGTTCATGGAGCAGCGCCTGAAGGGCACGATGGGCATCTGGGCCGAGCCCTTCACGCCGCTGCGGCTGCCCAAGCTGTTCAACCTGCGGACCGACCCCTACGAGTTCGCCGACATCACCTCGAACAGCTACTACGAATGGTTCCTCTACCACGCCTACATCATCTACGGCGCGTGGGCGGTCGCGGATCAGTTCGCGGCGACCTTCAAGGATTTCCCGCCGGTGCAGAAGCCCAACACCTTCACCATCGGGGACGCGGTCGCCAAGCTGGCCGAGGCGCAAGGCGGCGGCTGATCGGCCTGACACCCTTAATTTTCCAAGGGCCGGCGGAGAAATCCGCCGGCCTTTCCGTTGCCGCGAAGCCACGCTCCGCTCAACTCAAGGGATTACCCCCTACGGCCAGGGTTTCACCTGATTGAGGCGGCTACGCGCCGGGCTGAAAGTTCGAACGGCGCCGCGCGAAACCCAAGACGGGACGCCGCAGTCGAGCAGGAGTCCGTACGATGTCCTCCAGGTTCTTGACCAAAGCCCTCCTCGCCGCGGCGGTCGCCGCGTGCCTGCCTCTGGCGGCCTGCGAAAGCCCTGGAGGAAAGGTCTCGGTCCTCACCGGCACGACGCCGCTGTCCGGCTCGACCTACGCCTGGGCGCCCGTCCAGACCGGAAGCGGCGACCCGCGCGTCGACAACGACATCATGCGCGAACGCATCCGCACGGCGATCGACACCAACCTGGCCGCCAAGGGCTATCGCCAGGTCGATGCGGCCCAGGCCAAGCTGCTGGTCTCCTACCATGTCGGCCTCAAGAACGGGACCGACTACTCGGCCACCAGCATGGGCGGCGGCCCCGGCATGGCCTGTGGCGTCCGCGGCTGCATCGGCGGCTACGGCTGGGGCATGTACGGCGCGCCGATGGACGTCGACGTCCGCGCCATCAACTACACCGAGGGCGCCGTGATGCTGGACCTGACCGACACCGCCAGCGGCAAGCTGGCCTGGCGCGCCATCTCGCAGAAGCGGGTCGACGAGAAGGACGCCACCCAGGACGGGCTGAACGCCATCGTCGCCGACATGATCAAGACCCTGCCGCCCGGCGCGCCGCCGGCCGGCTGACCCACGGACATCGACCTTGGCCTCATCCCCGCGATCTTCTTCCCGACGCTCGGCCCCCTGAAGCTGATCCCGCCATCTGATTTCCGGAGTTCCATATGACGGACCGCAGCCCGACCGAGAAACTGCTCGAGACCTCCGCCCGCTGGCGCGGCTCGAAGGCCGAGGTCGCCGCCGAACCCCGCAGCTTCGCGGCGCCCGCCGGTCGGCCGCCGCCGCTCGACGAGGACKACTTCAAGCGGCAGGTGGTGGAGAGCATCCCGATCCTGCGCTCGTTCGCCCGCGGCCTGTGCGGCGACATGGCCAGGGGCGACGACCTGGCCCAGGACGCTCTGCTGAAGGCCTGGCAGCACCGGGCCCAGTTCACGCCCGGCACCAACTTCAAGGGCTGGATCCTGAAGATCGCGCGGAACCACTTCTACTCGCAGCGCCGGCGCGTCTGGCGGGAGACGCCCCTGGACGTGGCGATGAGCGCCCAGATCCCGGCGGCCGGGACCGACCAGGTCCAGTCCCTGATGCTCAACGACCTTCGCAACGCCCTCAACGCCCTGAGCGACGAGCAGCGTGAAGCGACGATCCTGGTGGGAGCGGGCGGCTTCTCCCATCGGCAGGCGGCCGAGATGTGCGACGTTCCCGAAGGCACGATGAAGAGCCGGGTCTGTCGGGCGAGGGCCAAGCTGGCGGCCATGCTGGAGCGCGGGGAGGTGACCCATGACGCCGAACCCGCCTGGCTGGCGGCCCAACTGATCATGGCCGAGCTGTCGAGCCTCTCCGAGGCGCGGGTCGACCAGAACCACGTCTGAGCGGAAAACCGTCGCCGAGCAGTGACGACTGGCGGCTTGCGACGCGTCCTCCTAAGAGGGGCGTCGGCAAGACGAGGCGTCCATGACCGCGATCCATTCCTACGACCCCAAGACCGGCCATGGCCTGAAGCACGACCCGCTGAACGCCATCGTCGCGCCGCGCCCCATCGGCTGGATCTCGACGGTCAGCGCCGCCGGGGTCCGCAACCTGGCGCCGTACAGCTTCTTCAACGCCTTCAACTACCGTCCGCCGATCATCGGGTTCTCCAGCACGGGCTGGAAGGACTCGGTGCGCAACATCGAGGAGACCGGGCAGTTCGTGTGGAACCTGGCCACACGTCCCCTGGCCCAGGCGGTGAACGCCACCTCGGCGATGGTCGCCCACGAGGTCGATGAGTTCGAGCTGGCCGGCCTGACGGCGGCGCCGTCGCAGCGGGTCGTCGCGCCGCGCGTCGTCGAAAGCCCCGTGGCGTTCGAATGCCGCCTGACGCAGATGATCCGCCTGACCGACGCCGAAGGGGCTCCGGTCGACGCCTGGCTGACCCTGGGCGAGGTGGTGATGGTCCATATCGACCAGGCGCTGCTGGTCGACGGCGTCTACGACACCGTGGCCGCCGAACCGATCCTGCGAGCCGGCGGACCGGCCGACTATTTCGGGATCGACGCGGCGGGGAAATTCCAGATGTACAGGCCGACCTAGCGGCCCTGTCAGCCCGGCGCGTTGACCACCACGTACTCGACGTTCGTGCCCGAGTAGCGCGGCGCGTACCAGGTGCTGCCGCATTGCGAATAGCTGATCCCGTTGACCACCACGGTCGAGCAGCTGGGCGGAACGCTGTAGACCACCGAGCCGACGACGGCGGCCGTCACGGCGGCGGTCGCGCCGATGGCCACGCCGGTGGCGATCGGATGGTAGTCCCAACCGTCGCGGTAGCCGTGATTGTCGACGTTCACGTTGACGTTCCGGTTGATGTTGGTGTTCCGGTTGACGTTGCGATTGGCGTTGACGTTGTGATTGACGTTCGAGCTGGCGTTGGCGCGCACGTTCCGGCCTCCGCCGCCGCCACCGCCGCCGGCCGGCCTTGAGGCGCCCGCCGGACGCGCGCCCGCATGCCCCCCGCCGCCACCGCCGCGCCGCTGGCAATCGGCGGTCGAGGCCGATTTGGGCAGCAGGCTCTGCCCCGCCAGGACATCCGCGGCGAACGCGGGAACAGGCGCGACCAGGCCCTGGACGGCGACCGCGGCGGTCAGCGCGACGGCGTATTGCTGGATCTTGTTCATGGTCTCGACCCTCACTTCGTCGCGCCCGACGCCGAAAGGTCGGCGACGGTGATGCGATGGGCGTTGGCGGGCGGGTTGAAGGTGTAGGCCGCCTGGGCCGGCGCCTTGTCGTCCCAGGTCATAACGGCGGTGTATTGCGGCTGGGCCGGATCCTGGGTGGTGGTGATCACCATCTTGCAGGGGAGGGCGGGCCCGTCGCTGCGGATCCACACCTGCCAGTCGGCCGCCGCCTGGCGGAAGGCGTAGTGCTCGCAGGCCACGCCGCCAACCTTCTCGGGACCGACGTCGAAGCCCGACTGGATGCGGGCCGTCAGGGCCGGATCGACGCCCAGCTGGAACAGGTCGGCCAGCGGGACCTCGACGCCGTACTTGTCGCTGATCGTGGCCACCGTGGCGGCGATGGTCGGCGGCGCCGGCACCGAGGCGTAGTAGCCGACCTTGGGCGCGAACAGCGTGACCGACTTGCCGTCGTAGTAGATCTCGCGCTCCTTGTGGTCGAAATCCATGTGGATCTTGAAGCCGCTGGGCCGCAGGGCCTCGATCTTCAGGTCGCCGCCGTACTGTAGCTTCTGGCCGCTATCGAGCACCTGTTCGGTGGTCACGTCGGCCGTGAGGGTGAAGGCGTTCAAGGCGCGCAGGGCCTCGCCCATCTTGTTCAGGGCGGCCAGGGCGTCGGGATCGGGCTTGGTGGCCGCCGCCGCCGGCTTGGTCTGAGCCTGGGCGACCGCGCCCAGCCCCAGGGCCAGCGGCGCCGCCACCGCCCCGACCAGCAACTTTCGAAACACGCTCATGGGTCTTTGCCTCCGGCCGGGTCCATTGGAGAACCGGCAGGATGGGCGCGACGCCCCGAGGGTGGATATCGAGGGATTGCCCTAGGCGGGCTCCTCCAAAATCCTCATTTCCTCGCGACGATCCGGGGAGGCGCTAACGGGAGCGCCCCCGCGCCGAGACGGGCCACAGCGCCACCAGGGTGTCGCCCTCGACCACGTGGTAGGTGTCGTAGAGGTTCACGGTCGGGTCGCAGTGCGGCGCGCCCAGGATCACGCGTTCGGCCAGGCCCGGCGGGGTCTCACCCGGCGGCGGCAGGATCGCCCCGTGCTCGTCGCCCATGAAGAAATACCGCGAACCGTCCGGCGCGCCGCCGACCACCTTGGGCGGCTCGGCGTCGGTCGACAGGGCCTTGAAGCCGGCGTCGATCGTGACCATGCCCGGGGTGTTGGCGCTGACCACCCGCGCGTCGATCAGCAGCGACGGCTCGTAGGGGCTTTCGTCCGCCCCCTCGCCGGCGATGTCGCAGACCAGGTACTGGCCGTCCATGAACACGTACGAACCCACCTGGAACTCGGTGAAGATCCCCAGTTCCGCGTCGATCCGGTGTGAGCCGGTGCCCGAACCGGACACGATCGGCGGCGCGCCGCCGGCGGCGGTCAGGGCTTCGATCACCGAGCGGATATAGGCGCCGCGATCCTCGAGATTGGCCTTGCGGTCGGCGAAGTTCTCGATGTGCTGCTGCATGCCGCAATAGCACTGCAGCCCGGCATAGATCAGGCCCGGCTCGGCCTGGATCGCCTGGAACAGGGCCACGGCGGCCTCGGGCGAGCCGACGCCGGTGCGGTGGATGCCGGGATCCAGATCGATCACCACCTTCAGCGGCTTGCCCGCGGCGGCCGCCGCCTGGCCCAGGGCCGCGACGTTGGCCGCGTTGTCGACCACCGCCATCAGGTCGGTGGTCCGGCCGTTCAGCGCGATCAGGCGGGCGACGGCGGGCGCGGAGACCACCGGCGAGGTGATCAACAGGCCGGTCGACACTCCGCCGTCGGCCAGGACCTCGGCCTCGCCGATCTTGGCGCAGCACAGGCCCACCGCGCCGGCGGCGATCTGCAGCTTGGCGATGTCGACGCTCTTGTGGGTCTTGGCGTGGGGCCGCAGCTTGACGCCCTTGCCCGCCGCGAACTGCGCCATGCGCAGGATGTTGCGCTCTAGGGCCGGCTTGTCGATCACCAGCACCGGGGTGTTGAGCTCGCGGCGCGAGCCGGGGGCCCCGATCAGGCCGGCGTGCAGGTCTTGGTCGGTCATGTGGCGGTCTCCGCTAGAGGCCGAAAAGTTGAGTCAGGTGAGTATTGGCGAACTTGCCGGTCGGGTCCCAGGTCTTGCAGGCGCTCACGAAGTCGCCGGCGCGCGGGTACAGCCGATGCACGTCGGCGGTCGTCAGGGTGTGCCGCTTGGCCCAGTGCGGACGGCCCGCGCCGTCGCGCAGCACCGCTTCCATCTCCGTGAACAACGGCCGCCAGGGCATCCTGGCGTACTGGTGGAACGAGATCGAGGCGCCGGGGCCGGCGTTGAACGGGCTCATCCAGATGTCGTCGCCCGCCGCCAGCCGGAACTCGAACGGGAAGGTGACGGGCAGCCGGCGCTTACGGATGTGGGCCATGGCCGCCTTCAGGGTCGGCAGGCCGGCGGCGCGCGGCAGTTCGTACTCCATCTCCTCGAAGCGGATGTTCCGCTCGGACGGGAAGATCTCATAGGCCGGGCCGGCGCGACGGCTGGGCTTGCCCATCATCCGCATCATCAGGCGCTGCAGCGACGGCGTCAGGAACGGGACGGCCGCGCAGATGTCGCAGATCGTCTTGAAGGTGGCTTCGCTGTCCTCGCCGACCTCCCGGGCCGGGCGCCCGGGTTCGCGCGACTCCACGGGGTGCAGGGTCTTGAAGATCACGTCGTCCGAATAGGGGAAGACGAAGAACTCCATGTGGCGCGTGGCGGCGGCCAGTTCGTCCAGCCGTTCGGCCACCTCCGCCAGCGGCCGGCGTTCGACCCGTTCCTCCAGGTGATAGGCGGGGATGACGTTGATCCGGATCTCTACGGCGACGCCMAGCAGGCCCAGGGACAGGCGCTGGGCCTGGTAGAGTTCGGGGTTCAGGTCGGGCCCGCACTCGACGATCCGGCCGTCAGCGGTCATCAGCCGAAAGCCGCAGGCCTGGGTCGACAGGCTGCCCAGCTCCGCGCCCGTGCCGTGGGTGCCGGTCGAGACGGCGCCCGCCAGGGACTGGGGATTGATGTCCCCCTGATTGATCAGCGACAGCCCCTCGGCCCACAGGGCCGCGGTCAGCTTCTTGAGGCTCCAGCCCGCCGGCGCCCAGACGGTCTTGCGGTCCGCCGCGATCTCGACCGCGCCCTCATAGTCGGACAGGTTCAGCAGCAGGTCGCCGGTCTCGCACAGCGGCATGAACGAATGGCCGGCGCCCACCACGCGGACCTTGCCCGCCTGGCCGACCAGCGCGGCCAGCTCGCCGGCCGTGCGCGGCCTGGCGATCAGGCGAGGGGAGGCCGCCACGCTGCCCGACCAGTTGTTCCACCCCGTCATCCGCATCTCCCCGTTCGCGATAGGAATGGCCGCGATGCAGTGATGATAGTAAAAACTATCGTTCTTGCAAGCCACCGCTCCAGGGCACCAGGGAGGGGTCGCCGAAGGTGTCGAAATAGCGCTCGAACAGCAGGCAGACCTCGCGGCTGAGCGCCAGGGCGTCCTGGTCCGGCTCCTCCACGGCCATCTCGGTGGCCGAATAGGTCAGCTCGACCATCATCCGCATCGCCAGCCGCACCCGGGCCTCCGGCGCGCCCGGATAGCGGCTCTTGAGGATCTCGGCGAACTGGCCGGCCACCATGTCGCGCGAAGCGAAGCGCAGCTGCTGCAGCATGGGCACGGCGCGCAGAGCCCGGCCGATCGCCGCGCCGCCGGGGAACCGGCGCGTCATCTCGATCATCTCGGTCAGCATCGCGACGTTCTTCTCGATGCGCTCGGCCGCCGTGTCGCCTTCAAGTCCGCCGGTCTCGATCCATTCGAAGACCTTGTCGTCCTGGGCCTTCATCAGCCGGTCGCCCAGCTCCTTGAGGATCGCGTACTTGTTCGGGAAGTAGCGGTAGAGGGCGGGGGGCGTCAGGCCGGCCCGCTTGCAGATGGCGTTGGTGGTCAACTGCTCGAAGCCGATCTCGCCCAGCATCTCGCCGGCGGTGGCCAGGACGACCTCGTAGGTGTCCTGCCCGCGCGCCTGGGTGGGCTGCAGCTTGGCGTCCAGCGCGATGTCGGGGCCGGCGGTCTTCTTGGCCGTCGCCTTCGGCATGGCGGTTTCTCCGTTCCAGTTGCCCTGGACTAGAACGCTTCGAGGAAAAAGGCCAATCCGCGCGAACCCTTAGCGTGATCGCGTCAGGTGCAGGAAGGCGACGATCACCAGGGTGACCAGGGCCAGCCCCACGCCCAGCCAGACCGCCGGCCGCACGTCGGCGCCGCTGACCATGAACGAGGCCAGCAACGGCCCCGCGCCGCATCCCAGCAGGCTGGCTCCAGGGCCGAGCAAGGCCGCCCGACGACTGGGATCCGCCTCGATGGCCAAGGGCGTAAGATAGGGCGAGGCAAACAGCCAGACGAAGCCGAACACCGTGGCGGCCGCCAGGAACACCGGGGCCGACGGCAGGCTGACCATCACCAGCAGGGCGACGGCGGCCAGCACCACCGCCGCCGCCAGCGACCAGAACCACGACAACCGGCCGGCCAGGGCCGTCGCCGTCGCGCCGCCCGCGACCTGGGCCGCCAGGGAGATGGCGAAGGCCGCGCTGGCGACGCTGGGCGGATGCCCGGCCTGGCGCGACAGGGGCTCGGCGTAGATCCACACCGCCAGGATGAAGGCCTGGAAGCAGAAGACCGCCGCCAGGGCGATCCAGCCCCGCGCGCTGGGCAGCCCCTTGGGATTGTCGTCGGTCTCGACCAGGGGCGCGTAGAGGCCTGGGATCGCCAGACCGGCGAGGGCGGCGGAGACGGTGAGGGCGGCCAGCACCACGAAGCCGCCGTCCGGGCCGAAGGAACCCATCACGAAAGCCCCGATCGCGGCCACGACGCCCAACTGCAGCAGGGTCTGGATCGTCAGGTACAGTCCGGCCCAACGCTCGGGACGCGGCGAGCGGACGATCATGCCGGTGATCAGCCAGATCATCGCGCCGGCCGGCAGCCCCGCGACGGCGCGGACCAGGATCAGCAGGTCGCCCGAGACGCGGGTCGTGGCCAGGTCCAGCGCCGCCAGCAGCAGACCGCACGTCACGGCCGCCAGCCGCAGCCGGCTCCGACCGAACATCGGGCCGACCACCGCCGCGCCGATCCCCATCGCCACCAGCTCGGCCATGCCGGCCAGGCCCAGCTGGTTGGCCGTCAACCGGCCGGCCGCCTCCAACCCGCCCAGGAGCAGGGGGCCGACACCCGGGAACAGCACCCCGACCAGGCCGATCCAGAACACCGACAAGCGCTGGATCAGGCTAGGCGGCTGGCCGATCCAGACGCCCGTCACGGCCGGCGGCGCGTCGCCGGCCTGGACCTCGGCCGCGCTCAATAGCGAGCCCGGAAATAGACGCCGTAGGTGCGCGGCGGACCCATGCTGAACACGTCGAAGCCGAAGGCCGCGATCTGGGTGATGTCCGAGATGTTGGTGGTGTCCGCCAGGTTCTTGCCCCACACGCCCAGTTCATACCGCCCGTCGGCGAAGGCACAGCCGACCTGGCCGTTGACGAAGGCCCGGGCCTTGTCGCTGAGCCGCTCGGTGTTGGCCGTGTCGTAATAGACCCTGCTGCGGTAGGTGAAGTCCACCTGGGTGATCAGGTCGCCGGCGCCCAGCGGATGTTCGTAGCGCGCCGCGCCGTTCAGGCTGACCTTCGGCGCCGAGGGCAGGGTGTTGCCCGAATAGTCGGCCGGGGGCAGGGACGGGTCCTCGAACGACAGGAAGTCCTTGTACTCGGCGCTCAGCAGCGACGCGCCCAGGGTCAGGCTCAGACCCGTGATCGGCCTGGCCTCGATCTCGGCCTCGCCGCCATAGACCCGCGCCTTGGAGGCGTTGGTGAACAGCTGGACGGGCAGGCCGTCGCGCTGGACCTGGGTGTAAACCTGCAGGTCCTTGTAGTCGTAATAGAAGGCCGAGACGTTGACCCGCAGGCGGCGGTCGAGGAACTCGCTCTTGGCCCCGATCTCGTAGGCGTCGACCGTCTCGTCCTTGTAGGGCCCCAGATCGCGGGGATCCGTCGTCTGGCCGCTGAAGAACCCGCCGCTCTTGGTCCCGCGGTTGTAGGTCGCGTAGACATTGGCGTCGTCGCTCAGGGCGTAGCGCAGGCCCAGCCGACCCGAGATCGAGCTGAAGGTCTTCTGGTTGTCGTATTCGAACAGGGTCAGCAGGCCGTAGTCGACGTCGCTGACATAGTGGAAGGTCTTCTTGTCCTGCGACCAGCGCAGGCCGCCAGTCAGGGTCAGTTTCGAGGTCAGGTCGTAGTCCACCTGGCCGAAGGCGGCGTAGCTGGTGGTCTTCTGGTGCAGGGGCCAGCCGAAAACGCCGACGCTGTTGGCCGGGTCCATGCCGGTCGGGTTGTTGACCGGGTCCGGGACGCGCAGGACCTCCAGGACGTTGTAGTGGCTGTTGTTGTCGAGGTTGTCGCGCGCCGCGTAGAGGCCGGCGACCCAGCGCAGGCCGGTCGCGCCGTTCGACTGCAGGCGGAACTCCTGGCTGGTGGTGTCCTGCTTGGCGATGTAGCGGGCGTCGAAGATCGAGATCGGGTTGGCGTCGGTCTCTTCGTAGTCGTCGCGCTTGGCCTGCTGGTAGCCGGTGATCGAGAACAGGGTCACGCCGCCGAAGTCGTAGCTGATCGCGCTGGTCGCACCGAACAGCTTGACGATGTCCTTGCCCTCGAAGCGGTAATCGCCCTCGTACTTGTTGTCGCTGGTGTTGGCGTAGCCGGCGACGTTCGTGCACTGGCCGGACGTGTAATAGGCCGGCTTGCAGAAGATGTAGCCGTAGGTCGGATCGGGATCGGCCGTGCTGGCCGCCTCGGCCGTCTGGGCCACCAGCGAGCGGTTGTAGGTCAGGATCGAGCCGCCGCTGGATTTGCTGTAGCTGGCCGAGACATCGACCGTCAGCTTGTCGTCGGGCTTCCACTGCAGGGCGCCGCGCACGGCCTTGCGGTCGGCGTCGTTGCCCTTGTTGCCGGTCAGGCGGTTCAGCGTATAGCCGTCGCTCTTGTCGTAGAGGCCGGCGATCCGGAAGGCCAGGGTGTCGGCGATCGGCCCGCCAAAGCCGCCCTGGACGTTGAGGGAATTGAACCGGCCGTAGTCGACGGCCAGGTCGCCTTCAGGCGTGCTGCTCGGTTTCTTGGTGGTGACGTTGATCGCGCCGCCGGTGGTGTTGCGGCCGTAGAGCGTGCCCTGGGGTCCACGCAGCACCTCGACCTGCTGCAGGTCGTAGAAACCGGCCATCTGGGCGAGGGGGGAGGCGACATAGACCCCGTCGACATAGACCCCCACGGCGCTGGCCGTGGCCGGATTGAAGTCGTTGACCCCGACGCCGCGGATGAAGATGCGGGGATTGGCGGCGTTGTCGTCGGTCTTGATCTGCAGGCCCGGCGAAAGGCCCGACAGCGCCAGCACGTCGCCCACGCGCTGGTCCTTGAGCTGGTCGGCGGTGAGGGCGGTCACCGACACCGGCACGTCCTGGAGGTTTTCCGATCGTTTCTGGGCGGTGACGACGATCTCGTCGAGAGCGGTCGCCTCCTGGGCGTGGACGTGACCCGCCGCCGCCATCATCGCCATCCCGGCGACCCCCGCGAGCACCTGAAGCTTCCGCATTCCATACCCCCGTCACTGTTTTTATGAGGGTTACAGTAGCTAAAGCTATCATTATGGCAAGCGACGTTCGCGGAGCGTCGTTCGACCGTCGACTACGCCCCGAACCAAGGCAGTTTTCAGCCCCATGGCGCTCGAAATTCGGGCGTCGCGTCTCAGGATTCCCCCCGATTGGCCCGCGGCGCGAAAAGCGTAGTCTGTGGAGCGCTGAGGGAGCACGTCATGCACACATCGCACTTCTGGCAAAGCGCAGGACTCATCGCCATCATCTTCGGCGCGGCCGTCCTGTCCGCCATGATCGGATCGCGGGCCCATGCGGCGGAACCTTGCGGCCTGGCGGCGAGCCTGACGCAGACGTTCTGACGTTTCCGGACGGTTCGAGACGATCCGGCCCGTAGCGTGCGGGCCAGCCGTTCGCCGTCAGCCCAACCGGCTGCAGCCGCTGTGGCGCGCGGACGCCCGCGTCATGGACGTGGCGATCCAAATCCGCGCCAGGATTGGGATAGCTATTATTTCCGATAATATTACTTAGACGATATACATTGCCACGAACGGGCCCGCCACCGTCAGGACGTCCGTTTCTTCTGTCCTGGGCGTTTTCGCAGCCCTGTGAGCGCTGATCGGGCCGATACCAGCGACACGCTGCTGTATGTGAGCGCCGGCGAGGCTCGACTGTCTGGAGGCTTCGGGCGGGCGATCGAGCCGGCGGCATGGACGGTCGTCGCCGTTGCATCGCCATCGGTCTGATCGCCAGGACCGCGGTCACGTCTGACGCGACAAACGCCTGAACCGCGCGGCCAAGGCCTCCGCCGTCCGAGCTCTCAGATCTTTCGTCTGACGTCGCCTTGCTGCTGTACGCCCCGAAACACCGATCCGCATCGCTCAGCGATCTTCCACAAGTTATCCACAGGCCTCCAGGGGCCGGCGCCGGCATCGTCGACGTTCTCGGCCAGCGCGCCGGCGGAGCAACGGCGAGCGCCAGCGCCGAGAAGGGCGGGTCCCCTCCCCTTGAATCCGACGTCACGGCCACAGACGAACCGGTTCAGGCTCTTTGGCGCGCGGCAACATCAAGGAAAATATTCCTACACCTTCGTTGCCGCACAAGCCAATCAGGTCGATTGTAGGAAATAATTCCTACCGCCTTCTCGACGAGCATTCGGTCGAGGCCCGGCGACCGCGCCTGTCAAAAACACTTCACACAAAACCCGGTCCCCGAACGTCCAGCTCCAAACTCTCCCTCCCGACGGCGCTTCGGGATGGTCCCCGACGGCGACCGATCGGGGATAGACCATGCGCACCAAATCCAACTGGATGACCACCACCATGCTGGCGACCGGCCTGCTGGCCGTCGCGGCCGGCCAGGCCATGGCCGCCGACGCGGCGCCGGCCCAGCCCGGCGCCGACGAGGTCGAGACGATCATCGTCACCGGCTTCCGCGGCAGCCTGGCCCACGCGCGCGACCTCAAGCGCGACGCGGTCGGCGCGACCGACGTCATCGTGTCGGAAGACATCGCCGCCTTCCCCGACCTGAACCTGGCGGAATCGCTGCAGCGCATTCCCGGCGTGACCATCTCGCGCGACTCCGGCGAGGGCCGGCAGATCACCCTGCGCGGCCTGGGTCCCGACTTCACCCGCACCCAGCTGAACGGCATGGAAGTGCTGGGCAACACCGCCTCGGGCATGGACAACCGCGGCGGCGTCAGCCGCACCCGCAGCTTCGACTACAGCCTGTTCGCCTCGGAACTGTTCAACCGCGTCACCGTCCAGAAGTCGTCGTCGGCCGAACAGGACGAAGGCGGCATCGGCGGCACGGTGTTCCTGACCACCGCCAAGCCGTTCGACTATCCGGGCTTCAAGGCCGTGCTGTCAGCCAAGGCCCAGCAGAACAGCAACGCCGACGACAAGGTCACGCCGCGCGTGGTCGGCCTGATCTCCAACCGCTGGGGCGATTTCGGGGCCCTGGCCTCGGTGGCCTACGGCGTCAATGACTCCAACGAGTTCGGCTATCGCAGCTTCAACTGGGGTCCGATCCGCGCCAATCCGGGCAACATCGGCCCGGGCGTCAGCGCCGCCGACGCGGCCAAGCTGACAGCCGCCACCCCGACCATCTACGCCCCCCAGGCCGACACCTATTCCACCTGGTACGACCGCCGCAAACGCCTGGGCGCCACCCTGTCGCTGCAGTACGAGCCCGGCGACAAGCTGAAGCTGGGTTTCGACGCCCTGTACAGCCAGCTCGAGAACAGCCGCCAGAACTTCGCCCTGGCCACCTCGGGCATCAACAGCCTGACGGGCAACATCACGGGCACCCAGGTGATGCAGAGCGCCGTGATCCAGGGCAACACCCTGATCGCGTCCAGCTATACGGGCGTGGACCTGCGCAGCGAGTTCAACCGCGAGGAGGACAAGACCAAGTTCTACCAGACCGCGCTGAACGGCTCGTACCAGGCCACCGACAAGCTGCTGCTCAAGGGCCTCGTGGGCTACTCGAAGTCGGACTACAGCCTGCCGGTGTTCGACAAGGTGTTCCTGGAATCCAAGAACCACGCGTTCAGCTTCGACKACCGTCCCGAGATGCCAGTCAACACCTATGACGCCGGCCTGACCGATCCCAGCAAGTGGGACCTGATGCGGATGGACACCCAGGAGAACCGCATCTCCTCGGAATACACCAACGCCCAGTTCGACGCCGTGTTCGCCGCCAACGAGACCTCCAGCTTCAAGGGCGGGGTCGAGTACAAGAAGTTCGTCAACAGCGGCGCCCAGTGGAGCGACAAGGAGTTCAAGAACGTCCCGGCCAACACCGTCATCCCCAACACCCTGAAGATGACAGTCCCGTTCAAGAGCCTGGGCAGCTACATCGTCGGCGACGTCGACCCCGTCTACGCGCTGATCGGCCAGGTCCGCGACCTCCAGGCCCTGGGCGCCAAGTTCGCCACCCCCGGCACGAACTACACCGTCACCGAGGAGACCCAGGCGRCCTACCTCCAGTACGACCTGAACACCACGATCCTGGGCAAGGGCGTGCGAGCCAACGCCGGCCTGCGCTACTACTCCACCGACCTGACGTCGGAAGGCATGCTGAACACCGGGACCAGCCTCCAGCCGGTGTCGATCAAGCACAAGTACGACGGCGTGCTGCCGGCCCTGAACGTCGCCGTCGACATCAATGAGGGCATGGTGGCCCGCTTCAGCGCCAACCGCGACATCAGCCGCCCGGCCCTGGGCGACCTGGCCGCCGCCGGCTCCCTGACCACCGCCCCGTTCGGCGGCACGATCAGCACCGGCAACCCGAATCTGACGCCCTTCACCTCGGACTCGATGGAAGGCTCGCTGGAGTTCTATGACGGCCGCGTCGGGTTCTTCTCGGTCGGCGTCTTTTACAAGAAGCTGAAGTCGTTCATCACCAGCCAGACCAGCGTGATGCCCTACTCCCAGACCGGCTATCCGCTGTCGTTCCTGCTGCCCGGCCAGGACGGCTCGATCATGTACAATGTCAGCCATCCGGTGAACGGTCCGGGCGCCGACATCCAAGGCCTGGAGATCGCCTTCCAGCGCGACTTCGACTTCCTGCCCGCGCCCTTCAACCACCTGGGCGTGGTGGCCAACGGCACCTACGCCGACGGCTCCTCGCCGGTGCTGATCAGCGGTAACTGGGTCACCCTGCCCTTGATCAACCTGTCGAAGTACAGCGCCAACGCCACGATCTACTACGAGACCGACACCTGGGGCATGCGCCTCTCCAGCGCCTACCGCGACAAGTACCTGACCGGCGCGGGCGGCAACGGCAACATCGGCGACGGCGTGAAGGCGACGAACAACATCGACTTCTCGGCCCACTACAACGTCCTGCCGAAGCTGAAGCTGACCCTGGAGGGCATCAACCTCTCCAACCAGCACGTCATCCAATACACCGACGTGACGGCCCAGCGGACCACGGTGAACGTCAGCAGCGGCCGCACCATCCTGATCGGCGCGACCTACGAGTTCTAGGTCCGTCGACGAGGACCCGTCCGGCGCGTCGCCCCCTGCGCGCCGGACGGGATTTTACGCATCCCGACATCGGAGGCCGCCATGGCCCGAACGTTTCTCGACCGCCGCGCCTTCGTGGCGTCGGCCCTGGCCCTGTCGGCGCCCCCTGCCCTCGCCGGCTCCGGACCACTGCGTGTCGGCGCCATCGCCGACTGTCAGTATGCGGATGAGGACGACAACGGCGCGCGGATGTATCGCCGCTCGCCGGCCAAGCTGCGGGCCGCCGTCGACCATTTCAACATCCTGGACCTGGACCACGTGGTCCACCTGGGCGACTTCATCGACAAGGGCTGGTCCAGCTTCGACGCCCAGCAGCCGGCGATCGACGCCCTGCGCCATCCCTGGCGGTTCGTGCTGGGCAACCACGACTTCGCTGTCGACGACGGCAAGAAGGCGCTGGTCGCCGCCCGACTGGGCATGCCGGCCCGCTACTACAGCTTCGAGACCCGCGGCTGGGTGTTCCTGGCCCTCGACGGCAACGACCTCAGCGAATACGGCTGGCCGGCCGGAAGCCCGGAACTGGCGCTGAGCCGGCGCCTGCACCGCGAGCGCTTCCCCGGCGCGCCCGACTGGGACGGCGGGATCGGCGCCGCCCAGTTGCAGTGGATCGACGCGACCCTGGCCGACGCCGGGCGGCGCGGCCTGAAGGCGGCGCTGTACTGCCATTTCCCGATCTTCCCGGCCAATCCGCACAATCTGTGGAACGCGGCCGAGGTCACCGACCTGGTGGTCCGCCGGCACGCCGCCAAGGTCTGGATCAACKGCCACAACCACGACGGCAACTACGGCGAGACGGGCGGCCTGCACTGCGTGAACCTGAAGGGCATGCTCGACACCGAGGAGACCGCCTATGCGGTGCTCGACTTCGGATCCGACCACCTGGAATTGACCGGTTTCGGGCGCCAGACCAACCTGCGGCTGAAGCTTCGCCGTTAAGGGCCGAGCTTCAAATAAGTGACATGCGATCCGGCTAGGAGACGCGCTGGGCGTAACGTGACGGTCGACTGCGAAACATGGGGTGGCGAAAGGCGGCTCTGCTCACCCGGCCGTCGCTTCCGGCGCTCGCGACCCTCTTCCTTCTGTCGGGGCTGACGCCGGCCCACGCCCAGGCCGAGATCCGGCCCGCCCCGCGCCGGTTCGACATCAGCCAGGGCGACCTCGCCGACGCCCTCCGCATCTTTTCCCAACAGGCCGACGCGCCCGTGATGACCTTCGTCGACATCCGCGGCAAACGCGGACGGCGGGTCTTCGGCGTCCTGCGGCCCGAGAACGCCCTGGCGTTGCTGATCAGCGGCGAGGGCCTGCGGATGAGGCCCGTGGCCGGCGGCTACGTGCTGGGCCGGGCCGACCCATGGGACGTCGCCCCTCCCCCGCCCGCTTCGACCGAGGCCCCAGACGCCGCCCCGATCGAGGTCGAGCAGGTGATCGTCACAGGCTTTCGGGGCAGCCTGGCGCAGGCCCGCGATCTCAAGCGCCAGGCCCTGGGCGCCCAGGACGTCATCCTCGCCGAGGACATCGCCGCCTTCCCCGACCTGAACCTGGCGGAGTCCCTGCAGCGAATTCCGGGCGTGACCATCTCACGCGACACCGGCGAGGGCCGCCAGATCGCCCTGCGCGGCCTGGGCCCCGATTTCACCCGCACCCAGTTGAACGGCATGGAGGTCTCGGCCTCGACGGCCTCGGGCTTCGACAACCGCGGCTCGGTCAGCCGCACCCGCGCCTTCGACTACAGCATCTTCGCCTCCGAGCTGTTCAACCAGGTGACCGTGCGCAAGGCCTATGCGGTCGACGAGGACGAGGGCGGCGTGGCCGGCACGGTCGAGCTGCGCACCGCCAAGCCGTTCGACTATTCGGGCTTCAAGGCCGCTCTGACGGTCAAGGCCCTGGCCAACAGCGTCACCGACGGGGTCACGCCGCGCCTGGCCGGGCTGATCTCCGACCGCTGGGGCGACGTGGGCCTGCTGGTCTCGGCCGCCTACAGCGAGAGCGACGTCAACGAGTACGGCTATCGCAACTGGGGCTGGACCCCGATCAATGTCGCGGCCGCCAATATCGGCCCCGGCGTCTCGGCGGCCGACCGCGACCGGCTGATCAACGCCAAGGGCGACGCCCGGGTCCGCGCGCCCCAGGCCCAGACCTATTCCAGCTGGTTCGACCACCGCGCGCGCCTGGGCGTCACCGCCGCCCTGCAATATCGGCCCAGCGCCGACACCAGTCTCGACATCGACCTGCTCTATGGCCGGCTGAGCAACGATCGAGACGAGTTCTCCCTGGCCTCGGCCGGCAAGAACGGCCTGACCGGCGACATCCTGGGCACGCAACGCCTGAACAGCGTGACGATCCGCGGCGACGACATGATCCAGGCCGCCTATGACGGCGTCGACCTGCGCACCGAGCACAAGCACTCGACCGACACCACGGTCTTCACCCAGGTCGCGGTCAACGGCCGAACCCGGCTCACCGAGGCCCTCGAGGTCGCCGGCATGGTCGGCCATTCGCGCTCGGACTTCGAAGGCCCGGTGTTCGACAAGGTCTTCCTACAGGCCAGCAACAAGGCCTTCTCGTTCGACCTACGCGGGCCGGGCCGCAACGGCGTCAACACCTACGGCTTCGACCCGACCGATCCGGACGCCTGGAGCCTGATGCGGGCCGACACGCGCGAGGACGAGATCGTCAACGACTTCACGACCGGCAAGCTGGACCTGCTCTACACGGCCGGCCCCCGATCCGTCTGGAAGGCCGGCGTCCAGTACAAGCTGTTCCGCAACGACGGCTATCAGCGTCGCAACCGGGTCGATTACGACGGGACGCCCGTCCTGCCGGCGAGCATGAAGTTCGTCTCCGACCAGCGCTCGCTGATCCCTTACATCGTCGGCGACGTCGACGCGGTCTACGCCCTGCTGGGTCAGAAACGCGACCTGTCCCAGGCCGACGACCAGCCGGGGTCCGACTATTCGCTGACCGAGAAGACCGCCGCGGCCTATGTCCAGTACCAGTTCGACGGCCAGCTGGCCGGACGGCGCCTGCGGGCGGACGCGGGCCTGCGCTACTACAATACGCGCCTGACCTCGGCCGGGATGGTCAGCAACGGCGTGACCCTGGCCCCCGCCGTGATCGCCCACCGCTACAACGGCCTGCTGCCGGCCGTGAACCTGGCCTGGGATGTCAGCGACGACATCGTCCTGCGCCTGGGCGCCAATCGCGACATCAGCCGGCCCAGCCTGGCCGACCTGCGCGCCGCCGCCAGCGTCGACGCCGCGCCGTTCGGCGGCACGATCACGGTCGGCAATCCCGACCTGCGCCCGTTCATGGCCAACTCGGTCGAGGCGTCGCTGGAACTCTACCAGGGCCGCGTCGGCGCCTTCGCGCTCAGCGTCTTCCACAAGACCATGGAGTCGTTCATCACCATGGAGACGGCCACGGCCCCCTACGGTTCGACGGGCTATCCGCTGCAGTTCCTCAATCCGGGCCAGACCGGGTCGATCATCTACAACGTCAACCAGCCGGTGAACGGCGACGGGGCCACGATCTCGGGCGTCGAGCTGGCGGCGCAGCGCGATTTCGACTTCCTGCCGGCCCCGTTCGACAAGCTGGGCTTCACCGGCAACATCACCTACGCCCACGGCCGCTCCGACGTGATCATCGACGGCAAGCCGGTGTCGCTGGACCTGATGCAGCTGTCGCCCTGGACCTGGAACGCCACGCTCTATTACGAGACCGGCCGCTGGGGCGCGCGGGTGTCCAGCGCCTATCGCGACGGTTATCTGGACGGGGCCGGCGGCAACGGCAACATCGGTTCGGGCTTCCACGCCATGAACAACATCGACGCCGCCGCCCACTTCAACGCCGGGCGCGGCCTGAAGCTGGTGATCGAGGGGCTGAACCTCACCGACCAGGCCATCGACCAGTACGCCGACATCGCCGCCGATCGCCTGCTGGCCCGCACCCGCAGCGGCCGCACCGTCACCGTGGGCGTCGCCTATGAATTTTGACGCGCCCCTGTCCCCGATCGCCCTCCCCGCGCCTCTACCCTCCTGCGAGGCGGCGCACGGCCGGGTGGAAACGCGATGATCGACCTCCTGGCGGAGTTGAGACCCCATGAACGCAAGCTGCTCGGCTATATCGCCCGTCGCCACGGCGACCCCTCGCGGGCGGAGGACATCCTCCAGCAGACCCTGCTGATGGTGATCGAACAGAGCCGCAAGCAGGCCATCGTCCAGCCGCTGGCCTACGCCTATCGCGTGGCCGATTCCCTGATCTACGCCCAGGCCCGCCGAGATCGTCGCGAGGAATGGCTGGGCGAGGTCGACTACGGCTGCGAGCTGCCCCTGGCCGACGAGGTGCTGGAGCACAAGCAGCGGGTGGCGGTCTTCGAGGCGGCCCTGCGCCGCCTGTCGCCGATCCGCCGCGAGGTGTTCGTCCGCCGCCACATGGACGGTCAGTCGCGTCGGAAGATCGCCGACGACCTCGACCTGAACCTGGAAACCGTGAAGAAGCATCTCGTCCGCGCCATGGCCGAACTGGCCGGGGTGATGGACGCCGCGACCGGCGACGCCGCCGACTGGAAGGGGGCGACCCGTGAGCGCTAACGACAACGACCTGAGCGTGATGGAAGAGGCCGCCGACTGGATCGACCGGCTGGACGAGCTGTCGGAGGCCGAACGCCACGAGTTGGCCGCATGGCTGAACGCCTCGCCCGACCACGCCGCGGCGTTCAGCGCGCTGCGCCACACCCTGCGCGACACCGCCCTGCTGGAGGCGATCGACCGCCTTCGCGCCGAGCCGATGGAGACGCCCGCCCCGCCTATCCGCCGCCAGGTCGCCCTCGGCGGCTGGTCGCGCGCCGGCCTGATCGCCGCCGGCCTGCTGGTGCTGGTGGGCGGCGGTGTGCTGACGTCGCGCCTGCTCGCCGAGCGGGCCGAGCCGACGATCGAGCTGGCCACCGCGGTGGGCGTGCGGGCCGACCATATGCTCAGCGACGCCTCGACCATCCGCCTCAACGCCGACAGCCACGCCAGCGTCACCTACAGCCGATCCGCCCGCGACATCTATCTGCGCCAAGGCGACGCCGTGTTCGAGGTCGCCAAGAACCGCCACCGCCCGTTCAACGTCATGGCCGGCGACGCCACGGTGACGGCGGTGGGCACGGTGTTCGAGGTCGACAAGGTCGACAGCGCCGTCGAGGTCCGGGTGTTCGAGGGCGTGGTCCGCGTGTCCCAGGGCGACGCCCCGCCCCGCACGCTGCGCCAGGGCGAATGGCTGTTGCTGGCCGCCGACCACACCGCCAGTCGCGGGCGCCTGGCGGCCGACAGCTATGACGCCTGGCGCGGCGACTGGCTCGAGGCCGACAACATGCCGCTGAAATACGTGGTGGCCCGGCTCAATCGCTACAGCCCGCAGGCGCTGGCCTTGCGCGATCCCCGCCTGGGCGAGCTCAAGGTGACGGGCCGGTTCAAGCTGGATCGCCCCGCCGAAGCCGTGGCGATGATCTCGGCCCTTCTGGACCTGAAGGTCGAGGACGCCGGCGCACGGATCTATCTCGGCCMGTCCGCCGCGCCCGCGCGATCGGGTCGTCCCATCTGAAGGCGCGTCCGGAGTGGTCCATGACCGCCCCGGACGCAGATCAGAGGTCAGGATTACGCGGGAACCGCGGCCAGGGCCCGCACCGCGGCGATCACCGGCTCGGCCTCGGTCCGGACCAGCCAGTCAGGGCTGACGTCGGCGAACTTCACCCGCTGGTCGCGGCCGATCACCACCACCGTGGGCTGGGGCAGTTCCCAGGTGCCGGTCCCCGTCGTCTCGCCGATCGAACCGCCCCGCGCGCGCTGCGCGGCCTGACTGGCCTCGTCGGCGGTATAAAGGATCCCGAACCGACGCCCGAGCGCATTGTCGGTGTCCGAGGCCACCTTGAACGACAGGTCGTGGCGGGTGCGGATCTCGCCCAGGCGCTCCGGAACTTGCGGGCTGACGGCCACCAGCGGCACGTCCAGGGCCTTCAGCGTCGGCTGCAGCGCGCGCTCGTAATAGGGCAAGGCGATGTTGCAGGCCGGGCAGCCGGCGAAGCGGAAGAACACCAGCACCGCCGGTCCCTTGGCGGTCAGGCCCTTCAGGGTCAGTTCGCCGCCCTCGACGTCCTGGAGGACGAAGGGCTCGACCACGTCGCCGACCTTGATCCAGGCGTCGGGATCAGCCTCGGCGACCAGGGTCGCGCGCTGGTCGACATTGATCTTCAGGGCGGCCGAATCCCAGCTCCGGACGCGCTCGGCGTGCAGGTCGGCCAGCAGCTTGGCCAGGCTTTCTTGGCTCATCGGGTCGTCTCCTCGGCTTGAGCGGATTTCTCTTGGGCGGACTTCTGGGCGGCGATCTGGATCGCCTGCAGGCGGGCGCGCTCGAAGATCGAGCCCATGCGCCAGTGCTGGTTGCTGTGGGTCGCCGCGTGCTCGCCCCAGCCGGAGTCGCGGCGGAACGCGCCCAGCTGGCCCGAGGCCAGGGCCTGCTCGGCGGTGATCCCGGCCGGCGCCTCGCAGTCGGGCCAGACGAACAGGGCGTCGGACGCGCAATGCAGCTCGCACAGCAGGCAGGTCTGGCAGTCGGCCTGGCGGGCGATCCTGGCCTTGCCGTCGGGGCCCAACTCCAGCACGTCGCTGGGGCAGGCGTCGACGCAGGTTCCGCAGCCGGTGCAGCGTTCGTCGATGACGACCTCGATCATCAGGCCACCTCCGCCTGGGCGGCAACCGGCTCGAACGCGGTCCACACGGTGTTCAAGCCGCCGGTGCGTTGCCGCGCGGCGAAGCGGGGGTCCAGGCCGGTCGCGTCCTCGCGTCGGTGCATGCCGCGGCTCTCGCGCCGGGCCAGGGCCGAGGCCTTGCTCCAGCGGCCGGCGGCGACCAGGGCGGCGGCCTCACGGCTCCGCAAGGACGCCCTGCCCTCGCCCCGCGCATGGTCGGCCAGGTCGGTCCAGACGTCGTCGAGTCTCCGGATCGATCCGGCCAGGGTCGCGCCGCGTCGGAAGATGTTGCGACCGTAGTCGTTGAGCTCATCCCGCACGGTCTGGACGACGGTCTTCAGGTCGACGGGACGCTCGGCGCGGGCAGGCCGTAGGCCGGCGCGGCCCGTGGCCACCACCAGAGCGTCGGCCCGAACCCCCTGCCCCAGCGCCAGCCGCGCGGCGCCCGCCCCCGCCCACTGGCCCGACGACAAGGCCCAGGACGAATTGACCGCCCCGCCGCCCGAGATCGCGCCCGTGACCAGCTCGCGGCTGGCCGCGTCGCCCGCCGCGAACAGACCGGGGACCTGGGTCTGGCAGGCCTGGTCCGTCACCCGCAGGCCGCCGATCCCGCGCACCGTGCCCTCGGCGTGCAGGGTGACCTCGAAGCGGTCGTGGTAGGCGTCGATCCCCTTGCGGTCGAACGGCAGGACGAAGTTGGGCTGCACCTGCGGCATCACCCGGCGGATGTCCTCCGGCACGCGGTCCAGCCGGCAGAACAGCGGGCCGGCCATCAGGGCCCGCGCCAGATGGGGCGTGACGTCCGGTCCGTTGGGGATGTCGAGTTCGCGGTCGTCGGCGTCGAACCAGCGCGCGAAGCTGTAGGCCATCGACCGGGCCATGTTCGTGCCGGCCATGGCCGGGGTGTAGTAGTTGGTGAACTCCATGCCCGACAGGTCGGCCCCGGCCTCGACGCCCATCAGCAGGCCGTCGCCGGTGTTGGTCGCCGAACCCAGAAGGCGCGAGGCGAAGGCGCAGCCGCCCGTGGCCAGCACCACGGCGCCAGCGCGGATCGTCCACGGCCGTTCGCCCCGCAGGGCCAAGCCCGACGCCCCGGCGATCGACCCGTCGCCGTGGCGCAGCAGCTCCAGGGCCGGATGGTGATCGAGGATGCGCACGCCCTGGGCCAGCGCCAGGTTGCGCATCGCCCGCATGTATTCCGGTCCGCGCAGACCGCGATAGAACGGCCGGCCCTCGTCGTCGATCGAGAAGTCGTAATAGCCGCGCAAGGTCGGCAGGCTGGTCCAGGTCAGGTCCAGGATGCGCCGCATCCAGTCCGGGTCGCCCAGGCCCAGGGAGCGCTTAAGCCGGTCGGCGACGGCGGCCTCGCGCGCTTCCGGCGGGACCCACCAGTGGCCGGGACCGGCCGTGGCGGTGACGCCGCTGGTCCCGCAATGGCCCTTGTCGGCCAGKACGACCTCGGCGCCCTCCCGCGCGGCGGCGATGGCGGCCCAGGTCCCGGCCAGGCCGCCGCCGATCACCAGCACGTCGGTCGATCCCGTCTGGCTCATGGCGCGACGGCGGCGTTGAACGAGCGATCGAAGGCGCCGGCCGGATCGCGCGTCGAGGTCACCGCCCCGGCCGCCCGGAAGCGGTCGAGCACCGCCGTCGCCTCGGCCACCGCGCTGTCGTCGATCGCCGTCGGCGCGATGCGGTATTGGCGGACGGTGTAGAGCGCCACATCCGGCTGCAGGCCCGTCTCCTTGGACAGGGCCGCGGCGTATTCCTGGGGATGCTCGCCCGCCCAGCGCCGCGCCTTGGCCAGGCGGCGCAGGAAGTCCTCGACCTGCGGCCGCTTGCCGGCGATCGCCGCCTCGCTGGCCGCCTCGAAGCCGTAGCCGCTGAGCCGCCCGTCGCCGTCGGCCAGGATCACGGCGTCGTCGTGCAGCTTGGCCAGGGCGACGTACGATCCCCAGGTCACCCAGCCGTCGATGGCGCCGCTGGTGAAGGCCGCTTTGGCGTCGCCGGGGCTGAGGAACACGATCTGGACGTCGGTGGGCTTCAGCCCCGCCTCTTCCAGCAATTTGAGCAGCAGGTAGTGGCCGATCGAGCCGCGCCCGGTGGCGATCTTCTTGCCGCGCAGGTCGGCCACGCCGTGGAACGGCGCGCCCTTGCGAACCAGCAGGGCCGTCGACGAGCCGCCGCTCTTGCCCGCCTGCACGGCCTTGATCTTGGAGCCGCCGGCATAGGCGAACAGGAACGGCGCGTCGCCCGCCTCGCCCAGGTCGACCGCCCCGGCCCCCACCGCCTCGAGCAGCGGCTGGGCGGCGGCGAATTCGCTCCACTCGATCTTGTAGGGAACGCCCTCCAGCGCGCCGGAGGCGATCAGGATCGCCTTGGTCCCGCCCCTCTGGCTGCCGACCTTGAGGGGCGCCTGGCCGTCCCCTCCTCCCTGGGCTCCGCATCCGGCCAGCAGGGCGGCGGCGGTCAAGACGGCGATGAGGCTGCGTCGTTGCATGGCGCCCTCCCTCAGAAGCGTTGGGTCAGGCGGGCGTAGTAGTAGCCGCCGGTGATGCCGAAGGGCGAGAAGATGCCGAACTGGTTCAGGCCCGTGTCCGCGTTGACGATGCCGATCTTGTCGGGATGCTCGTCGAACAGGTTGTTGGCCCCGATCGCGATGTTCGTCGTCGGACGCACGTCCCAGCCGATGTCGAGGTCGACCACCCATTTGGGACTGAAGGTGCGGTCCAGATTGGCCGACGTCCCGGCCTCGGTATATTCGCCGTACCGCGTGGTGCGCAGGCTGGCCGTGACGGTGTCGCGATCCCAGACCGCGCCGAGGATCAGCTTCTTGCGCGGCGTGCCCACGGTCAGGTCGGCGATCTTCTGGCGGTCGAACAGCACCAGGTTCGGATTGACCGCCTTGAGCACCGCCGGCGTGTCGATCTGCTTGGTGATCTTGGTCTTGTTGAAGGCGTAGGCGGCGTTGAGGTTCAGCCGCCCCGCCTCGCCCAGGTCGAAGGCGTACTCGGCGACCAGGTCCACCCCCGTCGTCCGGGTCGAGACGGCGTTGGTGTAGTAGGTCGCCGCCAGGCCCTGCGGGAAGCGAGTCAGCAGCGGCGCCAGGGCCGGCTGCGAGGCCAGCTGGGCGGCGGTGAGGTCCAGGTTGCTGGTGTCGACGATGCGGTCGTCGATGTCGATCTGGTAGGCGTCCAGGGTGACCCGCAGGCGGCTGGTGGGCTCGGCCGTGATCCCGACGCTGTAGTTGGTCGAAGTCTCGGGCTTCAGCGGCGTGGCGCCCAGGGCCTGGGCCTCGCTGGAGTCCGCGCGCAGCACCTTGGTCGGGAAGGTCAGGTACTCGCCAGGCATGCAGGGCACGCCGCGGAAGACGTTGTTGGGCGCGGCGGCGCAGAGGTTGCCGCTGATCGTCGAACTGGCGAACACCTCCTGGGCCAGGGACGGGGCGCGGAAGCCGTTGCTGATCGTGCCGCGCAGCGCGTAGCCCGGCAGGAATTCCCAGCGCGTGGTCAGCTTGCCGCTGGTGGTGTCGCCGACATCGCCGGTGTAGCGCTCGTGACGACCGGCCGCGCCGACGTACCAGTTTTCGGTCAGGTTGGTCCCGACGTCGACATAGGCCGCGTAGACGTTGCGGCTGGCCGAGCCGGAGTCCTCCGGCGCGGTGCCGGCGTAGGACGCCAGTCCGGGATTGGGCCGCAGCCCGGCGAAGGGCTGGCCGGCCGGGATCACGTAGTCGCCGACGATGTAGGACGCCTCGTCGCCCGGATAGATCTTGAAGTGCTCGTAACGCTGCTCCAGCCCCCACGACACCTGGACCGGATGCGGCAGCACGCCCTCGAACTCGCGGGTGACGTCGAAATTGGTGGTCCACTGCTGGAACTGGTGGGTCGACAGGTGGAAGTAGGTCGGGCTGGCGGGACCCAKGGTGGCGTTGAGGGTGTTCTGGCCGTCCAGCTGGGCGTGGTCCTGGGCGAAGGTGGTCGACAGGTCCCAGTCCCAGCCCTTGGCCTGGCCGCGCGCGCCCAGGGTGGTCTGGAAGTCGAGCTCGAAGATCCGCCGCAGGGCGTTGAAGCCGTTCGGATAGACCTCCGGCAGCGAGTTGCGGTTCTGGGGTCGTCCCGCCGTCACCCCAGCCACCGGCGCCAGGTTGGGCAGGAAGCTGCCGGTGTTCTTCTTGGACGAGCGGTGGCTGAGCGTGCCCGTCGAATAGAGCGTCAGGTCCTTCCAGGGCATTTCGGCGTTGTAGGAAGCCGCCAGGATGTCCTCCTCGCCGGGGCCGTAGCCGCCGCCCCAGTAGTAGCGATCGGCCGTGGCGTCGCGCGGGTCCGGGGTGACGGTGGTGACGCCGCCGACGGTGGTGACCGTGGGCTGGTAGATGTACTGGGCCCGCGACGGGACCGCGCGCGAGGCGGCCTCGTTGTTCTTCCAGTCCAGGGCCAGCTGGACGAAGCCGCCCGCGTCGCCCAGCGGCAGGCCGTAGTTCAGCGTGACGCTGCGGGTGTCGCCGTCGCCCAGATAGTTCTGGCCGCCCTGGTAGCTGAACGACCCGCCCTCCACGTCCTTCTTCAGGATGATGTTGACCACCCCGGCGATGGCGTCCGAGCCGTACTGGGCCGAGGCGCCGTCGCGCAGCACCTCGATGCGCTCGATGGCCGAGGCCGGGATCAGGTCCAGGTCGACCGGCGCGCCGCCGCGTCCCACCCGGGCCAGGTTGTTGATCAGGGCCGTGCCGTGCCGCCGCTTGCCGTTGACCAGGAACAGGGCCTGGTCGCCGTTCAGGCCGCGCATGGTGATGGCCCGCACCGTCCACGAGGTGCCGCCGCCGTTGATGCCCGGCAGGTTGAACGACGGGATCAGGGTGTTGAGCACCTCCTTGAGGCCCACCTTGCCGGTGGCCGTCAGCTGCTCGCTGGAGATCACGTCGACCGGCGCCGGGCTGTCGGCCACGGTGCGGCGCTCACCGCGGACGCCAGTGACGATCACGCCTTCCAGGGCGACGGCGCCGTCGACATCGGCGGCGGTCGCGGCGGGAACCGCGTCGACGGCCGGGACGGCCGCCGGCAGGTCGGCGGCCCGGGCCGGACCGGCGAGCGTGGCGATCGTCAGGATCGAGGCGCAGGCCAGCAGGCCGGTCCGGAGCGTCCAGTCAAAGGCAGGTCGGGCCAACGCCCGCGTCGAATAAGGCAAGAGTCTATCCCCCGCGCGGCGCCGGTGGCGTCCGCGTCGTGTTGTTGGTCTTGAAGGTGGAAGGCGCGCCGCCGGTCCCCGGCGCGCCGCGAGCTCAGGTCAGGTCGAGCGGCGCTCCCGGTACGGGATGTCGTCCGAACCGATCAGCACGCGCTCCATCACGCGCGGGAAGTCGCCATAGTCGCGGACCGCGTAGTGCAGACCCGCGCGGTTGTCCCACAGGGCCACCGAATTGGGCCGCCAGCGGAAGCGGGCGTGGTGTTCGGGCTTCTTGACCTGGTCATACAGCCGGGCCAGCAACGCCCGGCTCTCCTCCGGCGCCAGGTCGACGAACCGGGGCTTGAGGCTGAAATTGATCCAGAAGATGTCCTCGCCGGTCTCCGGATGGGTGCGGATAGCGGGATGGGCGACCAGCGGATAGCGCTCGCCCGACCGGTTCAGGGCGTCCTGGTAGTCGTGGATCACGTAGAGGTCGTCCACCGCCGCCTTCAGGTCGTCGGGCAGGCCGCGATAGATCGCGCCGCCGTCGGCCCAGATGGTGTCGCCGCCGACCTCCGGGATGTGCACGGCCTTCAGCACCGCGCCGAACGATGGATTGATCCGCCAGCTGGTGTCGGTGTGCCAGTGGTTCTCGCGGATGTCGTATTCCTTGAGCGCCTCGGCCGAGATCGGCTGGACGGCCCGGTGGGTCGCCACCCCGCCGACGGGGTGGGCGTAGACCTCGCCGAAGTTGGCCGCGAAGGCCAGTTGCTGGTCGCGCGTGATGTCCTGGTCGCGGAAGAACAGCACCTTGCGCTCCAGCAGCAGGGCCTTGAGCGCGTCGCGCTGAGACCGGTCGAGCGGCTGGCGCAGGTCCAGGCCGCTGACTTCGGAGCCGATGGTCGGGCTCAGGTGGACCGTGCTCAATCCCGTCGTTTCGCGAATGCCGGTGATGGTGGCGCTCATGGCCTCTCCTCGCCTGATGACTGCGACACGCGGCGATCAGCGCCGCGACCGTCGGCAACATGCGCAATTCAAGCAAGCATATCGAAACAGTATTCCTTCATTCCATTTCAGATATTCATATATCCAACGCCAAAATACGATCCTTTTCGCATAGCAATACGTGCATATTCGAGATCATAATAAGCTATATTGATCGAACTCCATTGCTCGTACCGTTGCACGGTGACAGTCATGCCGGCGAAATCTTCTTTCGGAGGCCGCCATGACCCAGCGTAGACAATTGAAGCTCGGCCACATGATCGAGGGCGCGGGGCGGACCTGGACCGACTGGCGCCATCCGAACGCCCAGCCGGGCGCCAGCACCGACTTCAAGTATTACAGCCGCGCCGCCAGGCTGGCCGAACAGGGCAAGTTCGACTTCCTGTTCATCGCCGACAGCCTGTCGATCAACGCCAAGTCCAGCCCGCACTACCTGAACCGCTTCGAGCCGATCACCATCCTGTCGGCCCTGGCGGCGGTGACCGAGCACATCGGCCTGGTGGCAACGCTCAGCGTCACCTATTCCGAGCCCTTCAACGTGGCGCGGCAGTTCGCCTCGCTGGACCACATCAGCGGCGGCCGCGCCGGCTGGAACGTGGTCACCTCCTGGCTGGAAGGCTCGGCCGAGAACTTCGGCAAGGCCGAGCACCTGGCCCACGACACCCGCTACCGCCTGGCGGCCGAATATCTGGATGTCGTCCAGGGCCTGTGGGACAGCTGGGAAGACGACGCCCTGGTGCACGACAAGGCCAGCGGCGTGTTCTTCGATCCCGACAAGCTGAACACCCTGGGCCACAAGGGCGAGTTCCTGTCGGTGAAGGGCCCGCTGAACATCGCCCGCTCGGCCCAGGGCCAGCCGGTGATCTTCCAGGCCGGCGCGTCCGAGGACGGTCGCAACCTGGCCGCCAAGCGCGCCGACGCGATCTTCGTCGGCCACGGCGGCGTCGAGGAGGCCCGGACCTACTACGCCGACGTCAAGGCCCGCGCCGCCGGCTTCGGCCGCAACCCGGACGACCTGTTCATCCTGCCCGCCGCCGCCCCGATCATCGGCTCGACCGAAGCCGAGGCCGAGGCGCGCTGGAAGGAACGCGCCGAACTGGTGTCGATCGAGTCCGCCCTGGCCATGCTGGGCCGCGGCTTCAACGACCACGACTTCACCGCCTACGACCTGGACGCCCGCTTCCCCGACGTGTTCAGCCGCGGCGTCAACAGCTCGCAGTCGGCGACCCTGAAGATCGCCAAGGCGGTCGAGGAGGAGAACCTGACCCTGCGCGAGGTGGCCCTGCGGTTCGCCACGCCGCGCGGCGACCTGGTGGGCACGCCCGAGCAGATCGCCGACAAGTTCCAGCTGTGGCTCGACACCCGCGCTTCGGACGGTTTCGTGATCGGCGAGTCCCTGCCCGGCCAGTTCCAGCTGCTGGTCGAGGAAGTCGTCCCCCTGTTGCAGAAGCGCGGGATCTTCCGCGAGGACTACGAAGGCTCGACGTTCCGCCAGAGCCTGGGGCTGGAGGTTCCGGCCAACCGCTTCACCACCCAGAAGGCCAGCCGAGCGGTCGCGTGAAACGGCCGCTCCCCTCACAGCTCCAGGGCCGCCTGATGGATCAGCTCGGAGAGCTTGGCGATCGAGGGGTGCGGGGCCGAGCCGACCCGGCGGACATAGGCGACCTGGGGCACGGCCGGCAGGCCCGCCTCGATCGGCGCCGCCTGGGGGCGGAACAACGCGGTGCGGCAAGTGACGGCCAAGCCGGCGTCCACCGCCGCCCGCAAGGCCGAAAGGCTGGGCGTCTCCAGCGCCACGCGGAACGGCCGTCCCTCGCGCTGCAGGGCGGCCAGGGCGGCGTCGCGGAACCGGCAGGGCGGCGCCAGGATGGCCAGGGGCAGGACCTCGGCCTCGACCAGGTCCGGATTGCCGTGCCAGACCATCGGCGCCACGCGGGCCGCGTGCGGATCGTCCGCCGCGCCCATGCACAGCACCACGTCCAGCCGGTCGCCGGCCAGCAGGTCCAAGAGCTCGGGCGAGCCGGCCACCCGCACCTCCAGCTGGACCTCGGGATTGAGCTGGCTGAACCGGGCCAACACGCCCGACAGCAGGGTCTCGGCGAAGTCCTGGACCAGGCCCACCCGCACCGGGCCGACCAGGGCGTCGCCGGTCAGGGCCACGACCGCCCGGTCGTTGAGCGCCAGGATCTCGCGCGCCAGGGTCAACAAGGTCCGGCCGGCCGGCGTCAGGGTCAGGCGGCGCCCGTCGCGGTGGAACAGCGGCGTCAGCACCGTCTCCTCCAGCCGCTTCATCTGCAGGCTGAGCGCCGACTGGGTGACGAACACCCGCTCGGTGGCCTTAAGCATCGATCCGGAGTCGACGATGGCCACGAAGCTTCGCAGCAGTTCGGTGGGCAGGTTGGTCGCCATTCGGATCGCCTGTGAGAAAGTCTGATATGCCCCTAAGGATAAGCCTATTGATCCAGTAGGGATTAAACGCCCTTCTCTGTGAAGCATCGGCGCTCACGCCGCAACGGGTCTCGGAACGACGCATCCTCATGTCTTTGGCGGTCACCCTTAGAAATTCTCAACCTCTGGCGTGGCGCTGGCCCCGCCTTTCCCGGGCGCGCTGGCTGTCGCCGGCGGCGCTGCTCCTGCTGTGGGAAGCCGGCTCGCGGGCCGGACTGATCCCCGCCCGGGTGCTGGCGGCCCCGTCGGCCGTGGCCGAGACGTTCTGGACGCTGATCGCCTCGGGCGAGCTGCCGGCCAATCTGGCGGTGTCGCTCGGCCGGGCCGGCGCGGGTCTGGGCCTGGCGCTGGTCGTGGCGGTGACCCTGGGCCTGATCTCGGGCCTGTCGCGCTGGGGCGAGACGCTGGTCGACCCGCTGATGCAGATCAAGCGCACCCTGCCCGTCGTGGCCCTGACCCCGCTGTTCATCGTCTGGTTCGGCATCGGCGAGGTCCCGAAGGTGGCCTTGATCGCCACCGCCGCCGTGTTCCCGCTGTACCTGAACCTGTTCGCTGGCATCCGCGGGGTGGACGTGCGGCTGGTCGAGGCGGCGCGGAGCTTCGGCCTGTCCGGCCGCGACCTGATCGCCAACGTGATCCTGCCGGGCGCCCTGCCCTCGTTCTTCGTGGGCCTGCGCTACGCCCTGAGCATCAGCGTGATCATGCTGGTCATCGCCGAGCAGATCAACGCGCAGGCGGGCCTGGGCCACCTGATCAACAACGCCCGCGACTTCATGCGCACCGACATCATCGTCGTCTGCCTGCTCGTCTACGCCCTGCTCGGCCTCGCCGCCGACGCCCTCGTCCGCACGCTGGAGCGCAAGGCGCTGGCGTGGCGCCCCAATCTCGTGGAGCAATGACCATGGCCCAGCCCCGCATCCGCCCGCTCGTGACCGCCGCCCGCGAGACGCCGACCGTCCGCCTCAAGGGCTTCACCCGCCGGTTCGGCGACAACGTGGTCATCGACGGCCTGGACCTGACGATCGCCCCCGGCGAGTTCGTCGCCCTGCTGGGCGCCAGCGGCTCGGGCAAGACCACCCTGCTGCGCACCCTGGCCGGGCTCGACTCCGCCGGCGGCCAGGACGTGACCACCCCGGACGCGCGGGCCGTGGTGTTCCAGGACGCCCGCCTGCTGCCCTGGCGACGGGTCTGGCAGAACGTCGCCCTGGGCCTGAAATCCGCGGACGTCCGCGCCCGCGCCGAGGCGGCGCTGAAGGAGGTCGGCCTGGGCCATCGCCTCGACGCCTGGCCCGCCACCCTGTCCGGCGGCGAGGCCCAGCGCACGGCCCTGGCCCGCGCCCTCGTCCGCGAACCGGCCCTGCTGCTGCTGGACGAGCCGTTCGCGGCCCTGGACGCCCTGACCCGCCTGAAGATGCACGACCTGGTGCTGTCGCTGTGGCGCGAGCACAAGCCCGCTGTGCTGCTGGTCACCCACGACGTCGACGAGGCCATCGCCCTGGCCGACCGCGTGCTGGTGCTGGACAAGGGCAAGATCGCCGTCGAGGAGCGGATCGCGCTGGAGCGTCCCCGCCAGCCCGACGCCCGCTTCCACGCCATCCGCCGCCGCCTGCTCGCCCGCCTGGGCGTGGATGCGCCCGCGCCCCAGCCGGCGTCCAACGCGGCCCTGGTGGCCTTCCCGACCGGCGAGGTCGTGCTCTGATCCGATGAGTACGCTTCGTTCCCCTCCCAAGCTCCACAGGCTGGCCGAGTTCGTCGGCGACGTGGGAAGCCTTCTCGATCGCACGCGCGACGAGGACGTGATCCTCGCGGACGGCGCTCGGCTGCTGGCGGGGCTGATCGCCCGGGACGACTGGCTGCCGGACGCCTACGCCCAGCCGGACCCGACCCGCTACCAGCAGTACCTGCTGCATTGCGACAGCCGCGAGCGGTTCAGCGTCGTCAGCTTCGTCTGGGGACCGGGCCAGGCGACCCCGGTCCACGACCACACCGTCTGGGGCCTGGTCGGAGTGCTGCGCGGCGCGGAGCTGTCGCAGCGTTTCGCCCGGCGCGGCGACGCCTTCGCGGCCATCGGTCCCGTCCACCGTCTGGAACGYGGCGAGGTCGAGGCGGTCTCGCCGACCGTCGGCGACGTGCACCAGGTGACCAACGCCTTCGACGACCGCGTCTCGATCAGCATCCACGTCTACGGCGACAATATCGGCGCGGTGAAGCGCTCGACCTATGACGCCGCCGGCCGGCCCAAGCCCTTCGTGTCCGGCTACGCCAACACCACCCTGCCCAACCTCTGGGACCGCTCCAGACCCGTCCTGGCCGAGATCGACGCATGACCCTGCTTACCGTCACCCCGCGCGAGGTCCGTCAGGACTGGATCGCCCGTCGCGAGATCGCCCTGCTGGACCTGCGCGAGGAAGACCCGTTCGCCCGCGCCCACCCGCTGTTCGCCTCGCAACTGCCGCTGAGCCGGCTGGAGCTGGAAATCCTGGACCGCGTCCCGCGCAAGGACGCCAAGATCGTGCTGTACGACGACGGCGAAGGCCTGGTCTCGCCGGCCGGCAAGCGCCTGGCGGCCCTCGGCTACACCCAGATCCGCGCGCTGGCTGGTGGGCTGCAGGGCTGGAAGGACGCCGGCTACGAGCTGTTCGAGGACGTCAATTCCTACAGCAAGGCGTTCGGCGAGCTGGTCGAGGCGCGGCGGCACACCCCGTCCCTGCCCGCCCAGGAGGTCCAGGCCCGGATCGACGCCAAGGCCGACCAGGTGATCCTCGACGCCCGCCGGTTCGAGGAATACGCGGTGATGAGCATCCCGGGCGGGATCAGCACCCCGGGCGCTGAGCTGGTGCTGCGGGCCCGCGAGATCGCGCCCGATCCGGCCACCACCATCATCGTCAACTGCGCCGGCCGCACCCGCAGCCTGATCGGCGCCCAGTCGCTGCTGAACGCCGGCGTCCCCAACCCGGTCTTCGCCCTGCGCAACGGCACGATCGGCTGGACCCTGGCCCAGCAGACCCTGGAGCACGGTCAAGGCCGGCGCTTCCCGGCGGTCTCGGACCAAGGCCTGGAAGACGCCCGCGCCAAGGCCCGCGACGTGGCCTATCGCGCCGGGGTCCGGCGGATCGACGCCGAGGGGCTGGTCGACCTCGCCCAGGACCGCAAGCGCACCCTCTACCGCTTCGACGTCCGCACGCCCGAGGAATACGCCGMYGGCCACCTGCCSGGCTTCSSCWSSGCGCCSGGCGGCCAGCTGGTGCAGGAGACCGACGTCTTCGCCCCCGTGCGCGGCGGCCGCATCGTGCTGGCCGACGACCTGGGGCCGCGCGCCGACATGAGCGCCTCGTGGCTGGCCCAGCTGGGCTGGGAGGTCTACGTGCTGGACGGCGGATTCGACGGCGAGCTGGAGACCGGCGCCTGGCGACCGGCCGCGCCGTCGATCCCGACCGTCGAGACGATCAGCCCCGAGGACTTGGCCGTGGCGCTGGGTGACGGCGCGGTGGTGGTGCTGGACCTGGCGCCCAGCCCCGTCCATCGCAAGGGCCACGTCCCCGGCGCCTGGTTCGCGATCCGCGCCCGCCTGGCCGAGGCCTTCGAGCGCATCCCAGAGGGCCTGCCGATCGTGCTGACCTCGCCCGACGGCCGACTGGCCCGGCTGGCGGCGGCCGAGGTCGAGGAAATCTCGGACCATCCGGTCCGGGTGCTCGACGGCGGCACCGAAGCCTGGACCAAGACCGGTCGCCGGCTGGACACCGGCCTGGTCCGCGCCGCCTCCGATCCTGAGGACGTCTACAAGCGTCCCTACGAAGGCACCGACAACGCCGCCGAGGCCATGCAGGCCTATCTGGACTGGGAGTTCGGCCTGGTCGACCAGCTGGCGCGCGACGGCTCGCACGGCTTCTTCGTGATCTGAGACGGCCCGCATGTCCTTGAAACTCTATTTCGCCCCCGGTTCATCGGCCTTCGCGCCGCTGATCGCCCTGGAGGAACTGGGCGTCGCCTACGACGTCCATCCCATCGATCTGGCGGCCGGCGAACAGCGCCAGCCGGCCTATCTGAAGGTCAATCCGCGCGGCCGGGTGCCGACCCTGGCGGTCGACGGCGAGCCGGTCACCGAGGTGCTGGCCATCCTGACCTACCTGGCCCACGCCTATCCGCACAGCGCCCTGCTGCCGCTGGCCGATCCCCTGAAGCTGGCCCACGCCTACGAGGTGATGAGCTGGTTCGCCAGCACGGTGCACGTGGCCTTCTCGCAGATCGCGCGGCCCGAGCGCTTCGCCGACGACGACACCGTCAAGGCCGCCCTGGCCACGCCCGGCGAGGCGCGCTTCCACCGCACCCTGACCGACATCGAGCGCCTGGCCCAAGGCCCCGGCCCCTGGCTGCTGGGCGAGGACTTCAGCGCCGTCGACGCCTACGCCCTGGTGATCTGGCGCTGGGCCGAACGCCGCCGGATCGACACCTCGGCCTATCMGGCCTGGAGCGCCAAGGCCGCCCGCGCCCTGGCTCGCCCGTCCGTCCGCCGGGCCCTGCGCAAGGAAGCCGCGCCCAAGGTGCCGGCCTGATGAAATCTCCTGATCAAACCCTTGAGAAAACCTCGTTTTCCCAATCGATCCTCATCTTCGAAAATCGCCCCTAACCTAGATCGGAGCGCCTCCATGCCCGTCGAGTTCATCGGCTATATCGGCACCCAGCATCAGTCCGAGATCCACCCGGCCCAGGGCCCCGTGATCGATCGGACCTATGTCGAGCGCGTCGCCCGCGCGCATGAGGACGGCGGCTTCGACCGCGCCCTGGTCGCCTTCGGCTCGACCTCGCCCGAAAGCCAGCTGGTGGTGGCCCACGCCGCCTCGGTGACCCAGCGCCTGGGCTTCATGATCGCCCACCGTCCCGGCTTCACCGCCCCGACCGTCGCCGCCCGTCAGCTGGCGACGCTGGACCAGTTCTCGGGCGGCCGCGTGGCCGTGCACATCATCACCGGCGGCTCGGACGACGAGCTGGCCAAGGACGGCGATCATCTGACCAAGGACGAACGCTACGCCCGCACCAGTGAATACCTGGACATCGTCCGCCAGGAATGGACCAGCGAAAAGCCGTTCGACTACAAGGGCGACTACTACAACGTCGTCCAGGCGTTCGGCGGGGTGAAGCCGCTGCAGAAGCCGCAGATACCGGTCTATTTCGGCGGTTCGTCCGAGGCGGCCATCCCGGTGGCCGGCAAGCACGCCGACATCTTCGCCCTGTGGGGCGAGACCCAGGCCCAGGTGGCCGAAACCATCGCCCGGGTCCGCCACGCCGCCGCCAAGCACGGCCGGCAGGTGAAGTTCTCGCTGTCCCTGCGGCCGGTGATCGCCGAGACCGAAGAGGCGGCCTGGGCCAAGGCCGACGCCATCGTCGCCCAGACCAAGGCCCTGCGGGAAAAGGCCGGCCTGCCCACCACGGGCCACACGCCACCCAACGCGGGTTCGCAACGGCTGCTGGACGCCGCCAAACAGGGCACGCGGCTGGACAAGCGCCTGTGGACCGGCGTCGCGGCCGTCACCGGCGCGGCGGGCAACTCCACCGGCCTGGTCGGTACGCCGCAACAGGTGGCCGAGGCGCTGCTCGACTACTACGACCTGGGCGTCTCGACCTTCCTGATCCGCGGCTTCGATCCGCTGGACGACGCGGTCGCTTACGGCCGTGACCTGATCCCGCTGGTCCGCGATCTGGTCGCCCAGCGCGACGCCAACCCGACGGCCGCGGCGGGCTAGGACAATGGCCTACGACGCCGATCCGCGCTGGCTGGGCGACGCTTCCTGGCCGAACGCCACGCCGTTCGCCGACGCCTCGTCCGGCGCCGAACCGCCCTACGATCTCCACGCCTCGCCGGTCGATCCGCCGATCGCGCCGGGGGCCTTCAAGGAGGCCCTGGCCCGGCTGGCCAGCGGCGTGGCGATCATCTCCTGCTGGGACGGCGCCACGCCCAGGGGCCTGCTGGTCAGCTCGATCACGGGCCTGTCGGTCGATCCGCCGCGCTTCCTGTTCTGCGTCCGCAAGGAAGCGTCCAGCCACGACGTCCTGGTCCGGGCGGAACGGTGCGGCGTGGCGATCCTGGCCGAACATGACGAGGCCGAGGCCCTGCGCTTCTCGAGCTCCAGCCTGAGCCACGAGCGCTTCTCGCCCGAAGCCTGGCGGCTGACGGACGAGGCGCCGCCGACCTACCGGGGCGGCCTGTCGACCACCACCTGCACCATCGATCAGCGGATCGACACCGGTACGCACACCGTGTTCATCGCCACGGCCGCGGCGGTGACGCTAGCCCCCGGCCAGCCACTGGTGGCCCACGACCGGGCCTTCCAGCGCCTGGCGATCTAGACGGGGACCTCAGCCCCCGGCCTTGGCGGCGCTCTTCCCGCAAACCTGGAGGAAGCCGGCCGCCATGAACGAGGCCATGCGTTCCTTGACGGCCATGAAGTCGTCGGACCGGCACACCCCGCCAGACAGCTTGTCGATGCGGCCCGTGCGGGCCAGGGTCAACATCAGGGCCCCGGTGACGAAGTGATAGCCCCAGAAGATATCGGCCTCGCTGCAGCCCGGCAGCGCCTTCCGCAGGATGGCGATCAGGCGCAGGACGACGGGATCGAAATGCTCGTCCATCAGCGCCGCGCCCCATTCGGGGGTGTTGGCGACCAGGGCGCCCAGGGCGGCGTAGTTCTTCCAGCCCTCCCCGCCCTCAGTATAGAGGTCCAGGTCCGTGTCCAGGAAGGCGCGCAGAGCCCCCTCCACCGTGGGCTTGTCGCCCGCCTCGGCGTCGTAGGCGTCCAGCGCCTTCATGCGCCGCTCGTTGGTGATCACCGCCCGACGGGCGAAGACCGCGTCGAACAGCTTCTGCTTGTCCTCGAAATAGTAGTTCAGCAGCGTGTGGTGGACGCCCACCCGCTTGGCCACGTCCTTCAGCGTCACGCCGTAGAGCCCGTGCTTGGAGAACAGATATTCGGCCGCGTCGAGGATCTGCTCCATCGTCTCGGCGCGCTGCTCCGCCTTGGTGGAGCGCCGCCGGGGTTTTACGTCTTCGGACAATAGACTTCTTTCCGTCTCAAGCTTGGGAAACCGGATGGGACCGGACTCATCAGTCCCCTAATTTGAATCTCGACCTCATCTTGGCGAACTTGCCGGTGGACGCCAGAGGCATGTGCGGTCGGCGGACGATCCCGTGGTCAGCATCGGGGGTCCGCCGGCGGCAAGGGCGGCGAAAGGATCCCCACGTTCCAGTTCCACGGGACGCCGCCCTTGGCCCGGCGGCGGCAGACGACCTGCTCGTTCAGTTCGTACATGCCGGACATCAGGTGCTCGCCGGGCTTCGGGCCATCGGCGAAGGCCATGTAGGCGCGGTCGGCGCCGTAGGGACGCCAAGTCGGCCGCCCCTGGGCGCTGGGGACGCCGTCGCGGGCGAAGGCGGTCCAGTAGCCGACCATCGCGTCCGACAGGCCCGTCTCCTCCGGCGTGGCCGGGATCCTGGGCCAGGCCGGGGCCGTCCGGTCGGTCGTGCCGAAGACGTAGGGGATCTCGCTCGCGTGGAAGCCGTGCAGGCCGGCCGCCTCGGCGGCGGGGTAGCCGTGGTCGAACAGGTAGAGGAAGCCGGCCTGCCCCACGGCCGTCTGCTTGGCGACCAGGCGCTCGGCCGTCCAGCCATAGAGCGCGTCGCGCGGCGTCGCCAGCACGCTCTCGGCCAGGTCGGCGGAGGGATAGAGCTTCAGATAAGCCTCGGCCAGGTCGCCATAGCGCTTGCGGATTTCCGCCTCGTAGGTCGCCGCGTCGGCCGGGACCGGCGGCGCCAGGACCCGCAGCGAACGGATCTCGCCGCTGTTGAAGCCGGCCAGGATCGGCACGCGGGCCTGTTCGCCCAGGTCGAACACGTCGACCAGCTGGCGGGGCAGCACGCGGCCGTCGATCGTGCCGAACGGCGCGTAGCCGGCCTTGGCGGCCGCATCGGTCAGTTCGCCGGGGCTCATCGCCCGCAAGGCGGCCAGGTCCTTGGCGCCCAGCTTGTAGGCCACGTAGGTCCCGACGGTCTCGGCCGGATAGTCGCCGAACGCGCTGGCCCGCAACTGCGGGGTCGAGATCATGTAGGCGCTCTGGGTGATCGCCTTGTGGAACAGCCCTCGGGCCTGGGGCGCGGCCATCAGGTACATGACGCTGAGCCCGCCGGCGGACTCGCCGGCGATGGTGACGTTCGACGGGTCGCCCCCGAACGCCGCGATATTGGCCTTCACCCAGCGCAGGGCGGCGATCTGGTCCAGCAGGCCGTAGTTGCCCGACACGCCCTCGCGGGATTCCTTACTCAGCTCGGGATGGGCCAGATAGCCCAGTACGCCGAGCCGGTAGTTGATCGACACCACCACCACGCCCCGCTCGGCCAGCCTGGCGCCGTCATAGATCGGCTCGCTGCTCGCGCCCGTGGTCAAGGCTCCGCCGTGAATCCACACCAGCACCGGGGCCTTGTCCGCCTTGGCCGGCGCCCAGACGTTCAGCGTMAGGCAGTCCTCGCTCATCGGCCCCACGTCGCTGGTGTAGACGCCGGCGGGACCCTTGGGCTGGTAGCAGGCCGGGCCGAATTTCGTGGCGTCGCGCACGCCCTTCCAGGCGGACGCCTCGGCCGGCGGACGCCATCGCCGCCAGCCGGTGGGCGGCGCCGCATAGGGCAGCCCCTTGTAGACGTTCAGGTCGCCGGCCGCCGCGCCCTGGACGGCGCCGGCCGACGTCTGGACCACCGGTCCGGACGACTGGGCCGACACCGGGGTCGCCGCCAAGAGCGCGACGGCCAGGGCCAGGCCCCGGGGAAGCAACGACATCGGAAGTCTCTCCTCCTGGCGCCCGCCCCGACCGCGTCGAACGCGCGGTCGGGGCGGTGCGACGATCTTCGCCGGCCTAGAAGTCGTAGCCCAGGCGCACGCCCACCGTCCGCGGCCGCAGCGTGGCGTAGCGGCTGGCCAGGAACGCCTCGGGGTGGACATAGGTGATCGAGTGGTTGTCGAAGAGGTTCTCGACATAGGCCCCGACCGTCAGGCGATCCATGGCCACCGCGAAGTTGGCGTTGACGTTCTCGTAGGCGTCGGTGAAGCCGTAGGTCGGGCTGACCACGCCCGGCTGGCCCGGCACGTTGGGGAACGAGCCCGGATAGTTCCCGACGTGCTGGAACACCACCGAGGCGTTGGCCCGGGCCTTGGGCGACAGGTCGAAGCCGTAGTTCACGTAGAGCGAGCCCTGGAAGTGCGGCGCGGCCAGGCGGGCGTCGTCCACGGCGCCCGAGATGGCCGCCTCGGCCGGGGTCAGCTTGGTGACCTTTGCGTCGTTGAACGAGCCGTTCAGCCCCACGGTCAGGCCCGTCGCCGGGGCGACCACGACCTCGAACTCGATCCCCTTGCTGATCGCCCCGCCGATATTGGTGGCGAACTGCACCGAGTCCGAGACGCGGTTGGCCTGGACCTGGATGTTGCTCCAGTCGATCAGATAGGCCGCGAGGTTGGCGCTGAGCGTGCCGTCGAACCAGCGGCCCTTCAGCCCCACCTCGTAGTTGGTCAGGTCGTCGGAGTCGGCGCCGTAGGGGATGATCAAGTCGTTGGGGTTGACCACGCTGGGCCGGCCGGCGAAGGCGTTGACCACCGGAGTGCGGAAGCCCGTCGAGACCGTCGCGTAGGTCGTCATGTTGGACGACGGCTTGTACGACAGGCTGAGCTTGTAGGACGGCTTGGTGGCCTTGGCCTTCACGCCCGCCGCGGCCGGGATCGGCACCATGGCCAGTGGTCCCGAGATGCCGAAGATCGCATAGGTCAGATAGGCGCTGTTGTAGCCGCCCTCGGTGAAGCCCTGGGCGTCGGTGCCGCCGTAGCGCATGCCGGTGGTCAGCCAGAGCTTGTCGTTGATGTGATAGGTCAGCTCGCCGAAGCCAGCCAGTTCGTGCGAATTGATGTGGGTGTACTGGCGCTGATAGTACTCGTCCGGCAGGCCGGTGATGCCGTGGGACGCCAGGTACTGCGGCGAGGACCGGTAGAAGTAGTCCACGTCCAGGCGGCGATCGAGATAGAAGCCGCCGACCACCCAGTCGAACTTGCCGCCGGGATCGGACGCCAGGCGCGCCTCCTCGACGAAGGTGCTCTGGTAGCCGTTGGCGTCCAGGCCGAAGGCGATGCCGGAGGCGCCGAAGGTGCCGGCCAGGTCGACCCAGAACTTCTGGTCGAACATCGAATAGGTCGACGAGCTGGTCAGGTGCGCCCCGTCGAACTGGTAGTCGACCGTGGCGTTGTAGCTGGTCAGCTTGCCCACGAAGAGGTCGGGCCGGTCGGAGATGCGCTTGTTGCGTCCCAGCGACGGGATGATCAGCGAGGAGTCCTTGGGATTGCTCTTCTCGTAGGAGGCCAGGAGCTTGACCGACAGGCGGTCGGTCGGCTTCCACAGCAGGGTCGCGCGCCCGCCGCCGTCGACCAGGGTGTTGGAGTTGTGGATCCCGGTCCCGAGGTTGTCGACATAGCCTTCCTCGTGCCGGTAGAAGCCGACCACACGCAGGGCCAGCTCGTCCTTGACGATCGGCAGGTTGACCATGCCGTTGTAGCGCTGGCGGAAGGAATCCGACCCGGTCAGGCCGAAGTCGACCAGGGCCGAGGCGTCGTATTCGTCCAGGTCGKGGCTCTTGGTCAGGATGCGCAGCGCGCCCGACAGCGAGCCGGACCCGAACAGCGTGCCCTGCGGGCCGCGCAGGAACTCGACCCGCTCCAGGTCGTAGAGGTTGGGATCCAGCACCGTGGTGTTGCCGATCGTCGAGATCGGCAGTTCGTCGATATAGATCGCGACCGTGCTCTGCAGGTTGGCGCCATAGCCGTTGGTGGCGACGCCCCGGGCGGTGAAGTTGTTGAAGTTGGCGGTGGGCTTGTTGAGCACGACGCCGGGCGTTTCGCGCGCCAGGCCCTCGTAGCCGACGATGCCCTTGGCCGTCAGGTCCTTCTGCGAGAAGGCGGTGACGCTGAGCGGCACGTCCTGCAGCTTCTCATTGCGGCGGGTCGCGGTGACCACGACCTCGTTGAGCTGAGTGCTGTCGGATGAGCCGGCGGCCTTGTCCTGGGCCGCAGGAGACGCGGTCTGGGCCTGGGCGGCCACGGACGTCGACACCAGCGCGGCGGCGCACGCCGTCGCGAGAAGAACTACCTTCATGCGCTTATCTCCCCGTGCGCCGATCGTGAATGCCGACGCTTATGTCAGCGAGGCTGCACCCGAGGTCGCCCGCTGTCAACACTCACTATCATGAGCGTGAATATTCCTGTTCGCATGAAGATTTCATGCCCGGACGGGATAAGAACCTCCGTCAAACCCTTGATATTTATGGATTTCCCCAGTGCGCGCGACGCGCGGGCGGATCGACGGCCGGAGCGCCCTGCCCTAGCCGGCCTTGAGCGCGGCCTGGACGCCGGCGACGCTMGCGCCGGGCCTGGCCCGGCGGAGGACCGCGCGGGCGACCGGTCTGGCGACCGGCAGGAAGGCCTCGAGGAAGCGCCAGGCGCCCTCGTCATGATCGAGGTGATGGGTCAGCAGGCCCACCGGCTCGTCCCACGCCCCCGCCGCGCGGCGCTCGACCAGCAACCGGCGGGTCCGCATCAGGAAGCGCACCGCGCCCCGGAACCGCGGCGCCGGCTTCCAGCGCATGACGTCCAGGTGGGCGTCGAGGCGATCGGGCTCGGCGGGACCGCGCATCTCGCCGTAGCAGGACAGGCCGAGGCCCCGCAGGGCCAAGGCCTGCTTCAGGGTCGGATGGGCGTTGTTCCACGGCGGCACGAACAGGCTGGGCCTGACGCCGGCGCGGCGGAAGACGTCGACCGCCGTGGCCAGGTCGGAGACCACGTCGGCCAGGCGATCCAGGTCGTTGACCTCGCCCGAAGGCCAGCCCGGCGGCGCCCGGTTCTCATGTCGGAAGCCGTGAACGGCCAGCTCCGCGTCGGGGATCGCGCGGCAGGCCTTGGCCAGGGCCGCGATGTCGCCGTCCGGCACGGCCGCCAGGGTGATCGGCGCCTCGAAGCGCACCGACAGGGCCAGCAGGCGGTCGAGCGCCGGCGTGGGCCGACGCGCGTCGTCGTCGCGCCACCAGAACACCGGCGCATGGCCGCGGGCCTTCCATCGGGCCAGCTCCGGCCCGATCAGGATCGCGATCAGAAGACGATGCAACGACACGATCAGGGCCTAGGCCGAATGACCCAGCCGGGTATCCTCGACGGTCAGGCCGATCACCGCGCCGCCCCCGGAATGCACGGTCTGGACGCCGTTCAACGCCCGGATCTCGCGCGCCTTCAGGTTCGAGAGCAACGGATAGAGGCCGGCCATGATGGCGATCAGGAAACCCATGTCGCCCTCCTTGTAACCCTTGCGCGACACGTAGCACTTGTAGAACCGGCGCACGCCCCGGAACAGGTCGTCCCACAGGCTCTTGATCTTGCCGCTGTCGGCCAGGTCCTGGCCGCGCAGGGCGGTATAGCGGTTCAGGCGCTGGACCATGTCGGCGATGTCGTCGTCGACCTTGTGCAGGATGGCGTTGTGCAGCCGGCCGCCGTAGACGCCCGTGAAGATCGTGCCGGGATGGACCCGCTCGCTCTTCCAGCTCTTCACGCCCCTGCGGAACAGACGGGCCACCGACGACGCGCCGAAGGAGCCGCCCCAGCCGTGGCGCACCAGTTGAGCGCCCACATAGTTGTCCACGGGCACCTGGTGCCAGTCAGCGGTCGAACGAGCGACGGTCTCGCGGATTTCGCGGGCCAGGGCCGGCGTCACCGCCTCGTCGGCGTCCAGCTCGAGAATCCAGTCGCCGCGACAGGCCGCGACGCCGGCCTCCTTGCGCAGCCCCTCGACGGGGAAGATGCCCGAAACGACCCGCGCGCCCATCTTGCGGGCGATGGCTTCACTGCGGTCCGTGCAGCGATCGGCGACCACGACGATCTCGTCGCAGAACGCCAGGCGCTCCAGACATTCGGCCAGCCGCGCCTCCTCGTTGTGGACGCAGACAAGTCCTGACAGGACAGACATAGAATTTCCCCGACCTGGGGGCGCCTTCCGAATCTGCCCCCGTCAGAGAAGAGACGTCGCCAAGCTCAGGGAACCTCAGAACTTTTTCCGCGTTCGCGCGAGACGGACCGGCCGGAGCCCCTGGCCGGACACGCCTAGAAGTCCCGCGAAACCAGCAGGCTCCAGGTACGGGGCCGCAGCGGCGTGACCTGGCGCACCTGGCCGAAGCTGAACGGATTGCCGTAGGCGAAGGTGTCGCTGGAGGCGTTCGCGGGGTTGGTGACCGCCAGGGTCCAGCGCCAGTCCCGGACCGCCAGCTCGGCCGAAAGGCGGCCGGTGACATAGCCGCCCATCGACGGGGAAAGCCGGCGATCGAAGGTCAGGCGCGACTGGCCCACATATTCGACCTCGGTGGTCAGCACCAGACGCCGGCTGGCGGTCAGGTCCTTCTGATAGCGCATCATGGCGCCGGCCGAGACGTCCGGCACGCCGGGAAGCTCGCTCTGGGCCGCCGAGGCGAAGTTGGGGTCCACCTTGCTCAGGCGGGGACGGTTGAACAGGGCGTTGAGCTCCAGGGTCAGGCCCTGGGTCGCCAGCATGGTCGCCTCGACCTCCAGGCCGGTGTTGCGTCCGTCGCCGACATTGGCCGTGTAGGACAGGCCCGAGCTCAGGTACTGGTCGGTCTGGATGTCGGTCCAGACATCATGGAACAGCGCCGTGCGCAGGATCATGCGCCCGTCCCAGGGCCGGACGCTGGCGCCGATCTCGTAGTTGCGCAGATGGTCGGGCTTGAACGAGCCGCGCAGGGCCGACGGCGCGACCAGGCCGCCCGAGTTGAAGCCGCCCGAGCGATAGCCTTCCGAGGTCAGCAGATAGACCAGCCCGCCGCCGGCCCAGGTGCGCTGGAGCGAGAATTTCGGCGAGATGCCCGTGAAACGCGCCTTGCGGTCCATGTCGCGCGACTGCCCCGGCGACGGGGCCTCGACCATCGAGGTGGTGTGGACCTCGCTGCGGAACGCCCGTCCGCCCAGGCTGGCGGTCCAGCCGCCGCCCAGGTCGTAGGCGGTCTCGCCATAGAGCGCCAGTTCGCGCCGCCGATCGCGACGGGCCTCCAGATAGATCAGGCGCGACGGATTGTAGGCGGTGCGGGCCCGCAGTTCGCCGTCGTTGTCCTCGAGGCTGGCCAGGCCGTACAGCCCGACCAGCCAGCGGAAGCGGTCGCCGTCGGGCGACGACAGCACGGCGTCCTCCACCAGCATCCGCACCTTGCTGGCCTCGTCGAACAGGCCGACATCGACCGAGGCCGCGCCGGCGCCGTTCAGGGCCGCCGTGGCGTCGAACCGGCTGGCGAACCGGTGGCGGACATAGCCCGTCGACGATACGAACCGTCCCCAGTCGCCCGCGCCCGTGATCGTCAGCGCGCCTTGCTGCAGGACGTTATCGTGGGTCTCGCGCACCTGGTTGGCGCGCTTCTGGCCGCCCAGCCCGGGGGTGGTGTACTGGCTGTCCGTCGCGTGCAGGTCCTGGCGGGCGCCGGAGAGCGTGATCGACCAGTCCGGATCGATCGCCACCGAAACGGCCGCCCGGCCGCCGATCCGCGTGGTGCGGTCGACGTTCGAGAGGCGCAGGTTGACGTCGTCGACATAGCCGCCATCCACGTCGCTGTAGGCCACCAGACGGACCGCCGCGCGGTCGGTGGCGACCGGCAGGTTGAGGACGCCTTCCAGGCGGCTGCTGGGCGAGCCGGATTCCGTGGCCGCCGCGCCGGCCAGGACCGATCCCGACCATTCGTTCAGCACCGGCTTGGTGGAGACGATCCGGTAGACCCCGCTCAGCGATCCGCCGCCGTAGAGCGCGCCCTGGGGGCCGCGCAGGATCTCCACCCGATCGACGTCGATCAGGCGCAGGTCCGGATCGGGCGCGTTGTAGGTCAGGGGGATGTTGTCGAGATAGGTGCCGACGGTCTGCTGGGTGCGGCCCGTGAAGGTGCCGTCCGACAGGCCGCGCAGCATGATCTTGTTGCGGGCCGCGCCGAGGTTGGTGGTGATGAAGCCCGCGGCCTGCTGGGAGATGCTGGTCGTGTCGATCGCGCCGGTGTCGCTCAGCCGTTCGGCGCTGATCACGCTGACGCCGCCCGCCGCGGCCCCCAGGCGCGTCGGGCGCTTGGTGGCGGTGACGATCACGCCGTCGAGGGCGGCGACGGCCACCGGCGCCGTCGGGGCGGCGGCGACCGGCGGCTTGGCGCGCGCCGCCGTCGGGGCGGGATGGATCACCACCGTGGCGTTGGGGAGAATCTCGAACCGGCAGGGCGCGTCGGCCGTCACCGCCTCCAGCGCCTGGCGCAGGGTCAGGGTCCCGACCACGGGGCCGCTGCGTCCCGGACAGGACGACGCGCCCCCGAGCGTGACCCGCGCCTGCAGGCCCAGGTCGATCAGCGCCTCGGACCGGGGCTTGGCGGGGATCTTGAAGGCGAAGCGGGCCGGCGCGGCCTGCGCCGCTCCAGCCGGGACCAGGCCGGCCAGGACCAGGCTCGACGCCATCGACAGGAGGAGGAAGCGGGGAAGGCGGCCGACGGCGAACGCGCCGGAACGCTCCGGTTCGTCAGATCGAAATCGAAGCTGGGATTCCGTTTCCGAAATCATCGGGCTCCAGCTCTATCCCCCTAGAGCTCAAGCTTCGCGCTTCGAACGATTCCAGGCCCTTCAGCAAGGCTCTAGCGCGCCCGGATCACGATAGCGTCTTCGGTCGTCGTCGTTTTGACGGGAAGCAGGTGTGACAGTCTATCGACCATCGCATCCTGTTCGTCGACGATCAACACGCCGGAAAGTCGCATATTGGCGACCCTGGCGTCGCCCAGCTTCACCGGACGCGGGAAAAGCCGGTTCATGTCCCCGGCGATCTGGGAAAGCGGCTGGTCGCGATAGATCAGCCGACCCTGGCGCCAGCCCGCGACCTCCTCGACGGCCACGGCCTGGAGTTTGGCGTCCGCCGCCTGGCCCTCGCGGTGCGAGAGCCCCTGCCCTGGCCTGAGCCGGAACGGCGTGGCGCCGGCGGCCAGGTTGGGGCGCACCTCGACCAGGCCGCGCTGGACGTTGACCGCCACCTGCCCGTCGCGACGCCGGACGTCGAACTGGGTGCCCACCACCCGCACCTGGGTGTCGCCCGCCGCGATCAGGAACGGTCGCGAGGAATCCTTGGCCACGTCGAAGAACACCTGGCCGTCGTCCATCTTGATCCGGCGCGCGTGGCGCTCGAACCGCACGGTCACGCGCGAGGCGGCGTTCATGTCGATGCGCGAGCCATCCTCCAAGGCGATCGCCCTGCGCTCGCCGACGCCGGTCACATAGGTAGTTTCGTGTCCGCCGATCAGGCCCTTGCTGGGCACGAGGACCGCGCCGGCCACGAAGGCGGCCGCGATCGCGGCGCCGGCCGACCACATCCAGACCCGCCGCGCCGGTCGCAGCGGGACCACATTGGCCGCCAGGGGCGCGGCGACGGGCGCGGTTTCCGCAAAGCGCGTGTCGAGGTCCAGCCCCCGATCGAAGGCCAGGGCGTCGTCATAGGCCTGGGCGTGGGTCGGCGAGGCGGTCAGCCAGGCGTCGAACTCCAGCCAGTCGCCCTCGGTGACGGTCTCGCCCTGCAGGCGGACCAGCCACGCGATCGCGGCCTCGGACGTCTCGGCGTCGATGTCTGTTTGGGCGCGCGTCATTTCGCTCCGTCCCGACGCCACGTTGCGTCCTCGCAAGGATAAGACGTCACCAAGTCGGCGGAACCTCCAAAACCCGTTCCAGAAACAATAGTCGCCCTCATGACAGCTTGGCCATCAGCGCCTTCAGGGCGGCGCTTACATGCTTTTCGACCGAACTGCGACTGACCCCCATGGCGGCCGCGGTCTCAGCGTGACTGAGACCGTCCAGCTTGTGAAGCTTGAAGGCGCGCGCCACCTGCGGCGGCAGGGTGTCGATCGCTGCCATCATCAGCCGCAGGCGCTGGCGGCCGGCCACGACCTCCTCGGCCGACGGGACGTCGGCCACCTGCTGGTCGCCCAGCATGGCGCCTTGCAGGCTGCGCCATCCGCCGTCGCGCGCGCTGGCGCGGGTCTGGCTGCGCAGCCGGTCGAGCATCAGGTTGTTGGCCATGCGGAACAGCAGGGCCGAGCCGTCGCCCTCGACCTCCACCTCGCCCAGGGCCTGCACCTTCAGGAACAGGTCCTGGATCAGGTCCTCGGCTTCGCTGACCGAGCGCAGCCTGGCGGCGAAAACGCGCACCAGATTGGCCCGCTTCTCGCCGTACAACCGGGCCATCGGCGTGATCGTCGAAGGTGGGGCGGGCAGCTCGGGCTCCAAAGACTCAGTGCGGCGAAAGGGTTGCGGCGAGTCCTTAACCTAGGCCGCTGACGCCCGCCGGTCCAGCGCACCGAACACCCTCTTGTTGCGATTGACTCGCAACAAGATTGGCGACTAGATGATGCGAATTATTCGCAACAAGCGCCGAGCGGAGGCCGCCATGACCGCCAGTTCCACACCCCTCCGCTGGACCACCGGTCCGACGGTCGGCGAGAAGCTGCTCCTGGGCGCGATGCGGCACTGGGCGGTGCTGAGGTCGGCGGGCGAATCCCCCGCCCGCCTGGTCGCCCAGGCCCTGGCGTTCCGGGCGTCGAACCGGACCGGCGGACTGTTCGTCGCCTGGATGCAGTCGGTCGAGGCCAGCCTGCGCCGGCCGATCCAGGTGGAGTGCCCGGCCTGCGGCGGCATTTCCACGGACGAGCAGCGGCTGATGGTCTCGTGCGGCCTGGCGGGAACCGCGACGGCGGCGGGCGAGACGCTGCTCGAGCCGCTGCTGATCGATTCCCAGCCGACCATGGTGCTGGCGCGCGCCCTGAACGCCGCCCTGCGGGTCGACGGCTATCCCCTGCCCGTCCGGCTACGCGACGAGCCCGCCGAGCCCGCTCCCGAGCCGCCGACCTTTCACTGAGGCTTGGCGGCGGCCAACCGCAGCACCTCGATCTCGTTCACCATGCGCGCCGACCGCGCGGGCCGCAGGTCGCCCTCGGCCACCAGCTTGAAGGCGCCGTCCTTGCCGCTCAGCGGCGCGCCGTCCGCCTTGTCGGCCAGGATGACGCGGTTGGCGCGGGTGCCCGGGTCCAGCTCGGCCAGGCCGAACGCCACCTGGTAGCCGTCGGACGCCTTGACCAGCACCACGTCGGCCATCTCCGGCCCGTGGATGGCCTTGCCGGTCGGGGTCCCGACCTTGGCCACCACGTCGATCAGCAGCGGCCCCTCGTAGACGTGCTTCTCGCCGTGGGCGTCGAAGGCGACGCTGACGCGCGGCAGGGCGGCGATGTCCGCCGCGCTGAGGCTGGCCGCCTCGCCCGAGGGCCCCTTCAGGGTCACGGATTGAGCGAAGGCCCCGGTGGCCAGGCCGGCGAAGCAGAGGGCGAGAGCGAGGGTTTTCACGAAGCGATCCTATTCGACGGCGAGGATGACGTTGGAGGGGGCGACGGCCGCCACGGCGCGCTCGCCCATGCCGGGCGCCGCCAAGACGGGCACGGTCGCGACCAGGGTCTTGCCCCCGGACAGGCTCAGGCTGATCTCGCTGACCTCGCGCCCGTCCTCGCGGTCCACCACGGTCCCGACCAGGCGGTTGGCGGTCTCTTCCAGCGGGCCGTCGTCGGCCAGGACGACGAAGCTGGACTTGATCAGGGCGATGGCCGGCTTGCCGAGCGCCAGGCCCAGCTCCTCGCGACTGTGGCGGGTGATGATCGACGCGATCTCGAGGCCGCCGCCCAGGTCGAGCGTGACCTTCGCGGTCACCTCGCCGTCCTCGATCGCGACGACGGTTCCGCGCAGGGCGTTGCGGGCGCTGGTGCGCAGACCCAGGCTCCAGAACAGGTCGCCCAAGTCGGCGTCCGGGGCGGCCAGACCTGCTTCCAGGCGCGACAGGGCCGCGCCGATCTCGCGCTCCACCTCGCGGAACGCCCGGATCACGGCCTGGCCGCGCGGCGTGACGACCGCCGCCCCGCCGGCCTTGCCGCCGGCGTTGGCGATCACCAGGGGCGCGTCGAACAGGTTGTTCAGGGCCTGCACCCCGTCCCAGGCGCCCTTGTAGCTTAGGCCCAGTTGCCGGGCGGCGGCGCTTATCGATCCCAGGCCCTCGATGGCCTCGATCAGGGCGACGCGCTCCTGGCCCACCCGCGCCAGCCCGCCGCGGCGCAGGATCAGCGAAGCGCTCAGATCGCCGTCGTTGGACATCGGAACCTCATGCGCGCCGTCCTGACCTGGGCCGTGACCTAGGCGCGAAACCTCGTTATGTAAATCGACTACATAACCCAAGGTCCGGTCACCCCGAAACCATGCCGCCCCTGCCGCCGATCAAGATCGAGACCCGCTGACATGCTCGAGATCGCATGGCTGACGGCCAAGCTGGCGGGGATCACCACCGTCCTGCTGCTGGTCCTGTCCACGCCCCTGGCCTGGTGGCTGGCCCGGGGGCGGTCGCGCTGGCGGACGCCGATCGGGGCGCTGGTGGCCCTGCCGATCGTCCTGCCCCCGACCGCCCTGGGCTTCTACCTGCTGATCGCCCTCGGCCCGCAAAGCCCGCTGATCGCCCTGCTGCACCCGTTCGGGGTGCGCACCCTGGCCTTCACCTTCCAGGGCCTGGTGATCGGATCGCTGATCTATTCGCTGCCGTTCGCCGTCCAGCCGCTGCGCAACGCCTTCATCGCCGTGGGCGACGAACCGCTGGAGGCGGCCGCCACCCTGGGCGCCTCGCCCTGGAACGCCTTCCTGAGGGTGGCCCTGCCCCTGGCCCTGCCCGGCTACGCCGTGGCCGCCCTGCTGGTCTTCGCCCACACGATCGGCGAGTTCGGCGTGGTGATGATGCTGGGCGGCGGCATCCCGGGCCAGACAGAGGTGCTGTCGATCGAGATCTACCGCCTGGTCGAGGCCCTGGAATGGGACAAGGCCCACCAGCTGGCCGGCGCCCTGCTGGCCTTCGCCTTCCTGGTGATGCTCAGCCTGTTGCTGATGGAACGCCGGGTCGAGGGGCGTGCGTCGAAGGCCTGATACTCACAGAGTTATCCACAAGCCCTTGGCGCGAAAAGCTATTCCACGGCCAAGCTCAGATCGCGTCAGAACGGGACGTCGCCCTGGATCGTCACCCGCTCGACGATGCGCTCCTGCGGCCAGTAGTCGAGGATGGCGTAGTGCTGGGTGGCGCGGTTGTCCCAGAAGACGATGGCGTTGGGCGTCCAGCGGAAGCGGACCTGGTATTCGGGAGTCTTCACCCGCTCCAGCAGTTCGGCCAGCAGTTGGGCGGCTTCGTCCTCGGGCAGGCCCAGGATCCGCGTCGTGAAGACCTTGTTGACGAACAGGTGCTTCTCGCCGGTCTCGGGATGGGTGCGGACCACGGGGTGGGCCTGCACCGGATGGGCGGCGCGCAGCTCCTGCCGCTTGGCCTCGTCCACCCGGTAGCCGTAGCTCTGCAGGATGTCGTGCTCGGCCTTCAGGTCGGCGATGCGGTCCTTCAGCTTGTCGGGCAGGTCGCGATAGATGGCGGCGGTGTCGGCGAACAGGGTGTCGCCGCCCAGCGGCGGCATGTGCCGCATGCGCAGCACTCCGCCCATCGACGGCGCGGGGCGGAAGGTGACGTCGGTGTGCCACTTGTTGGCGGCGCGGACGATCGGCACGATCTCCTCGCGCAGCTTCATGCCGTCGGCGGCCTCGATGTGCAGGATTTCGGGGAAGCCGGGCACGTGGGCGGTGACAGGATGCCCCTCCAAATCCCCGAAATAGCGGCCGAAACGGACATGATCCTCATGGCTGATGTCCTGGTCGCGGAAGAACACCACCTTGTGCCGCAGCAGCGCCGTGCGGATGGCCGCCACGCTCTCCGGCGTCAGCGGCTGGCGCAGGTCGACGCCTGAGATCTCGGCCCCGAGCACCGTACCGGCGGGCGTCACGGTGAGACCGGCGTAGTCAGGCGTTTCCGAAGCGGTGATCGGGGTAAAGGCGTTCATGGCGTCCTCCCGGAGCGCCGCCCATCCGCGTGAGCGACGGTTGTTATCCACACCCTAGACGTGGAATTCCGGCGCTCAATCGAGTTTTTCTCATTTCAGCCGCAGGGTGAGGCCGGCCACGACCAGGGTCACGGCCTCGGCGGCCTGGGCCAGGGCCTGGTGCAGCCGCCCGGCCTCGTCGCGGAACCGCCGGGCCAGGGCGTTGTCGGGCACGATGCCGAACCCGACCTCGTTGGACACCAGCCACAGCGCCCCTTCGAACCGCCCGACCACCGCGACCAGTTCGGCCGCCGCCTTCGCCAAATCGCGGTCGTCCAGCATCAGGTTCGACAGCCACAGGGTCAGACAGTCGACCACCACCACGTCGCCGGCGACCAGGCCGTCCAGCGCGGCGGCGAGGTCCATTGGCGCCTCGACCRTGGTCCAGGCCGATCCCCGATCCTCGCGGTGCCGCGCGATGCGCTCGGCCATCTCCGAATCGAAGGCCTGGGCCGTGGCCACCATCACCAGCCGGCCGCCCGTTTCCGCCGCCCTGGCCTCGGCCGCGCCTTGCGCGAAGGCGCTTTTACCGGATCGGGCTCCGCCCAGGACGAGGGTGAACGACAAGACGCGCTCCAGATTGCCAGTCAGATTGACCGTGTGCGGCGCAACATATAGTGCAGCTCTCGCGACAGGTTCCTCGAAAGAGGATGAAAAGGGAACTCGGGTGCGAAACCCGGGCTGCCCCCGCAACTGTAAGCGGCGAGCCCGCGTGTCACATGCCACTGGCCCTTCTTTTCGGAGAAAGGCTGGGAAGGCGACACGCACCGGCAATGACCCGTGAGCCAGGAGACCTGCCCGTCGCGGTCGTCCTTCGTCCGGCCGGGGTGCGCCGAACGATGGGGTTCTTCCCCCGTGGCGACATCGTCTGGCCGGCCCGAATCCTCGGGCTTGCCTTCGTTGCTGCGCACGGAGGACCTGAACATGCGCTCGATTTCCGTCCTGGCCCTGGTGGCCGCCCTTCCCGCCCTCGCTGCGCCGGGCTTCGCCCTGGCCGCCGAAACCTTGGACGACGCCAACGCCGTCGACCAGGTGGTCGTCACCGCCGGCCGCGCCGCCGACAAGCTGTCGGAGACCCCGGTCAGCACGACCGTTATCACCGCCGAGATCCTGCGCCAGCGCCAGGCCGTGGTGGTGTCCGACCTGCTGTCGCGCACGCCCGGCGTCACCGTCACCCGCAACGGCGGCGTGGGCGGCTCGACCCAGGTGCGCATCCGCGGCGCCGAGACCGACCAGACCGCCGTGCTGATCGACGGCGTCAAGCTGAACGACCCCTCGTCGACGGGCGGCGGCTACAACTTCGCCACCCTGCTGGCCGGCGACGTCGACCGCATCGAGGTGCTGCGCGGTCCCCAGTCCACCCTGTGGGGCAGCCAGGCCATCGGCGGCGTGGTCAGCATGATCACCAAGACCCCGGACGGTCCGCTGTCAGGCGACGCCACGGTCGAGGGCGGCTCGCGCGCCACGGCCTACGCCCGCGTCGGCGTCGGGGCCGGCGGCGACTGGGGCGGCTGGCGACTGGCGGCGGGGTCCTACACCACCGCCGGCGTCTCCAACTTCGACGAGGCCATGGGCGGCAAGGAGAAGGACGGCTACCACAACACCGCCGTCAGCGGCCGCCTGGACCTGAAGGTCGCCGAATGGGCGACGGTGGACGCCCGGCTGTCCTACGCCGCCGGCCGCAACGAGTTCGACGGCTTCCCCGCCCCGGCCTTCGCTTTCGCCGACACCGCGGAGTACGGCAAGACCAAGGAACTGGTCAGCTATCTGGGCACGCGCCTGACCAGCTTCGACGGCGCCCTGGAGAGCCGGATCGGCTACTCGTACACCCAGACCGATCGCGACAACTACAACCCCGACCAGGCCGTCACCACCAAGACCTTCGACGCCCGGGGCACCGACAACAGCCTGGAATACCAGGGCACCTGGACGATCAATCCGGTCTGGCGCGCGGTGTTCGGCGCCGAGACCGAGCGCACCTGGTTCCGCACCGCCGCGCCGTCCGACTTCGACCCGAACCCCACGGCCGACCGCCACGCCACCGGAATGGACAGCGTCTATGGCCAGTTGCAGGCCAAGCCCGTCGCGGGCCTGACCCTGACCGGCGGCGTCCGCTACGACGACCACGACACCTTCGGCAGCGCCACCACCTTCCAGGCCGGCGCCACCTGGACCCCGAACGACGGCGCCACGATCTTCCGCGCCAACTACGGCGAAGGCTTCAAGGCCCCGTCGCTGTACCAGCTGTACAGCGACTACGGGAACACGGCCCTGAAGCCTGAAGAGGCCAAGAGCTGGGACATCGGCGTCGAGCACAGCGTCCTGGACGGCCGCCTGCGCGGTTCGGTCACCTATTTCAACCGGGACACCACCAACCAGATCGACTTCCTGTCGAACAACATCCCGCCCAACTTCGGCGGCTACGCCAACACCGCCAAGACCCAGGCCGACGGCGTCGAGGTGGAGGGCAGCTTCGAGGTGAATTCACTGCTGACCCTGTCGGCCAACTACACCAACATGGACGCGGTCAATAAGTCGGCGGGCGCCAACTACGGCAAGGACCTGGTGCGCCGGGCCGGCGAGACCGCCAACGCCGACGCCGAGCTGAGCCTGCCGAACGGCCTGACCGCCGGGGTGACGATGCAGTATGTCGGCCACAGCTTCGACAACGCCGCCAACACCCGGCGGCTGAAGAGCTACGTGCTGACCGACGTGCGGGTCTCCTACCCGATCAACGACACGTTCGAGCTGTACGGCCGGGTCGAGAACCTGTTCGACCAGCAGTACGAGACCCTCTACCGCTACGGGACCCTGGGTCGCGGCGCCTTCGCCGGCGTGCGGGCGAGGTTCTAACCATGGCGACGCCGGCGGCCCTGCTCGGCCACGGCGGACGCCTCGGCGCGGCGCGGACGGCCTGGCCGGACGCGCCGACGCCCTGGATCGACCTGTCGACGGGGATCAACCCCCACCCCTATCCGGTCCCGGCGTTCGCGCCGGAGACCTGGTCGCGGCTGCCCGATCCGGAGTCCCTGCGGGCCCTGGAACGGGTCGCGGCGGCGGCGTTCGGGGTCGAGGACCCCGCGCGGGTCGTCGCGGGGGCCGGCAGCGAGGCGTTGATCCGCCTGCTGCCGCACCTGCTCGAAGGGCGGCGGATCGCGATCTCGGCCCGCACCTACGGCGGCCACGCCGAGGCCTGGCGCGCGGCCGGCGCCGAGATCGTCGCCCCCGGCGACCGGTCGGCCGACCTGCGCGTCCTGGTCAATCCGGACAATCCGACCGGCCGCCTCCTGCCGCCCGACCAAGTCCTGGACCTGGCCGACGGAGCACTGCTGGTCGACGAGGCCTTCGTCGATGTCGATCCGTCCGGGTCGGTCGCCTCGCAAGCCGGGACGTCCGGCTTCGAGCGGCTGATGGTCCTGCGCTCGTTCGGAAAGTTCTACGGCCTGGCCGGCGTGCGCCTGGGCTTCCTGATCGCCGAGCCGGCCCTGGCCGCCCGCGTCCGCCAGGCGCTGGGCGACTGGCCCGTGCCGGGGCCGACGATCGCCGCCGGCCTGGCCGCCTATCCCGACACCGCCTGGGCGACCCAGACCCGGCTGCGCCTGATCGAGGACACCGTGCAGCTGGACCGCCTGCTCCGCGCCGCCGGGTTCGAGATCGCCGGCGGCGCGACCCTGTTCCGCCTGGCGCGGGCCGCCGACGCGCCGCGCCGGTTCGAGGCCCTGGCCCGGGCCGGCATCCTCACCCGCCCCTTCCCCTGGGACGAGACGCTGATCCGCTTCGGCCTGCCCGGTCCGAAAGCCGACTGGCTCCGCCTCGCCGACGCCCTGGAGACCCTCTGATGAGCGACGACCTGAACGCCCAAGACCGCAACGCCAAGCACGCCGAGGCGATGAAGGCCCTCAAGGCCGAGCGCGACGCGATGATGGAGACCAAGACCCTCGCGAAGGGACTGCTGCTGGTCCACACCGGCGACGGCAAGGGCAAGTCCTCGGCCGGCTTCGGCATGGTGGCGCGCAACCTGGGCTGGGGCCTCAAGGTCGGCGTCGTCCAGTACATCAAGGGCAAGTGGAAGACCGGCGAGCGCCTGTTCTTCAGCAAGTTCCCCGACCAGGTCCGCTACGAGGTGATGGGCGAAGGCTTCACCTGGGACACCCAGGACCGCGAGCGCGACGTCGCCGCCGCCCAGGCCGCCTGGCTGGTGTCGCAGGAGATGATCGCCGACCCCAAGCTGGACTTCGTGCTGCTGGACGAGATCAACATCGCGCTGCGCTACGACTATCTCGACATCGACGAGGTGGTGGCGGTGCTGAAGGCGCGGCCCGACGACAAGCACGTGTGCCTGACCGGCCGCAACGCCAAGCCCCAGTTGCTGGAGATCGCCGACCTGGTCACCGAGATGACCCTGGTCAAGCATCCGTTCGAGCAGGGCTTCAAGGCCCAGCGCGGGGTCGAGTTTTGACCGGTCTCACACGACGCGCGGCGGTCGGAACCGGCCTGGCGGCGGGCTTTGCCGGCGGCGTCGCCGGCGCCCGCGCCCTGCCGCGCGTCATCTCGCTCAATCCCTGCCTGGACGCGGTGCTGGTCCACGTGGCCGACCGCGCCCAGATCGTGGCGCTGAGCCACTACGCCCGCGATCCGCAGCAGTCGAGCATCGCGGCGATCGCCCGCACCTATCCGATCACCTATGAGAGCGCCGAGGAGGTGATCGCCCTGCGGCCCGACGTGGTGCTGACAGCCGCCCACTCCTCGCCCGCCACCCGCGCGGCCCTGAAGCGGCTGGGCATCCGCACCGAGCTGTTCAAGGTGCCCAACAGCTGGGTCGAGAACCAGGCCCAGATCCGCCGCATCGCCGAGGCCGCCGGCCATCCCGAGCGCGGCGAGGCGCTGATCGCTCGGGTCGAGGCGGCCATGGCCAAGGCCGCGCCGCCTCCGGGAACCCGCCCGGTCACCGCCCTGGTCTTCCAGCCCAACGGCTTCGCCGCCGGTCACGGCACCCTGGTCGACGAGATGATGCGCCGCGCCGGCTTCGTGAACGTCGCCCAGCGCTACGGCCTGAAGAAATGGGGCAACGTCTCGCTGGAACGGCTGCTGGCCGATCCGCCCGAGGTGCTGCTGGCCGGCCAGGCCGCGCCCAACGCGCCGACCTGGGCCGAACGCATCCTCAACCACCCGGCCCTGGCCAGCATCTCGCCGCGCATGACCCGGGCGGTGTTCCCCGAGCGGCTGCTCTATTGCGGCGGTCCAGGCCTGATGGACACCGCCGCCGCCCTGGCCGCCGCCCGCCGACAAGTCCTGGGAGCCACCGCATGACCAAACGCCTGCTGTTGCTGGGCGGGCTCTGCCTGCTGGTGCTGCTGCTGAGCGGCCTGTCGCTGATGGCCGGCCGCGTCTGGGTGCCGTGGAGCGCCTGGTCGTCGGCCGGCCACGATCCACGCTGGGCGATCATCTTCGAGCTGCGCCTGCCCCGGACCGTCCTGGCGGTCGCGGTCGGCGCCGCCCTGGGCCTCTCCGGCGCGGCCATGCAGGGCTACACCCGCAACCCGCTGGCCGATCCCKGCGTGCTGGGCGTGTCGTCCATGGCGGCCCTCGGGGCGGTGATGACCATGTATCTGAGCCTGGGCCTCTCCACGCCCTGGCTGCTGTTCGTCGCCGCCATGATCGGCGCGATCGTCGGCGTCGCGGTCATGCTGGTGCTGGCGGGCGGGACCAGCGGCGCCATCACCTTCATCCTGGCCGGGGTGATCCTCAACACCGTCGCCAGCGCCGGCGTCGCCCTGGCGCTGAGCCTGGCCCCCAGCCCCTGGGCGGCGCAGGAGATCATCAACTGGCTGCTGGGTTCGCTGGCCGACCGCAGCGCCGACGACGTCTGGCGGGCCCTGCCCTTCATCGCCGTCGGCTCGGGCCTGATGCTGTTCCTGGGCCGGGCGCTGAACGCCCTGACGCTGGGCGAGACCGGCGCCAAGGCCCTGGGCGTGGACCTGAACCTGACGCGCGTGCTGCTGGCCGTCGGTGTGGGCCTGGCGTCCGGCGCCAGCGTGGCGGTGACCGGCATGATCGGCTTCGTCGGCCTGATTGTGCCGCACCTGATGCGGCCGCTGGTTGGCCACCAGCCGGGCGCCCTGCTGGCCCCCAGCGCCTTGGCCGGAGCGGTCCTGGTCCTGGCCGCCGACATCGTGGTGCGGCTGACGCCCTCGGCCGCCGAGGTCCGGCTGGGGGTGGCCATGGCCGCCGTGGGCGGGCCGTTCTTCCTGGCCCTGCTGATCTCGATGCGCCGGAGGCTGGCATGAAGGAGAGCGGCCTGAAGGAGAAGGGCATGAACGACCTCGTCGCCGAAACCCTGACCGTCGCCCTGGGCGGCCAGGCGGTGCTGGCCGGGGTGAGCGCCCGGTTCCGCCCGGGAGAGGTCACGGCCATCGTCGGTCCCAACGGCGCGGGCAAGTCGACCCTTCTGGCGTGCCTGGCCGGACTGCGCCGCCCCGACGCCGGCCGGGTGTCGCTGGGGATCGAGCCGATCCTGGCCCTGGGCCATCGCGACCGCGCCAAACGCATCGGCTTCCTGCCCCAGACGCCCGAGGTGGCCTGGGCGGTGGATGTCGAGACCCTGGTCGGGCTGGGCCGCACCCCGCATAGCGGCGCACGGGGCCTCAGCGACGCCGACCACGCCGCCGTCCAGGCCGCCCTGGTCCGCACCCGCATGACCGGCCTGGCCCATCGCGACGTCCTGACCCTCTCGGGCGGCGAGCGGGCCCGCGCCCTGCTGGCCCGGGTGCTGGCGGGCGAGCCGTCGTGGCTGCTGGCCGACGAGCCGCTGGCCGGCCTCGATCCCGGCCACCAGCTGGACACCGTCSACCTGATGCGCGCCTTCGCCGTCGAGCACGGCCACGGCGTGGTCATGACCCTGCACGACCTGGGCGTGGCCCTTCGCCTGGCCGACCGGGTGCTGGTGCTGACGGACGGCGTCCTGATCGCCGACGCAGCGCCGGCGGCCGCCCTGACGCCGGCAGTGCTGAAGCAGGCCTACGGCGTGGACGCCGCCATCGTGCCCGGCGCGGCCGGTCCCCTGATCGAGCTGATCGGCCGCGCGGATGGATGAGACCACGCCCTGGCCCTGGGTCGCGGCCCTGGCCCTGGGCCTGGAGGCGGTGCTGGGCTATCCGGCCGGCTTGAAGCATCCGGTCGCCTGGCCGGCCGCGCTGATCGAGGGCCTGGAGCGGCGCTGGAACCAGCCGACCGCCTCGGACACGCGACGCCGGGCGCTGGGCGTGGTCCTTGTCCTGCTGCTGGTCCTGGCCGCCGCCGCGCTGGGCGCGGCGGTGCACCTCGCCCTGGGCGCCAGCCTCCCGGCCCTGACCCTGATCGCCCTGGTCGCCACGACGGGCCTGGCCCAGCGCAGCCTGCACGACCACGTCGCCGCCGTCCTGGCGCCGCTGCGGGCCGGCGACCTGCCGGCGGCGCGCGCGGCGGTCGGCCGGATCGTCGGGCGCGACACCGAGGCGCTCGACGACGAGGGCGTGGCGGCGGCCGCCCTGGAGAGCCTCGCGGAAAGCTTCAACGACGGCGTCGTCGCCCCCGCCCTCTGGCTGCTGATCGGCGGCCTGCCGGGCCTGTTCGTCTACAAGAGCGTCAACACCGCCGACAGCCTGGTCGGGCACATGGAGCCGCGGTGGCGCGCGTTCGGCTGGGCCTCGGCGCGGACGGACGACCTGCTGAACCTGGTCCCCGCGCGACTGGCCGGCGCCCTGATCGCCCTGGCCGGCGGCGGCGGCTGGCGGACCATGCTCCGCGACGCCCGCAAGCACGCCTCGCCCAACGCCGGCTGGCCCGAGGCCGCCATGGCCGGCGCGCTACGCGTCCAACTCGGCGGCGAGGCCCGCTATGACGGGCAGATCGTCGCCCGCCCCCTCTTCGGCGACGAGCCGCGCCCGACCGCCGACGACCTTGAACGCGGCCTGAAGCTCTATCGGCGCGCCTGCGCCCTGCTCTGGCTGATCCCGCTGGCGACCGGCCTGATCATCGCCCTCGCCCCATGATCCTCCCTCGGCTATCCAAGATCCTGTCATGACCACGCTTTCCGCCCTCACCGCCGCCATCACCCCGGTCGACGCCGCCCTCGAACCGGCCCTGCGCGCCCTGCTGGACGGCAAGGCCAAGCCGCCCGGATCGCTGGGACGGCTGGAGGACMTGGCCGTGCGCATCGGCCTGATCCAGAACCGGCTGGACCCGCGCATCGCCCGCACCGACCTCTATGTCTTCGCCGGCGACCACGGCCTGACCGCCGAGGGCGTCTCGGCCTATCCGTCCAGCGTCACGGCCGCCATGGTCGGGCTGTTCCTGTCCGGCCGGTCCAGCGTCGGCGCCCTGGCGCGGGCCACGGGCGTCGAGGTCCGGGTGGTGGACGCCGGGGTCGACGCCGACCTGCCCGACCACCCCGAGCTGATCGCCGCCAAGATCCGGCGCGGGACCCGCAACGCCGCCCGCGAACCGGCCCTGACGCCGGACKAGGTGCTGGCCGCCCTCGTCAAGGGCGCCGACATCGCCCGCTCGGCCGCCGCCGCCAACGGTCAAAAGGGGGGCGCCGACGTCATCGCCCTGGGCGAGATGGGCATCGGCAACAGCTCGTCCGCCGCCCTGATCATGCACCGCCTGGCCAATGCGCCGCTCGAGGTCTGCGTCGGCCAGGGCACGGGCCACGACGCCGCCGGCCTGGCGCGCAAGCAGGCCGGCATCGCCCGCGCCGCCTGGCGCTCCGACGCGACCCAGCCGCTGGACGTCCTGGCCCAGTTCGGCGGCTGCGAGATCGCCATGATGGCCGGCGCCGTGCTCGGCGCGGCCTCGATGCGGAGGGTGGTCCTGGTCGACGGCTTCATCAGCACCGCCGCCGCCCTGGCCGCCATCCGCCTGGTCCCCGCGACCCTGGACTATTGCGTGTTCGCCCACGGCTCGGCCGAGCGCGGCCACCCGCTGATGCTGCGCACCCTGGGCGTGCGGCCGCTGCTGGACCTGGATCTGCGGCTGGGCGAAGGCACCGGCGCGGCCCTGGCCGCCCCGCTGCTGGTGGCGGCCGCCAACCTGCTGACCGACGTCGCCGCCCTGGCCGACGTCTTGGCCGCTCCCGATTGATGGGCCGCCCCCGATTGATGCCGCGCCAGCTGAAGCTGTTCTTCTGCGCCCTGCAGTTCCTGACCCGGCTGCCGGCCCCGTCGTTCGCCGACTTCCAGCCGGACTGGATCACCCGCGCCGCCCGCTACTATCCGGTGGTCGGGCTGATCGTCGGCGCGATCAGCGCCGGGGTGCTGCTGGCGGCGGGACAGCTGTGGAGCGGCCTGCTGCCCGCCCTGCTGGCCGTGGCGGCGGGGGTGCTGGTCACCGGCGGCTTCCATGAGGACGGCCTGGCCGACACCGCCGACGGCCTGGGCGGCGGCCAGACCCCGGCCCGCCGGCTGGAGATCATGAAGGACAGCCGGGTCGGGACCTACGGCGTCCTGGCCCTGGGCCTGACCCTGGCCATCAAGGTCGCCGCCCTGGCGACCCTGCCCCTGGCGACCGCCGCCCTGGCTCTGGTCGCCGCCCATGGCGCGGGCCGGGTCGCCGCCGTGGCGGTCATGGTGCTGGGCCGCCATGTCAGCGACCGCGACGACGCCAAGTACAAGCCCGCCCCCGACGGCGTGCGGCCCTACGAGCTGCTCATCGCCGCCCTGCTCGGACTGTGGCCCCTGGCGCTGCTGGGCTGGACGGGCCTGGCGGGCGCGGCCGTCGGCGCCGTCCTGGCGGCTGTCCTGGCCCTGACGGCCCGGCGGCTGATCGGCGGCCACACCGGCGACGTGCTGGGCGGGATAGAACAGGCCTGCGAGCTTGGTGTTATGCTGGGCGTCTCAGCCCTGATGGCGACGCGATGACTCTGTTCGTCTGCCCGCTCAGCCAGGTCGAGACGGCGCGGGCCCTGCATCGCCCCTCGCACCTGGTCAGCCTGTTGTCGCCGACCGGAGAGGCCGTCTGGCCGACGTCGGACCACGGCGGCTCCCACCTTCGCCTGGCCTTCCACGACATCGCCGAGCCGCGCGAAGGCTTCACCGCCCCCGACGCGGACCTGGTCGCGCGGCTGCTGGACTTCGCCGCCGGCTGGGACGCCGCGCGGCCGATGCTGGTGCACTGCTGGGCCGGGGTCAGCCGCTCGACGGCGGCCGCCTTCATCGTCGCCTGCCAGCGCGGACCCGACCGCGCCGAGCGCGACATCGCCCAGGCCCTGCGCGCCGCCGCGCCCTACGCCACGCCCAATCCGCTGATGGTGAGCCTGGCCGACGCGGCGCTGGGCCGAGGCGGCCGGATGTCGGCCGCCGTCGCCGAGATCGGCCGCGGCGCCGACGCCTTCGAGGGCGCGCTGTTCGAGCTGCCCTTAAGGTGAAGCTTCAAAAGTGAAGCTTTCGTCCGCGCCGGATTTCGCAAGCATGGACGAAGCTTAACCGTTCTACCTCGCGTAGCGCGCCGCCACCGGCTCGTAGCGATCCCACACCCGGCCGTCGCTGACCGAGCGCAGCAGCTTGACGTATTCGGCGTGCGACCAGGCCAGGGGCGTGGCCGAGTCCGTGCCCTCGCCGCGCGCGTAGCCGTGCGGATTAGGCCCGATGCCGTCCCACACCTGCTCGGGGATCAGCAGGCCGTCATTGGCGAACAGCTCCATGGCCTTGACGTAGCGGTCGCGGATCTTGCGGATCGCGGCGGCGTCGGGCTTGCCGTTCAGGCTGGCCAGGGCCAGCTCGTAATGACCGCGCTCGCCGGTGAAGATCGGCCAGACCCGGCCGCGCTGGCCGGGGCTCATCTTGCCGCCGACGCCGTAGTTGGCGCCGGTCTGGGCGTCCTCGCCATAGCCGTCGACGTCGTAGCGCCGCCAGCCCGGGAACTCGCCCTCGACGCCCGGGAACGTGAAGTCGTAGCGCACGCGGTAGAGGTCCGCCCGGCTGGTGTCGTCCAACTCCGGCAAGCTGCCGACGATCGCCTTGTCGTCGGCCCGGCGCACGCCGTAGCGGACCAGCTCCAGGAAGCCGCCGTCGACCACCTGATCCTTCGGCGGGGCGATCTGGCCGTTGGCGGCGCCGATCGGGGCGTGGTCGTTGGGGTCCTCGTTCTGGTTCAGGCGGACGTAGTAGGTCCCGTCGCCGAACGGTCCCTTGGTGGTGACCATCCGCGCCTCGACCTTGGCCGAATAGGCGTCGGCCGTGGCGCGGTATCGGGCCGCGCCGGTCGCGTCGCCCGCCAGTTCGGCGATGTCGCCCGCCGTCACCAGGCCGGCGATGGTCGCCGCGGTGGTCGAAGGCGAATAGCCGCCCTGTTCTTCCCAGCGCTCCTGCTGGGTGAACGGCGGCGTGATCGTCTCGTGGTTCCAGCCGATCCCGACCTTGCCGCCGTCGACCAGGAAGTCGGCCGCCGGCTTGATCATCTTGCCGTAGTAGGTCTTGAGGTCGGCCTCGGACAGCCAGCCCAGCTTCCACAGCTTCCAGCCCAGCATGATCGGCATGGCCGTCTGGTCCAGCTGGACGCCGACCCATTCGGTGGTGCCGTCCACCCAGGTCTTCTGCAGGAACCAGCCGCCGACGCCGGTATTGCCCGGGGTGGTCGCCTTGACCTGCACCTGCGGCAGATAGTGGAACGCGGCCAGCGGCGTCTGCTTGTCGCCCAACGCCGCCAGGGCCATGGCGCACTGGTAGAAGTCGCGCGGCCACACGGCCTTGTAGCCCGTCGAGGGCTTGGAGGCGTCGACCGTGTCACCCCACGGATTGGACAGCGAGGCGATCAGGGCGCCGGCATAGGTGCGGTCCTCCTGCACCTTCAGCATCAGAGCGCTGGCCTGGACCAGCTTGCCGCCGTCCTCCGAGGCCTCGCGCAGGCGCGGCAACTCGCTCAGCGAAGCCAGATAGTCCTCCCAGCCCACGCGGTCGCCCTCGCCGTTGTAGCGGGCCAGCACCTCGTCATACCCGGTCTTCAGCGTGGCCGAGGCTGCCTGGTCGGCGGCGGCGGCGTTGGGGCCGAAACCGATGGCGTAGTCCACCGTCACTTCACCGTCCTTGATCTCGGCGACGCGACCCGTGAGCATGATCGCGCCACGGACATTCCCGGTGTCGGCATGGAGGTCGTTCAACTGACCGTCGGCGGCCAGGTCGGTGAGCCCGTCCGTCTTGCCCAGGAAGCCCACGCTGGCCGCGCTGAACGGTTGCGACCCCTTCAGGGCCAGGAACACATCCTTCTCGTTCGCGGTCAGGGCTGTGCTGCTGGCCGTCCCGGCGTCGTCGCCGCCGGTATTGGCCATATGCGGCTCGAGCAGCAGATAGGGCGTGATCGGTCCCTTCAGGGCCCGGAAGGTGACGCGAACGAACAGCGCCTGGCGATCGGGATCGGTGAAGATCCGCTTCTCGATCTCGAACGCGCCGCCCTTGTGCGTCGTGGTGACCTTGTAGGCCGGCGACAAGGGACGTCCCGCCGCATCGACGTGGAGATACTCCGTCTTCGTCGTGGTGTCCGGTCCCTCGATCGCGATCCCGCGCGAGAAGCGCACGGCAAAGCGCAGCTGCTTGATCTGGGCTTCGTGGATCAGGCCGTACATGGTCTCGGTCAGGGTCCCGTCGGCGATCGAGAACCACACCTTCGACACCGCGCCGGTCGGGCCGCCGTCCTTGTAGGCGCCGTCGACATAGGCCTCGTAGGACGCGCCGACGCCGGTCTTGGCGGCGTAGGCCCAGGTGGTCGGGGTCTCGGCGTGGGCGGCCGCGCCCAGGGCGACGGCGCCCAAGACGACGGATGTCGAAGCGGGCGCGAGCATCTTCAGGCAACGCATGGAACTACCTCGTGAAATGACGGCGTCGATGAGACGCGATTCAAGCTTTTGACAGGACTTCGGGGGCCGGCGCGGCGGCCGGCGCGGCCTTTGGCTCGCCGACGTCGCGGACCAGGAACACGCAGGCCGCGGCGGCCAGCATCCCGCCCGCGCCCAGGACCAGGGCCCAGATCGCCTCGCCGCCGAAGAACGTCCTGAGCAGCAGGCCCAGGATGGTMGCGGCCAGCAGCTGCGGGATGACGATGAAGAAATTGAAGATGCCCATGTAGACGCCCATCTTCCGCGCCGGCAGCGCGCCCGACAGGATCGAGTACGGGGCCGACAGGATCGACGACCAGGCGAAGCCGACGCCGATCATCGGAAGCCACAGCAGGCCCGGGTCGCGGATCAGCGGGAACGCCGCCAGGCCCAGGCCGCCCAGGCACAGGCACAGCGCGTGGCTGGCCTTGCGGCCGACTGCGCGGGCGATGATCGGGATCACCAGGGCCGCCAGGGCCGCCACGCCGTTGTAGATGGCGAACAGCACCCCCACCCAGTCGGCGCCGTCGTTATAGGCCCGCGAGGCGGTGTCGGCGGCGTGGTAGTGGAAGGCGGCGACGGCCGGGGTGGTGTAGATCCACATGGCGAACAGGCCGAACCACGAGAAGAACTGGACCACCGCCAGCTGCTTCATGGTGGCGGGCATGCGGAACAGGTCCTCGACCACCTCCGAGAAGCCGTTGGCGGTCCGCCCGCCCTGCCGCAGCAGGCCGGCGACCAGTTGCGCCAGGCCGAACAGGCCGACCATGCCGGCCAGGACGTAGACTTCCTTCTCCAGCCGCGTCGCGAAGATCGCGGCGGCCAGCAGCAGGCCGGCCACGGTCCAGGCCAGGCCGCCGAGCATGTAGGCGCGGACCGTGCGGGTCGGGGCGTCGGCGTCCGTGGCGGCCTTGCGCGCGGGGTCTGACGCCTCGAAGGCGGCCAATTGGTCGGGGCTGTATTCGCGGGTGGTGAACACCGTCCACAGCACCGCCAGCAGCAGGCCCGCCGCGCCGGCGTAGAAGGCGATGTGCACCGACGGCGGCACGCCGCCGTTCTCGGCCACGTTGCTGACCGAGAACCAGTGGGTCAGCATCCACGGCAGGGCCGAGGCCAGGACCGCGCCGACGCCGATGAAGAAGCTCTGCATGGCGTAGCCCGAGGCGCGCTGTTCGTCGGGCAGGTTGTCGCCGACGAAGGCCCGGAACGGCTCCATGGTGATGTTGATCGAGGCGTCCATCACCCACAGGGCGGCGGCGGCGATCCACAAGGCCGGGGCGTTGGGCATGACCACCAGGGCGGCGCTGGTCAGGATCGCGCCCCACAGGAAGTACGGACGGCGACGCCCCAGGCGTCCCCAGGTCTTGTCGCTGAGATAGCCGATGATCGGCTGCACCAGGAGGCCGGTGGCCGGGGCGGCGATCCACAGGATCGCCAGGTGGTTCACCTCGACGCCGAGGCTCTGGAAGATGCGCGAGGTGTTGGCGTTCTGCAGGCCGAAGCCGATCTGGATCCCGAAGAACCCGAAGCACATGTTCCAGATCTGGAAGAAATTCAGCCGAGCCTTGGTCGCCATCGCTCCCCTTCCCCGCCCCGTTGGACCGGAGCTTTGCGCAAATTTTTTCAGCGCTTTGTGAGGCCGCATTTGTGCATGCGCCGCTCCGGCTGGCAACGGGATTCTCCAAATTTTGCGGGCATAACTCGGCAACAATCAACAGAGCCGATGAAGCCTGCTGCTCACGAAGCCCTTGCCTCAAGCGCGCCGCGCGGCAGAAGATTGCATAAATTTTCAAGGCCGCGCGCACGAAGGCGTCGCCGCCCCGTCCATGGCGCTTGAAAATCATGGCCACGGCGCCTTAACAAAGGTCTGAAAAGATTTGCGGCAAAATTTGCAGCGACTTTGAAGACGGGGCGGAAACAGTGACCAAGGGCGCGACGCGGCTTGAAGACCTGGCCAGGCTGGCCGGCGTATCGATCTCCACCGCCTCGCGGGCGCTGAACGACAGCCCGGCCGTCAACACGCGCACCAAGCAGCTGATCTGGAAGCTGGCGCGCGAGATGGACTATCCGTTCCGCCGCTACATGCCCGCCGGCCCGATCGGCGCGGAAGGCACCATCGCCATCGTCGTCCCCCGCCCGCAGGGCCGCGAGGGCCGGCTGTCGGACCCGTTCTTCCTGGAGCTGCTGGCCGGGGTCGGCGAGGCCGCGCGGGAGCGGGGCTGCGACCTGGTGATCAGCCACGTGGCCCCGACCAGTTTCGAGGACCTGTCGGTGGCCATGACCACCAGCCGGGCCGACGGCGTGATCTTCCTGGGCCAGAGCTGGCTGCACACCGCCTTCAACCGCCTGGCCGAGACCGAAGGGCGCTTCGTGGTCTGGGGCGCGCAGCTGCCCGACCAGGCCTATTGCTCGGTGGGCTCGGACAACCCCTTGGGCGCCAAGCGCGCGACGCTGCACCTGGCGCGCCTGGGCCGCAAGCGCATCGTCTTCCTGGGCGACACCGAGGCCCCCGAGGCCATGCAGCGCCATCGCGGCTATCTGGACGCGGTCGAGCAGTTCGGCCTTGGCGTCGATCCGGAGCTGATCGTGCCRGCCCATTTCGAGGTCGAGTCCGCCGAGGCCAGCGTCGACTCCCTGATCCAACGCGGCGTGAAGTTCKACGGGGTGGTCGCCGCCTCGGACCTGATCGCCCTCGGGGCCATCCGCGCCCTGCAGCACGCGGGGATGTCGATCCCCGGCGACGTCTCGGTGATCGGCTATGACGACGTGCCCTTCGCCCGCTATTCGCGCCCGGCGCTCAGCACCATCTCGCAGGACACCGCCAAGGCGGGCCGGCTGATGGTGTCCAAGCTGCTGGACGCCAGCGGCCAGGGCGCCAGCCGCTCGGAGCGGGTGCCCACGGACCTGATCATCCGCGAATCCTGCGGCGGCTGAGCCCTTCACACAGCTAGGCGATTTGCGGGGTCCAGCCTGAGGCGATGACCCTATGGAGCCCCTCCGTTCGCGAGGGAAAATGCCGGCTCACCCGACGATCGCGCCGCCCCGGCCGGTCCGGGAAACTCGAGCGAGGCGGCCGTGAAGACCTTATTGGCGATGGGACTGGCGCTGTCGATGACGGCGCCGGTGGGTCTGGCCGGACTGTCCGGCGGCGCGTGGCCCCTGGACACGGCCTTGGCGGCCGAGCCGGCCGCGACCACCGCCGCCAAGACCATCGACGCCCGCCCCTGGCCCCGGTCCTACCAGGTCGACGGCGTGTCGTTCTCGCTCTATCGCCCCGAGGTCGACTCCTGGGAGGGCGACACCCTGAAGGCCCGGGCCGTCATGGCGGTGAAGACCGCCGAGACCAAGGACGCTTCCGGCAAGGCCGTCGCCCAGCAGGACTACGGCGTCCTCTGGCTGACCGCCCGCACCGAGACCGACAAGGAAGCGCGCGAGGTGGTGCTGGACCGGCTGACCATCGACCGCGCCAGCTTCCCGGCGGCCAAGGACCAGGAGGCGCGCTACCTGGCCCTGGCGCGCAAGGTGGCGCCGACCACCAGCCTGGTGGCCAGCCTGAACCAGTTGGAGGCCTCGCTGGCCCTGACCGAGGCCGGGCGGTCCCCGGAGGTCTCGCAGCCGGTCGACAACGCCCCGCCCGAGATCCTGTTCGCTTTCACCCCGACCCTGCTGGTGCTGATCGACGGCCAGCCGGTGCTCAAGCCCTCGGGCGTCGCCGGCGTCGAACGGGTGATCAACACCCGCGCCGTGCTGTTGAAGAGCCAGAATGCGTTCTACCTGACGCGCGATGGCAAGTGGGCGACGGCGACCGCGCTGGACGGCCCCTGGACCCTCGTCGCCAAGCCGCCGGCGGCCGTGACCCAGGCCGCCGCCAAGCTGGGACCGGCCAAGCCGCCGCCGGCCCAGGCCGACCGGCAGGCCGATCCGGCCGCCACCCAGCCCAAGGCGACGATCCTGGTCCGAACCCACCCCGCCGAACTGATCAGCGTCGAGGGCGATCCCGCCTTCGTGTCGATCCCCGGCACGTCCCTGAAGTTCGTGTCCAACACCCCGGCCGACGTGCTGATCGACGGCGCGGGCGGCTGGTACGTGCTGATCGCCGGGCGCTGGTTCACCGCCCCCTCGTCGAAGGGGCCCTGGCGCTGGGTCGATCCCAAGACCCTGCCCGCCGACTTCGCCAAGATCCCCAGCGACGGTCCCAAGGGCGCGGTCCTGGCCTCGATCCCCGGCACGCCCGAGGCGCGGGAGTCGCTGGTGGCCAACGCCGTCCCGCAGACGGCGACCGTCAACCGCACCGAAGCCCGCTTCGACGCCCTCTATGACGGCGAGCCGAAGTTCAAGCCGATCCAGGGCACGGGGTTGAGCTACGCCATCAACTCCAGCGCCCCGGTGATCAACGCCGGATCTGCCGGCTACTACGCCCTGGAGAACGGCGTCTGGTTCACCGCTTCCGCGCCCCGGGGACCGTGGGCCGCCGCCACCCAGGTGCCGCCCGAAATCTACAAGATCCCCAGCAACTCGCCCCTGCACTACGTGACCTATGTCACGATCTACGGGACCGACGGCGACGAGATCTATGTCGGCTACACGCCCGGCTACTACGGCACGGTCGTCAGCAACGGCGTGGTGGTCTACGGCTCGGGCTATCCCTGCGACAGCTGGGTCGGGACCGAGTGGTACGGCTGTCCCACCCCCTACGGCTACGGCGCGGCGTTCGGCTACGGCGCGGCCATGGGATGGGCGCTGGCCTTCGGCTGGGGCTGGTACGATCCCTGGTACGATCCGTGGTGGGGCCCCTGGTATCCCTACTATCCGGGCTACTATCCGATCGGCGGCGTGGTGGCGGGCAACGTCTACGGCCGCTGGGGCAACAGCGTGGTGGCCGGCACCGGCGCGGCCTGGGCCAATCCCTGGACCGGCAACTACGGCCGGGCCGGGCAAGGCGGCTACTACAACACCCGCACCGGTGGACGGGGCTACGGCTACGCCGGCCGCAACACCAACATCTATACCGGCAACTCGACCGCGGCGGCCGGCGGCGTGCGCTACAATCCCCAGACCGGACGGGTCGTGGCGGGCCAGGGCGGTTCGATCTCGAACATCTATACCGGCGAAGGCGTGGCCGGCGGCTCGCGCACCGTGGTCAACACCGAKACCGGCCGGGTGACCAACCAGGCCGGCGTCGCCGGTCGCGGCCAGGAAGGCGCCGGCGCGATCGGCGGGTTCAACACCCAGGGCCCCGGCGGCGGCGAGGCCAAGGGCGCGGGCTACATCCACTACGATCGCGACACCGGCGACATCTCCAAGGGCGGCGTCGTCGACGTCAACGGCAACGTCTACGCCGGCAAGGACGGCAACGTGTACAAGCACGGCGAGGACGGCTGGGAACAGGTCGGCAAGGACGGCAAGTTCGCGAAGACCGACCGCCCCGACCCGTCGCTGGACCGCGAGCGGGTCAGCCGCGACCGAGGTTTCGAACGCGACCGCGGCGCCAGCTCCGGCTTCGAACGCTCGGCGGCCAGCCGCCCCTCCTTCGACCGGGGAGCCTATGGCGGCGGCTTCGGCGGCCACATGGGCGGAATGCGCGGCGGCGGACGGCGGCGCTAGGGCCTAGGCCTTCCGCGCCACCAGCCCCGCCATCGCCGGCAGCGCGCCCTCCCCGGCTAGGTTGACGCTGTCGACGATCGTCCAGCCGGCCGGCAGGTCCCAGACCACGGCCTCGAAACCCAGGTTGAAGGCGCACAGCACCTGGTCCGCGCCCTCGCCCCGCAGGAAGACCAGCAGCGGCTCGGGCGCCTCGACCAGGGTCATGCCGCCCGTCCGCAGGCCGGGCAGCCGACGGCGCAGGGCGACCACGCGGCGGGTCAGGTTCAGGGTGGAGTCGCCATCGCGCTCCTGGCGGTCGACGGCCAGGTCGATGTGCGACGGATCGATCGGCAGCCAGGGCTCGACCTTGGAGAAGCCCGTATGGGCGGCCACGGCCACCCAGGGCATCGGCGTGCGGGCGCCGTCCCGACCCAGGGTCTCGGGCCAGTTGGCGATCGCCTCGGGGTCCTGCAGCCGGTCGTAGGGCACATCGGCCTGGGGCAGGCCCAGTTCCTCGCCCTGGTAGATGAAGACGTTGCCGCGCAAGCTGACCAGCAGCAGCAGCGACATGTCGGCGAAGGCCTTGGGGTCGCGCCCCCGGGCCCAGCGCGACACCGCGCGCGGCGCGTCGTGGTTCGAGAAGGTCCAGGACGGCCAGCCCTGGCCTTCTTCGCCCGACCACATGGCGGTCCCCTGCCGGATCAGGTCGGCCGCCAGGGTGTCGGCGTAGAGGTAGAGGAAGCCGTAGGCGCTGTGCAGGCGGTCGGGCCCCTGGGTGTACAGCTTCATCTCGCTGTCGGCGCGTTCGCCCCCGACCTCGGCCACCATGAAGCGGCCGCCGTACGACTCGCCCAGCTGGCGCAGCMGGGTCAGGAAGGCCGGGATGTCCTCGTGCGACTGGTTGTGGAAGTGGTGCTGGAAGTCGAACGGACGGGTGCGCTTGCCCTCGCTGCTCAGGATCGGCGGATTGTCGGTCAGGGCCTGGTCGTGCATCGCGAAATTGATCGCGTCGAAGCGGAAGCCGTCGACGCCGCGCTCCAGCCAGAACCGCGCGGCGGCGATCAGGGCGTCCTGCACCTGCGGGCTGTGGACGTTGAGGTCGGGCTGGGCCGACAGGAAGTTGTGCAGATAGTACTGGCGCCGGCGCGCGTCCCAGGTCCAGGACGGGCCGCCGAACACCGACTGCCAGTTGCTGGGCGGCGAACCGTCCGGCTTGGCGTCGGCCCAGACGTACCAGTCGGCCTTGGGATTGGTGCGGTCCTGGCGGCTGGCCTTGAACCACGGATGCTCGTCGGAGGTGTGCGAGAACACCTGGTCGATGATCACCTTCAGGCCCAGGGCGTGGGCCTTCTCGATCAAGCGGTCGAAGTCGGCCAGGGTCCCGAAGATCGGGTCGACGTCCTCGTAGTCCGAGACGTCGTACCCGAAGTCCTTCATCGGCGAGGTGAAGAACGGCGACAGCCAGACGGCGTCCACGCCCAGCGAGGCCACGTGCTCCAGGTGGGCGGTGACGCCCGGCAGGTCGCCCACCCCGTCGCCGTTCGAGTCGGCGAAGCTGCGCGGATAGATCTGGTAGATCACCGCGCCGCGCCACCAGTCGCGATCCAGGGCCAGGTCGACGGACGGCTTTGAAAGGGTCTCGACCGTCACTGGCCAACCTCCGGAACGCAAATCGTGTGAGCGGGCGCATCGACGAATCCGCCGCGATCATTGGTCGCGTCGTCGCCGAGCAGGCGGTCGGGCAAGACGAAATCGGCCCGCGCGAATCCGGCGGCCATGACCTCGGGAGCGGCGAACGCGGCGTCCGCCGATCGACTCATCCCTGCCCCCGAAATGCCCACGCCCCTCGCCCTTCCCGCTTATCGAAGACCGGTCGATAGAACGCCGATCCATTGTTTGCAATCTTTTGCAGAAACCTCGCAAACCTGTCAATCGACCTTATCATCCCGTCAAACACGCGAATTTCCCGACTTTCGGCGGTTCATATGGGCCGAAAAGCCACAGATGACATTTTGTCCATTTTTCCAGTTGCAATCCGTTGCGTTTATTTGCAGTAATTTTCACAACGAAGCTTGGATCACCGCGGCGCAACCGCGGGAGCCGATTGGGAGGGAGCCTCAAATGACGACCAATTCGATGCCGCGCCGAGCGCGGCTGATGAGCGGAGCGGCCACGGGCCTGGCCCTGCTCCTGACCACCGCCGGCGTCGCCCACGCTCAGGACGCGGCCGCGCCCAGCACCGACACCGTCGAGGAAATCACCGTCACCGGCATCCGCGCCGGCATCCAGAACTCAATCGCCCTGAAGAAGTCCTCCAGCTCGATCGTCGAGGCCGTGTCGGCCGAGGACATCGGCAAGCTGCCCGACACCTCGATCGCCGAATCCCTGGCCCGCCTGCCCGGCCTGACCGCCCAGCGCCTGGACGGCCGCGCGCAGTCGATCTCGATCCGCGGCCTGGGCCCCGACTACAACACCGTGCTGCTGAACGGCCGCGAGCAGGTCTCGACCGGCGACAACCGCGGCGTCGAGTTCGACCAGTATCCGTCGGAAATCCTCAGCGGCGTGCTGGTCTACAAGACCCCCGACGCCGCCCTGATCGGCCAGGGCCTGGCCGGCACCGCCGACCTGCAGACCATCCGTCCGCTGAAGTACGGCAAGAAGGTCCTGTCGGCCAACGCCCGCTACGAGTTCAACGGCGAGAAGAAGCTGAACCCGGACGCCAAGGACACCGGCCATCGCCTCAGCGCCACCTGGGTCGACCAGTTCCTGGACGACACCCTGGGCGTCGCCGTCGCCGTGTCGGACATCTCGACCCCGACCCAGAGCCGCCGCTTCAATGCGTGGGGCTATCCCAACGTCTCGACCGGCGGACCGCTGGTGATCGGCGGCGCCAAGCCGTACGTGCAGTCCAACAACCTCAAGCGCACCGGCGTCATCGGCGTGCTGGAATACGCCCCGACCGACAAGCTGCGCAGCTCGCTGGACCTCTACTATTCGAAGTTCCGCGAGAAGCAGATCCTGCGCGGCATCGAGCTGCCGTTGTTCTGGAGCTCGGCCACCCTGCAGCCCGGCTACACCGTCCAGGACGGCCTGGTCACCCAGGGCACCTATACCGGCGTGAAGGGGGTCATGCGCAACGACCTCAACACCCGCCACACCGAGCTGAAGTCGGCCGGCTGGRACATCGCCTACGACACCGACAACGGCTGGACCCTGGCCGCCGATCTCAGCTACTCGGCCGCCGACCGCACCGACGTGATCTTCGAGTCCTATTCGGGCACCGGCCCGTCCGGCGTCGGCGCGACCGACACCCTGGGCTTCCACACCACCCCGGGCGCCGGCACGACCTTCAGCTCGATCCTAGACTACACCGACTCCAACCTGTTCGTGCTGACCGATCCCCAGGGCTGGGGCGCGGGCGCGGCCGGCGGGGCCCTGACCCAGGCGGGCTTCTACAACACGCCCGCGATCAAGGACGAGCTGGACGCGATCCGCCTGATGGCCAAGCGCGACCTGGAGTGGGGCCCGATCAACAAGGTCGAGTTCGGCTACAACGCCAGCCGCCGCGAGAAGTCCAAGGAAGTGCACGAGAGCTTCCTGACCTTCGGCGGCCGCATCGCCGACGGCGCGCCGACCAGCCGCGCGATCCCCAAGCAAGCCCTGATCGGCACCGTCAGCCTGGACCTGATCGGCATCAAGGCCATGCTGGCCTACGATCCGATGTACCTGCTCAAGAACAACTACTACACGCTGATCGCCGACCAGAACCCGGCCGTCCAGACGCGGAACTGGTCGGTCGAGGAGAAGGTCCAGATCGGCTACGTCAAGTTCGGCATCGACAGCACGGTCGGCGGGGTCCCGGTCACCGGCAACACCGGCCTGCAGGTGGTCTATACCGACCAGTTCTCGAAGGGCACGCGGATCAACCCCGCCGACACCGCCCATCCGACCAGCAACGACGGCGGCGACACCTACACCTACGTCCTGCCCAGCCTGAACCTGACCTTCGACCTCAGCAACGAGACGTTCCTGCGCTTCGGCGCGGCCCGCACCCTGGCCCGCGCCCGGATGGACGAGATGCGCGCCAGCCAGTCGTTCAACACGAACTTCTCGAACCTGACCTCGACGGATCCGTCCAACGCCTTCTTCAGCACCGAGGGCGGCAACCCGCTGCTGCGGCCCTACATCGCCGACGGCGTGGACCTGTCGCTGGAGAAATACTTCGGCCGCTCGGCCTACATCTCGGCCGCCGCCTACTACAAGAAGCTGTCGAACTTCGTGAACTCCAACTCCTCGCATCCCGAGGACTTCTCGGCCTTCGCGGCGCTGCTGCCGCCGGCGGTGCGGTCGCAGCTGGGCACGACCCAGGGCGTGGCCAAGGGGCCGGAGAACGGCAAGGGCGGCTACATCCGCGGGATCGAGCTGTCGGCCACGGTCACGGGCGACATCTTCTTTGAACCCCTGCGCGACTTCGGCCTGATCATCAGCGGCTCGTACACCGACAGCGAGGTCAAGCTCGAGGACAACTCCGCCCCGGTCGACATGCCCGGCCTGTCGAAGAAGGTGGTCAACACCACGTTCTACTACGAGCACAACGGCTTCAACGCCCGGATCAGCAATCGCTATCGCAGCAAGTTCCTGGGCGAAGTGGCCGGCCTCAGCGCCGCGCGGATCTACCGGACCGTCGACACCGAGTCCGTGCTCGACGCCCAGATCGGCTACGAGTTCCGCGAGGGTCCGCTCGACGGCCTGTCCCTGCTGCTGCAGGCCAACAACATCACCGACGAGCCGTTCAAGACCTACGAGAACAACGATCCCCGGCGGACCGTCGACTACCAGAAGTATGGCACCACCTACATGGTCGGCCTTTCGTACCGGTTCTAACGACATCTCCCCTGCTACTCCCCGCCGGCGCCTGCACGCCGGCGGGGATTTTCTTTTGGGGAAAGAGGCATAGGGACTCGTCCGAAGAGGCGTGCCCGGAGAAGGGAAACCAGGGATGGGCGGCGACAGGATCAAGTCCGTGGTCGTGGTCGGCGGCGGCACCGCCGGCTGGATGAGCGCGGCCGTGCTGGCCCGGGCCCTGGGCGACGGCGTCCGCATCCGCCTGGTGGAATCCGAGGAGATCGGCACCGTCGGGGTCGGCGAGGCCACCATCCCCCAGATCCGCAACATCAACGCCTTCCTGGGCCTGGACGAGAACGCCTTCCTCGCGGCCACCCAGGGCACGATCAAGCTGGGCATCGAATTCGTCGGCTGGCGCGCCCCCGGCCACGCCTACATCCACGCCTTCGGCGAGATCGGCCGCCCGCTGGGCGCCGTCCCCTTCCACCACTACTGGCTGGCGGGACGGGCGGAGGGCGATGAGCATTCGCTCTGGGACTACTCGCTGAACGCCCGGGCGGCCTTCGCCGGTCGCTTCGACCGGGCGGTGCGCCGGCCCGGCGGCGTGGCCGAGCCGCTGACCTACGCCTTCCAGTTCGACGCCATCCTCTACGCCCGCCACCTGCGCGCCCACGCCGAGCGCCTGGGCGTGATCCGCACCGAGGGCAAGATCGTCGACACGACCCTGCGCGAACCCGACGGCTTCGTGGCCTCGGTGACGCTGGAGAGCGGCGAGGTCGTCGAGGGCGACTTCTTCATCGACTGCTCGGGCTTCCGCGGCCTGCTGATCGAGCAGGCCCTCAGGACCGGCTACGAGGACTGGTCGGACCTGCTGCCCTGCGACCGCGCGATCGCCGTGCCCACGGCCAATGCCGGTCCGCCGCGTCCCTACACCCAGGCCATCGCTCGCCCCGCCGGCTGGCAGTGGCGCATCCCGCTGCAGCACCGCACGGGCAACGGCCACGTGTTCTGCAGCCGCTTCGTCAGCGAGGACGAGGCCGTCGCCCAACTGATGGCCAATCTCGAGGGCGAGCCCCTGGCCGAGCCCCGGACGCTGAAGTTCCTGACCGGCCGCCGCAAACGGTTCTGGAACAGGAACGTCCTGGCCCTGGGCCTGGCCAGCGGCTTCATGGAACCACTGGAGTCCACCAGCATCCACCTGGTCCAGTCCGGCCTGTCGCGCCTGCTGGCCCTGTTCCCGGACAAGGGCTTCGCCCCGCGCGACATCGACGAATACAACCGCCAGACCGACCTGGAATACGAGCGCATCCGCGATTTCCTGGTGCTGCACTACTGGGCCAACCAGCGCCCCGAGCCGTTCTGGCGGGCCTGCCGCGAGGCGACCGCCCCCGCCGAGCTGACCCGCAAGGTCGAGCTCTTCCGCACCCACGGCCGGCTGTTCCGCGAGCCCGACGACCTGTTCCTGGAGGCCAGCTGGCTGCAGGTGCTGATCGGCCAGGGCATGGTTCCGGAAGCCTGGCACCCCATGGCCGGTCAGCTCACCGACGACCAGCTGCGGGACTTCCTGGCCGACCTGCGCAAGATCACCGCCGACGGCGCAGCCGCCCTGCCCGCCCATGGTGACTTCCTTCGTCAGCAGTGCGCGGCCCGGTAGCTTGTCACCGGCCGCAAGGCCATGCTCACTCCGGGACATGGTCGAGACCCTGTCCCACAAGCAAGCCCGCCGCATCGTCCTGGCCGCCCAGKGGTTCGCCGACAAGCGCCCCGCCGCCCCGACCCGACGCCACCTGATCGCGACGATCGAGCGCCTGGCCCTGCTGCAGATCGACAGCGTCAACGTCGTCTCGCGCTCGCACTACCTGCCGCTGTTCTCGCGCCTGGGCGCCTATCCGCGCCCGCTGCTGGAGGACCTGGCCTGGGGCCGCAAGCCGAAGCTGTTCGAATACTGGGGCCACGAGGCGTCGCTGATGCCGCTGGACCTGCAGCCCCTGCTGCGCTGGCGCATGGAGGACGCCCGCAACGGCGTCGGGGTCTGGAGCAATGTCGCTAAGTTCCTGGCCGGCCATCGCCCGTTCATCGACAAGGCCCTGGCGGCGATCCACGAGCGCGGCCCGCTGTCGGCCGGCGAGCTGGGCCTGGGCGAGCGCGGCCAGGCCGGCTGGTGGGGCTGGAGCGAGGCTAAGCGGGCGACCGAATGCCTGTTCTGGGCCGGCGAGCTGACCACCGCCACCCGGCGCGGGACCTTCGAGCGGGTCTACGGCCTGCCCGAGGAGGTCCTGCCCAAGGCGATCTGGTCGGCCCCGACGCCGTCCCGCGCCGAGGCGCACCGCGTCCTGCTGCGCCGGGCCGCCCGCGCCATGGGCGTGGCCACCGAGCGCGACCTGCGCGACTATTTCCGCATGGGCCTGGCCGACGCCCGGCGCGGCGTGGCCGAACTGGTCGAGGCCGGCGACCTGGTCCCGGTCGAGGTCCGGGGCTGGGACCAGCCGGCCTACCTCGCGCCCGACGCCAAGCGGCCGCGCAGCGTCAAGGCCAACGCCCTGCTCTCGCCGTTCGACAACCTGATCTGGTTCCGCGAACGGGCCGAGCGCCTGTTCGACGTCCGCATCCGGCTGGAGATCTACACCCCGGCCCACAAGCGCACCCATGGCTACTACGTGCTGCCGTTCCTGCAGGGCGAGGCGATCACGGCCAGGGTCGACCTGAAGGCCGACCGCAAGGCGGGCCTGCTGCGGGTGCTGTCGGCCCATCGCGAACCGGCGGCGAACGCCGCGACCGCCGCCCTCCTGGCGACCGAGCTGCGGCTCATGGCCACGTGGCTGGGCCTTGCCGGCGTGGCGGTTGCGCCCAGCGGCGACCTGAGCCCGGCCCTGGCGGCGGAAACCGCCGGACATTGACTTTGGCTGGCCAAAGCCTATTTATCCCCAGCTTCGGAGCAGGCTTGGCGAATCCGCGCCACCCGTTCGCCCAAACACGGGTGGCTCCGGACTTCAGACCAGCGTGAAATGACAGAATTTTCCGAACTCGGGCTCTCGCCCACGACCCTCCAAGCGGTCGCCGACACCGGCTATACCACCGCCACCCCGATCCAGGCCCAGGCGATCCCGGTCGCCCTGGCCGGACAGGACGTCCTGGGCATCGCCCAGACGGGCACCGGCAAGACCGCCGCCTTCACCCTGCCCATGGTCGACAAGCTGGCCTCGGGCCGCGCCAAGGCCCGCATGCCGCGCGCCCTGGTCATCGCCCCGACCCGCGAACTGGCCGACCAGGTCGCCGCCAGCTTCGAGAAGTACGCCAAGGGCACCAAGCTCTCATGGGCGCTGCTGATCGGCGGCGTGTCGTTCGGCGACCAGGAGAAGAAGCTGGACCGCGGCGTCGACGTGCTGATCGCCACGCCGGGCCGCCTGCTCGACCACTTCGAGCGCGGCAAGCTGCTGATGACCGGCGTCCAGATCATGGTCGTCGACGAAGCCGACCGCATGCTGGACATGGGCTTCATCCCCGACATCGAGCGCATCTTCAAGCTGACGCCGCCCAAGAAGCAGACCCTGTTCTTCTCGGCGACCATGCCGCCGGAAATCACCCGGCTGACCAAGCAGTTCCTGAAGGATCCGGTGCGGATCGAGGTCGCCAAGCCGGCCACGACCAACGCCAACATCACCCAGCTGCTGGTCAAGGTCCCCTCCTCCGATCCGAAGGCCAAGCGCCTGGCGCTGCGCGCCCTGATCGAGAAGGCCCAGATCGAGACCGGCATCGTGTTCTGCAATCGCAAGACCGAAGTCGACATCGTCGCCAAGTCGCTGAAGAGCCACGGCTTCGACGCCGCCGCCATCCACGGCGACCTGGATCAGAGCCAGCGCATGAAGACCCTGGCGGCCTTCCGCGACGGCTCGCTGAAGATCCTGGTGGCCTCCGACGTCGCCGCGCGCGGCCTGGACATCCCGGCCGTCAGCCACGTCTTCAACTACGACGTCCCGCACCACGCCGACGACTACGTGCACCGCRTCGGCCGCACGGGCCGCGCCGGCCGCACCGGCATCACCTACATGCTGGTCACCCCGGCCGACGACAAGGGCTTCGACAAGGTGGTCAAGCTGATCGGCTCGACCCCGGCCGAGGAGAAGCTGGACCTTGACTATTCCAACGCCGTGACCGTGCGCCGCGAAGGCGACAGCAAGCGCGGCGGCGGCCGGGATCGCGACCGCTCGCGCGGCGGCGAGCGTGGCCGCGACCGCGATCGCAACCGCGCCCCGACCGTGCCGTCGGACGTCGCCGTCGCCAACCTGGAAGCCGCCATCGCCGGCGAGCCGATCCCCTCGGCCCCGGGCGAAGCCCTGACCAAGCGTCCGTCGCGCAGCCGCAAGCCGCGCGGCGAGCAGGCCGCCGTCGAGACCGTGGAAGCCGAAGTCCCGGCGGCCGCCKAGGCCGCTCCGGCCGAGAAGGCTCCCGCCGAGCGTGCCCCCACCGAGCGTGGTCGTCGCGATCGTGGCGGCTCGTCGCGTGATCGGGGTCGCCAGCCGCGCGCCGAACAGGACGCCGTCGCCGAGCAGTCCGCCGTCGAGGCCGTCGCCGCTCCCGCCTCTGAGCGCGCCCCGCGTCCGGAACGCACCGAAGGCGACCGCCCGGCCCGCCGCGAGCGCGGCCGTGATCGCGATCGCCGTCCCGAGCGTGGCGAACAGCCCCGCGCCGAGGCCGCCCAGGCCGCCGAGCGCGCGCCTCGTCCCGAACGCGCCGAAGCCGAGCGCCCCTCGCGCGCCAACGCCCCGATGCCGGTGCGCGGCGTCCAGCCGGTCCGCGGCCGCGAGGACGACGACGACCGCCGCGTGGTGGGCTTCGGCAACGACGTCCCCGCCTTCCTGATGCGCGCCCCGCCGCGCCTGGCCCCGGTCAGCGACAGCGAAGACTAGGCTCGACGGAAGACCAGAATCGAAAGGGACGCACGAAGCTCGTGCGTCCCTTTTCTTTTTGGCGTCAGAGCGCCGCGTCGACGAAGGCCAGGAAATCGTCCAGCGGGACCTCGTAGCCGAAGCGGAAGCCGCGGCGAAGGCGATGGCGCCACGCCACCGCGCCGGGATCGACGGGCGAGGCGCAGACATAGCCGCGCCATTGCGCGCCCGCCTGGCGGCTGGCCGCCCACACCCACTGGCTGGTGAAGTTCTGCGGCTGGATCTCGACGATCCTGGCCCCGGCCGGCGCGAACAGGGCGTTGGTCATGGCCGCGCCGGTCGGCCCGACGATGATCCCCGCCTCCTGCGCCATCCGGACCTGCTCGGCCGCGTCCAGGCGTTCAGGGCGGACGATCTCGAAGCCCCGCGCCCGCAACGCCGCCTCCAGCGCCGCCTCGTTGACCATCACCCGCATCGAATGGCCCCGGCGCGAGAAGTAGAGCCTGCGGCCGCTGGTCCGGGGCTTCGGCGCCGCCGCCAGGATCCGCGCCCGGGTGCGCGTCAGCAGATCGCCGGGACCGTGCAGATAGTGGTCCATGCTGGTGGCGTGGACGACGGCGCCGAGCCGCACGACCTGGTCCTTCAGCTCCCGGACAGGCTTGCCCACGGCCATGGCGATCAGGTCGCGCTGCCAGGCGCCCAGGGGCGGCGCGATCGGCGGATAGGCCTCCAGCAAGCCCTGCTCGTCGAGCGCCACCAGGGACGTCAGGCAGTCCAGCACGAAGTGCCCGTAGTTGAAGGTCCCGCCCCAGGCCATGAACACCGCCGCGCGGTCCAGCCTCGGGACCGCGTCGGGCGGCGTCAGGCGGGTGACGCCGTCTTCGACCGTCGMGCCGGGCAGGCCCGAAAGGTCCGGCCAGCGCTCCATAGCCTCGCGCGCCGAGGCCCTCAGCGTCGTCCCGTCGGCCAGGACCATGGCGCCGAAGCCGGGCAGGTTCAGCACGTCGCCGGTCAGGCACAGGGAAACGGGTCGCGCGGGCGGCGGACGATGCTCGAACGGCCAGGCCGTCAGCGCCGCCCCGCCCAGGGCGAACGCCTCGGTCGTCGCACCATCCAGCGCGGGCAGCTCCAGCCTCACCGCGTCGCCGGGACCGGCCGTCTCCCGCGCGAAGCGCTCGGCGTCCACCGCCGGCAGCAGGCTGGCCTCATCGACGATCCGGAGCGGCAGAGGTTGGCCCATACCGGCCTTCGATCACGGGAATCGACGCAAGGCAATGCGGGGCGATGGGCCTCGCCAGAGCTCCGTGCTCGGCGGATAGAGACTGAAGTTCAGCGATTTCAGGACCTTGAACTTTTTCGACCGAACTTATCCTCACCCTTCCAGACGCCCGTATCCTGATCTCACCTGAAAGCATGGGAAGGGCGTCGGCCGGCGACCGAACGGCTTTCAGGGGTGGACGAGCGGGAAGGCTTAGTCCGTCGTGTCCCACAAGGACGCCCTGGGTTGGAGTTGGAGCAGGTTCGCCTCAGTCGCGAC
>NZ_JBFTKU010000013.1:0-162332 GCF_056665975.1 Caulobacter sp. 05T431 | reverse complement strand
CTTGGCCGGAGCCGTCACGCGCGGCGGGGCGGTGGTCTCGGCGCGGGCGACTTGCGTCGGCGCGACGGCCTTGGCCTCCACCGGAGCCGGGGTCGGCATCGGGGCCGGCGCCGCGGTGGTCGGCAGCGGCTGGGCCTCGGCCACCTTGGCGGGCGCCGCCTCGTCGGTGGTCGGCGTCTGGGCGGGGTTGTTCATCAGCCCCCACGCCAGGCCGCCGGCGGCGATCGCCAGCACCGGCAGGCCGATGATCAGCGGCAGGTTCCGCGAAGATTTCTTCGCGGGCGTGCGAGCATAGATGGGCGCGCTGGGAAACAGAGCCGAGGAGTCGGCGCTGGTCGCGGGCGCGATATAAGGTTCGCTGGCGTCGAGGTTCRGAACAGCCATGATTTCCTCCTGCGAGTTGTTCGCTTCGGGGGAGTCAACGACAGGGTTTGTCAGCGGTTCCGGTTGACCAGGAATGACCTCGGTGTTGCCCAGAAGTGGTCATTTTTGAACTGGGATCCTTCTCCCCTTGCAGGAGAAGGTGGCGGCGCAGCCGCCGGATGAGGGGTCTTTCAAACGCCGGCCATCTCGCCCAGCGCCGCCGATCCGCGACGGAGAGGTCTTGCGACCCCTCATCCGTCAGCCTTCGGCTGCCACCTTCTCCCGCAAGGGGAGAAGGAAACAGAGGGTGTTCGGGCTTCCAAACCTTGCGCTTCCCGACCTCGGCGGTGCATGAGGACATCAACGCGGTGGTCGGCGTGATTTGTCACGCTCTTGCCGCGGCGAGCCCCACCCGACCCCTTCGGGGCCACCCTCCCCATAAAGGGGAGGGACAAGGCTTTGAGGGCGGGAGAGGGGACTCTTTCTAGTCGGCCATCCCCATGGCCAGGAATTGAGACATGACCGAAACCGCCTCTTCCAAAGTGATCAAGGGTCGCACCGGCGACTGGGAAATCGTGCTGGGCCTCGAGGTCCACGCCCAGGTGGCCAGCGTGTCCAAGCTGTTCTCCGGCGCCGCCGTCGGCTTCGGCGCGGGGCCGAACCAGCAGGTCAGCCTGGTGGACGCGGCCATGCCCGGCATGCTGCCCGTGCTGAACCGCTTCTGCGTCGAGCAGGCGGTGAAGACGGGCCTGGGCCTGAAGGCGCAGATCAATCTGAAGAGCCGCTTCGACCGCAAGAACTACTTCTATCCCGACCTGCCGCAAGGCTATCAGATCAGCCAGTTCGACCAGCCGATCGTCGGCGAGGGCGTGGTGACCGTCGAGCGTGACGACGGCACGACCTTCGACGTGCGCATCGAGCGGCTGCACCTGGAGCAGGACGCCGGCAAGTCGCTGCACGACCAGGACCCGAACGCCACCTATGTCGACCTGAACCGCGCGGGCACGGCGCTGATGGAGATCGTCTCCAAGCCCGACATGCGCACCTCGGAAGAGGCCGCCGCCTACGTCAAGAAGCTGCGCACGATCCTGGTCTATCTGGGCACCTGCGACGGCGACATGGAGAAGGGCAACCTGCGCGCCGACGTCAACGTCTCGGTCTGCCGCCCCGGCGACTACGAGAAGTACCGGGCGACCGGCAGCTTCAGCCACCTGGGCACGCGCTGCGAGATCAAGAACGTCAATTCGTACCGCTATATCCAGCAGGCCATCGAGTACGAGGCCCGTCGCCAGATCGAGATCCTGGAAGACGGCGGCAAGATCGACCAGGAGACCCGCCTGTTCGACCCGAACAAGCTGGAGACCCGTTCGATGCGGTCGAAGGAAGAGGCGCACGACTACCGCTACTTCCCCGATCCGGACCTGCTGCCGCTGGTCCTGGACCCGGCCTGGGTGAAGGAGATCGAGGACACCCTGCCGGAACTGCCGGACGCCAAGAAGCAGCGCCTGCAGAGCCAGTACGGCCTGTCGGCCTACGACGCCGGCGTGCTGATCATCGAGGCCGACCGCGCCGACTACTTCGAAGCCGCCGCGAAAGGCCGCGACGCCAAGCTGGTGTCCAACTGGGTGACCAACGAGCTGCTGTCGAAGCTGTCTTCGGGCGGCCACGAGATCGCGCAGTCGCCGCTGCCGTCGTCGGACATCGCCCAGCTGGTCGAGCTGATCGAGAACGGCACCATCAGCTCCAAGATCGCCAAGGAGGTCTTCGAGCACATGTGGGCCGGCGAGGGCCGTCCGGCCGAGATCGTCGAGAAGCGCGGCCTGGTCCAGATCAACGACACCGGCGCCATCGAGGCGGCGATCGACAAGCTGATAGCGGCCAATCCCGACAAGGCCGAGGCGGTGAAGGAAAAGCCCCAGGCCATCGGCTGGTTCGTCGGCCAGGTGATGAAGGAGACCGGCGGCAAGGCCAATCCGGCCACCGTCAACGAACTGCTGCGCAGCAAGTTGGGGCTGTAGGCCTCGCGCACTGAGCAAAGCAAAGGGCCCGCCGCTCACGCGACGGGCCCTTTTTCATGGGCGGAGCGCCGGCCCTAGGGCTTGGGCGTGTCCGAGGCCGGGGCGCTGGCCGGGGCTTCGGCGCCGGTCGGCTTGTGGTGCTTCTTGGCCTTCTTCTCGGGCTTGGCGTCGGCGGACGGGGCCGCGTCGGTCGCGCTGTCGGGGGCGGTGGCCGAGCTGGGCGAGCCGCTGGCGGCGGCGCTGTCGGCGCTGGACGACGGCGGCGCGGCGGCCGGGTCCGTGCCGTAGGACGGCGACGTGCCAGAAGACGACGGGGTGGACGAGGCGGGGGCGCTTTGCGTGGTCTGGGCCGTCGGATCGGTGGCCGGCGCCTGCTGGGCCAGGGCCGCCCCGGCGAAGCCGGCGAGAGTCAGGGCTGCGACGGCGGCGGCGGGGATGCGGAGCTTGGTCATGGAAGCGTCTCGTTACAGTCGCGTCGGAAAGTGACACGGCCGGGACGCTGACCCGTGAATGCGGTGGGAATGGCCCGCCAATCAGACCATCTCGCCGCATGCGCGGCGAGGATGCGGCGAATGGCGACGCTTGCCGAGAGTTTCGGAAAGCGCCGCCAGGGCCGTCAGGTCAACAACGTCTAGTTGTTGATGATGTCGAAGATCAGTCCGGTGGCGATCGCCGCCAGGACGTAGTCGTTACCGGTCCGATACCAGTAGTAGCCACGGGGCGGCGGACGCAGGTGGTAGTATCCGTAGTCGTGAACGATATAGGTGTTGCCGCGATAGTAGGGCGGCAGGTAACCGCCGCGGCGCCAGGCGGTGTAGCCGGGGCGATAGCCCGGGCGGCCGTAGTAATAGGCCGGCGGCGCGCCGTAGCTCCAGCGGTTGTTGTAGTAGTAGCCGTTGTGGCGGCCGCCATCCCAGCGGTTGTCGTGACGGTCCCAGCCGTTGTGGCGGCCGTTGTCGTGGCGATCCCAATCGCCTCGGTCGTGACCACCGCGGTCGTCATGGCGGCCGTAGTCGCCGCGACCGCCGCCGTGGCGATCGCCTCGGCCGCCGCCGTCGTGGCCCCAGCGGCCGCGATCCTGGGCGGACGCGTCGCTCGCGGTGACAGCCATCGGTCCGGCCACGGCGGCCACGGCGGCGAGGGTGAGCAACAGGCGCTTCATATCCGACGTCTCCTTACTTCGGTCGGCGGTCCGACAACCGCCTAATCCCTCGACCTTGAAGACAGTTTCCGCCGTCCTGGCTGAACCTGATCTGAACGGCGCCGTCAGGCTGGAGCATGAACGGCCTTGGCGGGAGCCCGGCGCGCGACCATGTTGGTGGTCAAACAAAACCATCTGTTGGGAGCCCGCCGATGAGCCGTCCGATCGCGTTGTACTACTGGCCCACGCCGAACGGCTGGAAGATCTCCATCGCCCTGGAGGAGATGGGCCTGCCCTACGAGATGATCCCGGTGAACATCGGGGCGGGCGAACAGTTCAAGCCGGACTTCCTGGCCATCAGCCCCAACAACCGCATGCCCGCCATCGTCGATCCCGACGGGCCCGACGGCCAGCCGATCTCGGTGTTCGAGTCTGGGGCCATCCTGCAGTACCTGGGCCGCAAGACCGGCCAGTTCTATGGGGCCAACGAGCGCGAGCGGGTCGAGATCGACCAGTGGCTGATGTGGCAGATGGGCGGCCTGGGGCCCATGGCCGGCCAGACTCACCACTTCCGCCAGTACGCCGCCGCCATCGTCAGCGACCAGCGCCAGATCGCCTACGGGGCCATCCGCTACACCAACGAGACCCACCGGCTGTACGGCGTGCTGAACAAGCAGCTGGAAGGGAAGGATTTCATCTGCGGCCAAGTGTCCATCGCCGACTTCGCCTGCTGGGGCTGGGTGGTGCCGTGGAAGAACCAGGGCATCATCCTCGAGGAATTCCCGCACCTGAAGGCCTGGTTCGAGCGCCTGGCCGCCCGCGAGGCCGTCGATCGGGGCTTCAAGCTGGGGGCTGAACTGCGCCGCCAGGGCCTGCAAGCCCCCGGAAAAGCCCAGGAAGAGGCCCKAAAAGTGCTCTTTGGCCAGCGCGCCCGTTAACCCGCTGTATACGGCGGTTTACGCGCAGTAACACCTGTAACTGCGACGTAATGTCCATGAATGGTTTATGTATTCGCGACCTAGATTCATGATGTCGACGCCATTAACTGTATGTTCAGTGGCGATGGACTTTTCTGTTCTCACAGCCAAGCGGAGCCAGAACGGCGACGGGGGCTGAGATGGGAATTGAAGCCATGATGATGAGTATCGAGCCGCCGGCCGCCATCCACGGGATCCCGCTGCCGACCGTCGACACCTCGGGCGACGAGCTGTTCCGCATGGGCCTGCTCTATTCGACCGGCCAGGGCGGCGCGCCGCTGGACTACGTGTCGGCCCACATGCTGTTCAACCTGGCCGCCATGCGCGGTTCGGTCGAGGCCAAGGTCTATCGCAAGGAAATCTCGCAGGAGATGGCCAGCGAGGACGTCGCCGAAGCCCAGCGCCAGGCGCGCGAATGGCTGGCTCACGGCTGAACCCATCCGGGTTCAGCCCACGCCGTCCTCTGACCCGGACGCCGCGCGCCCGGGTGGAATGTCCTAGTTTCCGCTGAAGCCGTTGACGGCGTAGCTGAAGCTGATCGGCAGCAGGTCACGGAAGTACTGCTGCATGAACAGGCCCGCCTCGGACACCCCGCTGCGCGGCACATAGACCACGTCGAACCGGCGAAGCGGCACCAGGTCCGCGCGCCCGTTGGTCATCCCCGTCAGCAGGTCCGCCGTGCGCAGCATGGCCCGACCGTTGGGGCCACGACGAATGATCACCACCGACGTCCGCTTGGCCGAGGCCTTGAAGCCGCCGGCCTGGATGACGGCCCGCAGGGCGTCGCCGTCCCCGGCCATGTCGTAGACGCCCGGATTTCCCACTTCCCCGCCCACGAACACCTTCAGCGGCGCCGTCGACTTGATCGACACCTGCACCTGCGGCCGCAGCAATTGGGTCGAGTAGGCCTGGGTGATCGAGGCCTCCAGTTCCGCGATCGTGCGGTCGGCGGCCATCACCGGCTGGATCAGCGGCAAAGCGACGCGGCCGTCCGGTTGGACCACGACGGACTTGTTCAATTCGGTCGCCGAGGGCACGGTGATTTCGACTTCGTCGCCCGGATAGAACCGGTAGTCGGGCTCCTGATCCGACCAGTCGGCATAGCCGATATCGGAGAAAGTGGCCGTGGGACGGGCGGTTGGCGTGATCGGCTCGCGATCCACGTGACCGCAGGCCGAAACCGCGAAGGGCAGGGCGAGAGCCGCCGAAAGGATGGTGCGCCTGTGCATGCGGCAAGTCTTAACAGATATAGGTAACGAAGCCTTAAGGCGCGGGCGGCCAGGGTGCGGCTGGGGACAGTCAGTCGGATTCCTATGTCAACCACGAGCGCCTGGAGCAGCGTGCCGCACGACCCGCCGTCGCATAGCGACTGGACGGCGCGTGCGCGCTATGCGCCGACGGACTTCGTGACCCTGCTGTGGCGCGAGCGCTGGCTGATGCTGGGCGTGTTCCTGGCCATCTTCCTGCTGGGCCTGGCCTTCGCCACCACCCTGAAGAAGACCTACACCGCCCAGTCCAGCCTGTTCGTCCGCCTGGGCCAGGAATATGTCTACGAGCCCCGGGCCGGGGACGCCGCGCGCGGCGCCGTGCCCGACGTCGACCAGGTCATCCAGTCGGAATCCGAGATCCTGGGCAGCGGCGAGCTGCGCGAGCGGGTGATCCGCAAGGTCGGCTTCGGCAAGGTGTTCCCCAGCAGCGCCGCCAAGTACGCCGTCGCCTCGCCGGAGGGGAAGCGCAAGCTGATGGCCGAGGGCCGCGACAGCCTGGCCCGCAACCTGAAGATCGAGACCGCCCCGGACAACTCGATCATCCGCCTGGCCTACTCGAACGAGGATCCGGAGATCGCCGAGAAGGTGCTCAACACCCTGCTCGAGGAATATCTAATCTATCGCCGCAGCCTGCTGATCGGCGGGGGCGACAACGGGCTGGAGCGCCAGCGCGAGCTGTTCACCCAGAAGCTGGCCCAGACCGACGCGGCCTATCAGGCCTTCCTGTCGGGCAACGACATCGGCGACTTCACCGCCCAGAAGACCGCCCTGACCCAGCTGCAGGCCCAGGCCGAGTCCCAGAAGTACGCCACCGAGGCGCAACTGCAGGACCGCATGGGCCGCCTGGCCGCCGTCCAGGCCGAGCTGGGCCGCACGCCGCAGGACACCGTGCTCTATCGCGACAGCGACATGTCGGCCCCGGCCAAGCTGGCCCAGCTGAAGCTGGACCGCGAAGGCCTGCTGGCCCGCTATCGCCCCGACGCTCAGCCGGTCCGCGACATCGAGGCGCAGATCGCCCAGCTGGAGCAGGGCGTGGCCTCGGGCCGGACCAGCGGCGACGGCGCGCGCCGCAGCGGTCCCAACCCGATCTGGCAGACCCTGCAGTCCACCCGCAACGACCTGACCGCCGAGGTGGCCGCCCTGCAGCAGTCGCTGGCCGCCTACACCCAGCAGACCCAGGACGTGAACCAGCGCCTGCTGCGCCTGGCCGAACTGGAGCCGACCTTCAACCAGCTGTCGCGCGACCGCGACGTGCTGTCGACCAATGTCCGCGACTTCACGGTCAAGGAGCAGCAGGACCAGGCCCAGCGGCAGATGTCGGCCCAGGGCAGCGACAACATCCGCATCGTCCAGCGCGCCGTGGCGCCCTCGACCGGCAAGAGCCTGAAGAAGCCGATCATCGTGCTGGCCTTCCTGTTCGCGGCCTTCACCGCCGCCTGCGCCGGCCTGGTGCGGATGCTTCTGCGCCCCGGCCTGCAGACCCCGGCCTCGGCCTCGCGCACCCTGGGCCTGCCGGTCCTGGCGACGGCGCACTACAAGCGCTGATCCAAACCGCTGAACACGAAAGCCCTGGGCGCTTTCGTCGCCTTTCGCGCGAGCGCGTTTGCGCATTAGGGTAAACGGACTTCAACGCGCGGCGATTCGGCGAATGGTGGATTTGAACGTCGAGATGGCGGAGCTGTGGGGGAGCCTTGGCGCCCCCGCGCCCGGCCGCGCGCACGTCATCCAGTTCGTCGCCGCCCGACGCGGGGAGGGGACCTCGACGGCCGCCCGCGAATTCGCCCGCTTCGCCGCCAAGCGGGCCGGCCGCAAGACCTGGCTGATCGACCTGGACCTGGTCACCTCGCCGCAATACCAGGCCATCGCCGCCGACCCCGAACGCTACGGTCCGCTGGGCGGCGGGGCTCCTGCCTCGCCCGACGGTTCGGCCTTCTTCACCGTCCAGCCGCCGGCCCCCAAGCCGGGCGGCGGGGTCTGGCCCGACGCCAAGTACCTGACCGCCCACAGCGTCGGCGGGCCGCGCTTCTGGGTGACCCGCTTCAACCGCGAGGCCCTGCGCGGTCGCCAAAAGGTGCACATCCTGCCCGGCGTCGAATACTGGGCCGCCCTGCGCCGCCACGCCGAGATCATTGTCGTCGACAGCCCGTCGGCCGACCGCTCCCAGGCCGCCCTGACCCTGGCCCAGCACATGGACCAGACCGTTCTGGTGGTCAGCGCCCAGCAGCCCGACGTGCGGCCGCCGGGCCTGCTGCGCGACGCCCTGGCCTCGTCGGGCGGCCGCACGGCCGGCGTGTTCTTCAACCAGGCCTCGGTCCAGCCGCCGAAGTTCCTGAAAGCGATCCTCCCATGAGGTTATCTCCCTCCGGGAGAGGGGCTTGACCCCGACCTACGGAGCGGCCGGCGCCGCACCGGAACGGCTGACCTTCATCCGGATGGCGCTGTGGGCCCTGCCGGTCCTGGCGCTGCTGATCTACAGCGGCGGCTGGGAGCTGCCCCTGGTGGGCGAGAGCGCCGACGCGGCCGGCTCGGCCCTGCTGCGGGTGGGTTACCTGCCGGCCTACGCCGCCGGCTTCGCTCTGATCGCCCTGCGGCCCGGCTCGACCTTCCGGACCCTGATCCGCCAGCCCTTCCTGATCGTGCTGCTGCTGGTGGTGGCCGCCTCGGTGTTCTGGTCGGTGAACCCGGACCAGACGGCCCGACGCGGTTTCGCCCTGGTCTGCACCACCCTGGGCGGGATCGCCCTGGCGGCCCGGTTCCGCTGGCCCCAGCTGGCCGAGGTGGTGGGCGCGGCCTTCGCGGTGCTGATCGTCGCCTGTTTCGTGGTCTGCCTGGCCGTGCCGCGCATCGGGATCATGACCGAGCTCTTCCCCGGCGCCTGGCGCGGCCTGTGGCGCGAGAAGAACGGCCTGGGCGGCAACATGGCGTTCGGCTTCTGCATCCTGTCGGCCGCGGCCCTGCTGAACCCGCAGAGGGCCCGCCTGTGGTGGACCTTCGCGGGCCTGGCCCTGGTGCTGGTGCTGATGTCCACCTCCAAGACCTCGCTGGTGTCGCTGATGCTGGGCGTGGCGGCGATCGGCTTCGTCTGGATCGCCCAGCGGGGGCCGGCCCTGGGCGCGGCGGCCACCTGGACGGGCGTGACCGGCGTGGTGCTGCTGGGGGCCTTCATCCTGTTCGCCTCGGACGTCTTCTTCGCCATCCTGGGCAAGGACGCCACCCTGACCGGCCGCACCAAGATCTGGGCGGCGGTGATGCGCGAGATCGAGGACCGGCCGTGGCTGGGCTACGGCTACCAGGCGGTGTGGGGCGACAAGTCCGGCTGGGGGCCGTTCGCCTGGATCAGCAAGAACGCCGGCTTCCAGGCCCAGCACGCCCACAACAGCTGGCTGGAGCAGTGGCTGGGCCTTGGCCTGCTGGGCCTGGTCGCCTGGGGGCTGTTCTACCTGCAGGCCATGACCCTGGCGGTGATCGCCGTCTTCCGCGACCGGGGCGCGCTGCTCGCCTTCCCGTTCCTGGTCGTCTACAGCCTGGTGGCCCTGACCGAGAGCATCGCCCTGATCTACAACGACTTCCGCTGGGTGCTGTTCGTCGCCTTCGCGGCCAAGCTGGCCTTTCCCGACCGCGAGGTCAGGGCCTAGGCGCCCGCCGGGAACAGTTCGCGGCAGATCGCGTCGCCCAGGGCGTCCGACAGCACCATTTCCGGATCGCGCACCGCGGCCAGCACGCCGTCGTCCGGGGCTTCCACGTGCAGGCGCGTCAGGTCGACGATGCTCTTGTCGCCGCCGAGCCGGACCTTGACCTGGGCGTCGAGGAAGTTGGTCGTGTTGGCGCGCAGGTCGCCCGGCTGGCGGATGTTGAGGCGCTCGATCCTGATGTCGAGCCGCAGGTCCTTGCCCGCCGCGCAGGCGGCCAGGCGCTCATCCACCGACTCGCGCAGCGTCGCCACGAAGTCCTCGGTGGGCGGCTTGCCCCAGCGCCAGCCGGTGTTGAGGCTCACGTCGCGCACCCAGGCGCGGGGGGCGGCCTGGGCGGCGTCGGCGCCGAACAGCAGGGCGGCGATGGCGGCGACGGCGATCGGCGGACGGGTCATGGGGCGGGCTTCCGGAAGACTTCCAATGGTCTGGCTTGTTTAAGKCGACGCTAGATGAACCGCGCATGAGCGGGTCGCCCACGATGTCGACGTGCTTGTCACGCGGCGCCCGGAAATCGAACAGGTTGTACGACAGCCKCCCACCGGACCGCCCCCAAGGCTTGGCGAACCCCAAGAGCGGGGGATTCATCGAACGATCGTGCGCGCCGCATGCCTCGTACGGGCATCGGACGCCGCCGCCCCGATCTTGGAAGAGGAAGTCATGCGTTCCATTCGTCATCTCGCCGCCATCGCGACCGCGACGCTCGTGGTCGGCGGCGCTGGCGCGGCCCTGGCCCAGTCTGCGCCGCCGGCCCCGCCGCCCGCCGAGGCGCCCGTCGCCGCCGCGGCCCTGACCATCGACACGCCGCTCGAGGTGGTCACGGCCACCCCCAAGGGCAAGGCGGTGCTGGACGCCGACATCCCGGGCCTGACCGACCATCCCCTGTACGACAAGTTCAAKAGCGACAGCCTGCGCGCCCTGGCGCCGAAGTTCGGCGGGGCGATCTCGGACAAGGACCTGGCCAAGGTGCAGGCCGACCTGGCGGCGCTGTCGACGGGGACGTCGTCGCGCTAGGTCAGGATTTCGGGGCGAGGTCCGGGCGGGACGCCAGGAAGGCCGCGCGCTCTTCGTCGGTCAGGACCTTGGCGGTCTTGCGCCGCGCCACCCTCGGTGTGGGACGCGCATACGCCTCGGCCTGAGCCGGAGGCTTGAGATCGGCCAGGCGTTTGATCGGCGGCTTCATCTGTCTTCCTGCACCGGCTGAGTCGGGTCCGAATAGAGACTAGGCGACCGAGCGCGACGATCAGGTGAAATCGTTGGGCTAGACGCCGATCCGCCGCGCCCCTTCGGCCACGGTCACCACGTCGAACCCCGCCGTCAGCGCGCCGTCGACCAGCCGCTCCAGGGCCGCCGTCGTGCAGCCCCACTGCGAGGGCTCGGGCGCGACGTCGTGGGTGTAGAGGATCAGCCAGGCCTTGCGGCCATGGGCCTTGTCCAGCCAGTCCAGCGCCACCTGCTCGCCGTCCGCGCCCTCGATGCCCACGGCCGGGGCCTGATTGAGGTCGGCGCCGTTGGCGATCAGGCCGTGGTGCAGGGCGCGCAGGGTCTTGAAGCGGCCGGCCAGGGCCGTCTTGGCGGGCGAKGCCACGTCGCCGTACGGGTAGGCGAAGCTGACCGGCTCGCCCGTTCCCCATTCCGCCAGATGCCGGGCGTTGAGGTCGACATCGGCCAGGGTCTCGGCCCGCGAGGCCTGGCCGCAGTCCAGGTGCGAGAAAGTGTGGCAGGCGATCTCGTGGCCGGCGGCGTGCAGGCGGGCGGCGTCCTCGCCCGTCGCGAACCGGCCCATCGGCCCGTCGCGCCCGGTCAGGCCGGCGGCGAAATAGTAGGTGCCGCGCAGGCCGCGGGCTTCCAGGACCTTGGCCCCGGCCTCGCAGGCGGTGGCCGGCGCGTCGTCGAAGCTGAACGACACCATCGGCCGCTCCAGCTTCACCCGGGCCGGGCGGCGGTGGGCCAGGCGGATCAGCCGGCGGCGGACCTTGCCCTTCAGGCTGCGGTCCGGCTCGTAGGCGTCGACTTTCTCGAAGGAGGTCTGCATCAGACGGCGTCCGAATAGAGGGCGGCGCGATAGAGCCGCAGGGCGAAGGCGCGGAGCGGGACGGGGGCCGCTTCGTTGAGGGCGACGGCCTTGATCATCGGCCGCCAGGCCCGGCGCAGCGGCGCGGCCTTCAGGGCCCTGGCGGCCTTGTAGCTGGGATAGGCGCTGACCGCCTCGCGGTGGGCGGCGACCACCCGGGCGAAGTTGGCGGCCGACTGCTCGTACTTGGCCGCCAGCGTCGCGGCGGTGTCGAGGCCCAGATGGGTGGCCGAGTTGTCGATGTGCAGGATCGGATAGAACCGGGCCACGCGCAGGGCCCATTCGACGTCCTCCCAGCCCCAGCCGGCGAAGCGCTCGTCGAAGGCCACGATCTCGAACACGTCGCGGCGGACCAGCAGGTTGGAGGTGAAGACGTGCTTGGCCGGCTCGCGGGCCCGTTCCGGGGCCGGGGTGCAGTCGCTCTTCAGCGCCATCGCCCGGTGCAGCTCGTGCTCGGGACGGCGGGGGGTCTGGTCCAGGGTGAAGCCGCCGAACGCCACGGGCGTGTCGTCGGCCGCCACGGCCGCCCAGCGGGTCAGGAAGTCCCTGGGGTCGGGCAGCATGTCGCTGTCCAGGAACAGCAGGTGGCGGCCCCGGGCGTGGTCGGCCAGGCGGTTGCGCCCCTTGGCGCGGCCCTCGTTGCGCGACAGCACGATCAGGCGGGCGGGCAGCTTCAGCTTCTCGATCCGGCCGGCCAGGCGACGGGTCAGGTCCGCGTCGCCGCCGCCGTCGTCCAGCAGCACGATCTCGGCGTCGACCCCGCGCTCGTCCAGGGCCGTCAGCAGGGCGCTGGGGTCGTCGCGATAGGTCGGGATCAGCACCGACAGGCGCGGGGCCGCCCCCTTCTGGTCCAGGGGCGCCCAGGCGGCGTTGTCGGTCAGGGTCTCGGTGGCGGTCTGCGTCATGCGGTCTTCAAACGGCGTTGGAGGATGTCCACGGCCCGGCCGCGCAGGCCGCCCGCGTCGAGGGCCAGGACGGCCACGCCATAGACGACGGCGCCCACGGACGCCTTGAGGATCAGTTCGAGGACGCCGCCGAAGGCCGGCACGGCCAGGACGGCGAGCGCCATCAGGGCGCAGGCCAGGCCGGACTTGGCCAGGGCGACCCACGGCACGGGCAGGGGACAGGCCCGCCGGCCCAGGATCGCGGCGGCCACGGCGCCGACGCCATAGCTGGCGGCGGTCGACCACAGGGCCCCGTCCAGGCCGAAGCGCGGGATCAGCAGGAGGTTCAGGATCACGTTGGCGCCGGCCGGGACCGCCATGCAGGCGATCAGCATCATCGTGCGCTTGCCCAGGGTGAAGGCCTGCAGCAGGTAATAGGTGGTCACGCCCGACAGCCAGCCGGCCACGGCGATCCACGGCACGACCCGGCCGGCCCCGGTGCTCAGTTCGGGCCCGACCATCACCTGGGCCAGGGAGCGCCCGACCAGGGCCAGGCCGACGGCGGCGGGCAGGGTCAGCAGCACCATGAATCCGGCCTGCTCGTGGGCGGCGTCCTTCAGGGCGGGATGACCGCCGCGCTCCAGCGCCGCGACCAGGGCCGGTCCGCCGGCCATGCCCAGCCAGATGAAGACCACGTCCAGGGTGCGAGAGCCCAGCGAATAGCCGGCGTGATAGACGCCCACCGCCTGCTCGTTGAGGAAGGCGGCCAGCAGGAAACGGTCGGTGGTCGACAACACCAGGGCCAGGATCAGCGACAGGGCCACCGGCAGGCCGTAGGCGGCGTAGGCTTTGGCCATGGCGGGGTCGTAGCGGCCGCCCTTGGTCCGGTTCAGGTCGGCGGGCAGCACGAACACCAGGCACAGCAGCGAGATGGCGCCCATGCCCAGGATCGGGGCCGCTCCGCCCAAGCCGATCAGGGCCAGCCCTAGGCCCAGGGCGAAGCCGCCGACGGTCTGGACGATGTCGAGCAGGGCCGCGCCCGACACCTCGCCGGCGGCGCGGCGGCGCTCCTGCGACAGCTTGGTCAGGCTCTTGACCACGACGGTCGCCATCGCCGCGGAAACGGCGACCTTCAGCGGGGCGGCCAGAGGCGCGAACCTCAGGACCGCCACGGCGGCGATCGGCACGACCAGGGCCAGGCCGAACCACAGGCGGTAGATCGTGGCGAAGTGATCGGGCAGGCGGCCGTCGGCGTCCTGGCGGGCGTGGAAGCGGGCCATGGCCGCCTCGGTCCAGGTCAGCAGGATGGTCTGGGTCAGGCTGAGGGCCGAGAAGGCCAGGGCGTAGACGCCGTACTGCTCCGGCGTCAGCACACGCGTGAACAGGACGATGGTGAGCAGGCCCACCACGCCCTGGGCGATGTTGACCGGCAGATATCCGACTACGCCACGCCAGAACATGTCCCGTCCTCAGCGCACCGCCGACCGGTCCCCGAGCAGGCAGGGGATGGTCATGGCGATGATGTAGAGGTCCAGCCAGAACGACTGGCGCTCGATGTATTCGACGTCCAGGGCGACACGCTCCTGCACCTGCTCGGCCGTGTCGACCGGGCCGCGAGAGCCGTTGATCGCCGCCCAGCCGGTGACGCCCGGCTTCATGCGGTGGCGGTGGGCGTAGCGGGCGACCAGGGTCTCGGACTCGACGTCGCCGCTCTTCATGCCGATGGCGTGGGGGCGGGGACCGACCATCGACATCTCGCCGCGCAGCACGTTGAACAGCTGGGGCAGCTCGTCGAGGCTGGTCTTGCGGATGAACTTGCCGACCTTGGTGACGCGGTCGTCGTCGGCGGTGACCTGGCGGGCGGCCTTGGCGTCGGCGGCCTCGTGGCGCATCGAGCGGAACTTCCAGACCAGGATCGCCTCGTTATTGAAGCCGTGGCGGCGCTGGCGGAAGAAGACGGGGCCGGGGCTGTCCAGCTTGATGGCCACGGCGACCAGCAACATGACCGGCGAGGCGGCCAGCAGGCCCAGCGATCCGATCACCAGGTCCTGGACCCGCTTGACCAGGGCGCGGCGGGCGTCGGTGGCCGCGCCCGACAGGTCGACGAAGTGGGCCAGGGAGGCGTTGCGCTGCGCCTCGCGGTTCAGGTCGACGAACAGGCTGACCGGGTTGGGCAGGACCTCCAGCCGTTCGACCAACTGGCCGACGCGGGCCTGGGCGGTGGAGGTCACCGCGATGATCACCCGGTCGACATAGGGCATGATGCGGTGGCCGATCAGGGCGTTGGTGTCGCCCAGCACCGGCACGCCCAGCACCTGGGCCGGCGCGCGGTCGGCGCGGTCGTCGAAGACGCCCAGTACGTTGACGTCGCCGGTCGCCAGGGCGCCGCGGATGAAGCGCTCGGCGTTGAGCGTCGCGCCCACCACCACGACGTTGGGGGTCAGGCGGCCGTCGCGGCGGCCGTGGTCGACCGCGCGCCACCAGGCGACGTGCAGCGCCGCGGTGGCCAGGGCCAGGGCGCCGCCCCAGCCGGCCAGCAGGCCGGCGTCGACGCGGCCGTGTCCGAAGATCAGGCTGGACAGCAGCACCACCACCCCGACCACGCCGAAGGCGGCCGAGACCCGCAGGGCCTGGCGGCCCAGGGTCTCGCGGCGGTGGAAGGTGTAGGCCTCCAGCAAATAGAGGGCGGGCAGCAGGGCCAGGGCGCCCAGCACCAGCGGGGCGAAGGCGTCGGGCGTGGGCCGCGCGATCGAGATGGCGGCGGCCGTGACGCCGGCGAAGACCAGGCCGTCGACCACGCGGAACATCCGCGACAGGCCGCGCACCTGCATCCGGGCCCGGGCCGGGACCAGGCGGCCGGGGCGGAACGGACCCCGACGACCGACGGCTTCGGCCGCCTCGTCCTCGATGACGAGTCGCGGCGTGGCCGGCTGGGCGTCGCGCACGGCGACGTCTTCACCTTCCGGCGGATGAGCGATAGCGGTCGACATGAAGCCCCGAGCCCTTTGTAGAACAGGGTTCACACTAGCCGCGCGGTCTGAGCTTCACGTTAACGCGGATTTTTCGCGACGGCGCGTTGTCATGCCGCCGCGAACAGGCTATCGAACCGCTCCCTCTCAGGAGGAGACGTGGCCGAGAGGCTGAAGGCACCGCTTTGCTAAAGCGGCATACCTCAAAAGGGTATCGAGGGTTCGAATCCCTCCGTCTCCGCCATTCCCCAAACGCACGACCAACGGACCTGGGTCTCGCCCGACGCCCAGGTGGCCGAGCCTCGTGGCGAGCCTGGAACCGACCGCAGCCGTGGTCCGATCAATGGCCTTCCTTCGCGGCCTCGCCGACGGCGTTGATCAATTCGGAGATGCTGTAGGGCTTGGGCATGAATCGCCCGTCGTCGGGGAGGGGCGCGGTCAGGCCGCGGCCCGAGGTGATGACCAGCTGGATGGCGGGCCAGCGTTCGTGGACGCGCTCGGCCAGCGCCAGGCCGTCCAGGGGGCCCGGCATGTTGACGTCGGTGAAGAGCACGGTCACGTCGGCGCGGGCTCCGAGGATTTCCAGGGCGGTCTCGGCGTCGTCCGCCTCGACGACCTCGAAGCCGGCGTCTTCCAGGCCTTGGCGCGCGATCATGCGCAGCATGGGCTCGTCATCGACCAGCAGCACGACAACGGGATTGGGGCCAGACATGGGTCACCAACCGGCGGCGATGCGCGTGGTTCCGCTTTGCGTCGATAAGAAATTGATATTGTTGGCGAAACGGAGTCGGCTTTCGTGGGTTACGCGCGCCGCGCGATCGCCGTCCCGAGCGGTCGTTCCGGGATGGGACGTCATAGGCCGCGCATGGCGGAACAAACGACGCCGTTTGGGGTTTGATACAATGCTCAAGCTTGCCGACGTATCCGCCAAGCTTGCCTTGACGCGACATTGCGCGTCTTCGTTGTTGCGTGGTTGGGCCGGCCGGACTCGTTCGGCGCGGTTCAATGGTGTTGTGTAAGAGGCGGCCCCGGTCGCTTGGGAGGGGCGGCATGGCTCTGGTGAAGAAATCGACCTTGGCGTCGCGCGCGAAGACGCGAGGCTCGTCTTCCGAACAGGCCGTCGAGCCGTCGAGCCCCGCCGTGGCGCGAGCGCCGGCTCGAAAGGCGATCTCTCGCCGCCAGAACGCCAGCGAGCGGATCGGGGCGGCGACCCTGGAATTGGCCGGCGGCCTGGCCGAGGCGTCCAGCGCGGTCGAGGAGTTGCGGCGGGCCCTGGCCCAGATCGCCAGCGGCGCCGAGGAGGCGGCCGGAGCCGCCCACGAATCCCTGGCCGCCGTCACCGCCATGACCGCCAGCTTCGGTCAGGCCCGTGAGCGCGCCGAGACGTCGCGGCAGCGCACCGAAGTGCTCCAGACGTTGCTGACCGAGTCCGGCGCGGCCATCGACGCCTCCGTCAAGGCCGTCAGCCTCAACGCCCAGCGGCAACTGGCCAGCGTGACCGTGATCGAGGCCCTGGAGCGCCATGCGGCGCGGATCGGCGAGATCACCAAGAGCGTCGCCGACATCGCCGACCAGACCAACCTGCTGGCGCTGAACGCGGCGATCGAGGCCGCGCGTGCAGGGGACGACGGGCGTGGCTTCGCGGTGGTCGCCGACGAGGTCCGGGCCCTGGCCGAAACCTCCGAGAAGCGATCCCAGGACGTGCAGGAGCTGGCCGAACGTATCGCCGGTTCGGTGCGCGACGCGGCGGATCGGCTGCGCCAGGCCGCGACGACCGCCGAGGCCGAGGCCGTGGCCGGCGCCCAGGTCGGCGAAATCCTGACCGCMGTGCGGCGCGAGATGACGACGCTGGGCGAAGACAGCCAGATGATCCTGATCGCCGCCGTCGAGGCCGCGGGCGCCGCCAACGAGGCGCGACGCGGCGCCGAGAGCGTGTCGAGCGCGGCCGAGGAGCAGGCCGCCGCCGCCGCCGAGGCCCAGCGCGCCGTGCAGCAGCAGGGTCAGTCGCTGGAGCAGAGCCAGACGGCGTCCGACGCCCTGGCCGAGATGATCGAGATGCTGGTCGGCGGTGAAGGCGGCTCGGCGGCCGCGGAAGAGGCGTCGGCCGCGGCCGAGGAGTTGTCCGCCACGGTGCAGGAGCTATCGGGCGCCGCCGGCGAAATCCTGGTGGCCATCGACCAGATCAGCCGCGGCGCCCAGATCCAGGCGGCCGCGACCCAGCAGGCCGGCTCCGCCATGGAGGAGATCGAGAAGGCGGCCCGGCAGTCCAGCGCCAACGCGACCGCCTGCGCTGAGCGCGTGGCGGTCATGCAGGCCCTGCTGACCGACGGCCGCGACGCTGTCGGCCGCCTGGCGCGCGGTGTCGCGACGTCCGTCGAGGAGAACGCCGCCGTCCTGGAGACCGTCGAGCAGCTGGAGGAACTGGCCGGTTCGATCGGCAAGATCGTCGACGGCCTGGGCCTTGTGGCCGTGCAAACCACGATGCTGGCGACCAGCGGCGCGGTGGAAGCCGCCCGGGCCGGCGAGGCGGGGCGAGGCTTCGCGGTGGTGTCGGGCGACATCCGCACCCTGGCGCGCGACGCCTCGCACAACGCCGATGCGGTCAAGGACCTGGTCACGGGCATCGTCGCCCAGATCGCCAAGGTCCGTCGCGAGGTCGATCAGATCAACGCCCTGGCCAGCGCCGAACTCGACAAGAACCGCGCCATCGAGGCCCGTCTGGCCCAGGTCGCCCTCGACACCGCGGCGCTCAAGGTCGGCGCGGACGATATCGCCAGGGGCGCGGAGGACGTCCTGGCGGCCAGCGCCCAGGTGTCGTCGGGAATCGGCCAGATCGCCTCGGCCGCCGAGGAGGCTAGCAGCGCCGCCGCCCAGGCCGCGGCGGCGGCTCGCCAGCAGTCGCAGAGCGCCGAGGAACTGGCCGCGGCGATCGAGGAGATCGCGCTTCTGGCCAACGAGCTGCAGCAAGCCGCGGCGGGCTAGGATGACGTCCGACGACATCCGCCAGCGGCTGACGGTGCGCGTCGGCGGCGCGCGCGTGGCCATGGCCGCCGCCGGCGTCGCCGAGGTGATCCGCACGCCGCGCGTCACCCGCATGCCGCACGGGCCGCCCGGCCTGCTGGGCGTCACGCACCTGCGCGGCCTGGTGCTGCCGGTGGTGTCGCTGGGCGCCTTGCTGGGCGACGACCACCAAACGGACACGACCAGGGTCGTGGTGCTGCGCCGCGATCCGCCGATCGGCCTGGCCGTGGACTCCATCGAGGCCTTGAACGCGTCGGAAAGCGACAGCCAGGCCGAGCTCCAGCACGGGCGCCTGATGCTGGACGACGCCGGCGGCGCGCGCTGGCTCGACCTGGACGCGGCGCTGCAGGATCGGTTCTCGGCCTTCAGGGCGGCGCGTCGCGCGCCGGAGCGCGAGGTCGCCGCGCGGCCGGCGGTCGCGGCGGCGCCGGACCTGGCCTTCCTGGGGTTCATCCTGGCCGGACAGGACTACGCCCTGCCGCTGGACGCCGTGGCCGAGGTGATGGCCGTCCCGAAGGCCGTGGTCGCCTTGCCGCGCACCGAGGCGGTGATGATCGGCGTCTTCGAACTGCGCGACGAGGTGCTGCCGGTCGTCTCCCTCCGCGCTCTTCTGGGACTGACCGAGCGCGACGTACGGGCCGACGACCGCATCGTCGTCATACGCATCGGCGGCCATCGCCTGGCGCTGCTGGTCGATCGGATCAGCGTCATCCTGCGCGCGTCGCGCGACGCCGTGGGGCCCGCGCCCACCTTGTTCAATCGCGCCGGCGGCGAGGCGCGGATCGACTCCGTCCTGCGGCTGCCGGACGGTCGCGGCCTGGTCTCGATCCTCGCCCCGGAACGGGTGCTCGCCGACGACAGGGTCTCGCAACTGCTCGCCGGGACCGGCGACCAAAAGGATACAGCCATGGCCAGCACGACCTCGGCGACGTCGCGCGAGCGCTTCCTGGTCATCCGCCTGGGCGACGAGACCTATGGCCTGCCCATCGCCGCCGTCGACGAGGTGGTGCGCCTGCCCGAGACCCTGACCCGCCTGCCCAAGGCCCCGGCCTATGTCCAGGGCGTGATGAGCCTGCGGGGCAAGGTGATCCCCGTGATCGACCAGCGCCAGCGTTTCTCGGTCTCCGGTGAAGCGACCGGCGAGGCGCGTCGCGTCGTCGTGGTCACGCTGGACGGACTGCAGGCGGGGTTCGCCGTCGACGCCGTGGCCAGGATCCTCGAGGTCGAGGCCGAGGACCTGATGCCCGCGCCGGAACTCTCCGGCGATGGCGACGTTCTGTTCGACCGCGCCGCGAAGGTGGAGCGCGAGGGGGACGTCATCTTGCTCATCGATCCGCGTGCGCTGCTGGAGCGCGCCGAAGCCGACCTGCTGCGCGACCTGACGGCGAGGTCGTCCACCCCGTGACACGCCTGTTGATCGTCGACGATTCCGCCCTGATGCGCCGCGTCTTGGGCGATGTTTTCCAGAATGAACCGGGGTTCGAGGTCGCCTTCGCGCGCGACGGCGTCGAGGCGCTGGCGCAGGTCCACGCCTTCAAGCCCGACGTGATCACCCTCGACGTCCAGATGCCGCGCATGGACGGGCTCAGCTGCCTGGACCGGATCATGGTCGAGCGGCCCTGTCCGGTGGTGATGGTTTCGTCGCTGACGACCGAGGGCGCGGACGCCACCTTGGAGGCCCTGGAACTGGGCGCCGTGGATTTCGTCGTCAAGCCGGGCGGCGCGGTGTCGCTGGCGATCGACGAGTTCGCCCCGGTCCTGGTCGAGAAGGTCGTGACGGCCGCGGCGTCGCGCCTGCGCCGATCGCATCGCCTGGCCGAGCGCCTGAGGGCCCGCCACGGCGCGATCGTTCCGCCGCCGGCGCCGCGCGGCAAGACGGGCGCGGCCTGGAAGCCCCAGCCGGCCGGCACGCCGCCGGGCCTGGTGATCATCGGGACCTCGACCGGCGGTCCGCCGGCTCTCGACGCGGTGCTTTCCGAGATCCCGGCCGATTTCCCTTGGCCGATCCTGGTGGCCCAGCACATGCCGGCGGCGTTCACCGCGTCCCTGGCCCATCGGTTGGACGGCCTGTGCGCCTTGCGGGTGATCGAGGTGGCGCGGCCCACGCCTTTGGTCCCGGGCTGCGTCTACGTCGCGCGGGGCGACGCCGACATGATCGTCAGCCGCCGGGCCGCCGGACCCGTGGCGCTGTCGACCCCGTCCAGCGCCGCGCATCGCTGGCATCCCAGCGTCGACCGGCTGGTGGACAGCGTGGCCGCGGTCATGCCGCCCGCGAGGCTGGTCGGGGTGCTGATGACCGGCATGGGCGACGACGGCGCGCGGGCCATGACCGCGCTGCGCGGGGCGGGCGGGCGCACGATCGCCGAGTCCGAGGACACCGCGGTCGTCTGGGGTATGCCGGGCGAGCTGGTGAAGGCGGGAGGGGCGGACGTCGTGGTTCCGGTCGACGCCATCGCGGGCAAGATCCGCGACATGGTCCGGGCAGGGTGAGCCGGACCCCCACGCCCGAGCAGGCGCATCTGAGCGCCGACGACCTGAAGAGGGTCTGCGAGTTCCTGTATCGCCAGACCGGCATGCAGTTCGGCGAGAGCAAGCGCTACTACATCGAGCGGCGGGTGGCCGACCGGATCGTGGCCACCAACTGCCACGACTTCTCGGCCTATTTCGGCCAACTGCGGGCCGACCCGGTCGAACGCGAGGCGCTGATCAACGCCTTCACGGTCAACGAGACCTATTTCTACCGCGAGGAGCATCAGCTGGCCTGCCTCAGCCGGTCGCTGCTGCCGGACTTGATCACCTTGCGCCGTCCGGGCGACAAGATCAGAATCTGGTCGGCGCCGTGCTCGACGGGCGAGGAAGCCTATTCGATCGCGATCTGGCTGCTTGAGAACTGGCGCTTGGTGGACGCCTACAATGTCGAGATCATCGGGTCCGACATCGACACGCGGGCGCTGCACGCCGCGCACGAAGGGCTGTACGGCGAACGCGCGCTGTCGCGACTGCCGCCCGAGGTCGTCGAGGCCTATTTCGAACCGAGCCGCCGGCATCGCCGCAAGCTCATCAACGACCTGCGCGAGTCGGTGACCTTCACCAAGGCCAACCTGGTGGACGGGCCGGGCCTGGCGGAGCAGGGGATGTTCGATGTCATCTTCTGCCGAAACGTGCTGATCTATTTCGACGACGCCTCGCGGCTGACGGCCGCCAGGAACCTCTATGACCGACTGAACCCGGGCGGCTATCTGTGCCTGGGACATACGGAGTCGATGAGCCGCATCAGCGACCGCTTCCTGGTCCGCCGGTTCGAGGACGCGGTCGTCTTCCAGCGGCCGGGAGAGGCCGCATGACCGACGACCTGATGGTCCAGTTCCTKAGCGAAGGCCGCGAGCTGGTCGCCAGTGCGGAACATGACCTGGCCAGCCTGGCGCGCCAGCCGGACGACGCCGGCGCCCTGGACGGCTGCTTTCGAGCGATCCACACCCTGAAGGGCTCGGCGGGATTGTTCGATCTGCGCCCGATGAGCCTGATGCTGCACGCGGCCGAGGACTTGCTGAGCCTGCTGCGCGCCGAGCGCACCGGCGTGGCCGAGGACTTCGAAGCCCTGTTCAGCGTCGTCGACACCGTCGATCGCTGGCTGGACGCGCTGGACGACGCCGGCGTCCTGCCGGCCGACGCCGAACAGGCCGGCGAGACCGAGACGAAGCGGTTGCGCGCCCTGGTGGCCTCGATGAGCGCCGCGACGGACACGGCGGCCCCGGCGGCGGCGACCAGCTGGCGCCCGCCCGAAGCGTTCGGCGGCCTGGGCGCGACGGCCGTCCGCTACACGCCGCGCGCCGACAGCTATTTTTCCGGCGACGATCCCGTCGCCATCGTCGCGGCGTTGCCGGGCCTTGCCGGTCTGAAGATCTCGCCGCGCGAGCCCTGGGGCGGGCTCGAGGACTACGACCCCTACGCCTGCAATCTGGTGCTGGAGGCGGTGTCGACCGCCAGTCGCGCCGAGGTCGAAGCGGCCTTCCGCTTCGTGGCCGACCAGGTCGAGGTCGTCGATCTGACGACGGACGAGGCTGCGCCGGCGCCGGAGCACGGCGCGCGCAAGACGCTGCGGATCGACGCCGAGCGCGTGGATCGCCTGGCCGCCCTGGCCGGCGACCTGGTCATCGCCAAGAATGGCCTGGCGGACCTGGCCGCGCAGGCCGAAGGGCTTCCCGGCGGCCAGGCCCTGGGTCAGGCCCTCCGTGCGCGGCAGGTCCAGCTGGACCGGCTGGTCGGTGATCTGCACGCGACGGTGGGCAAGGTGCGCCTGGTGGCCCTGGGCCCGCTGTTCGCGCGGTTCCATCGGCTGGCGCGGGAAATCGCCCGTTCGCTGGACAAGGTCGTCTCCCTCGAGGTGGAGGGCGGCGACGTCGAGGTCGACAAGACCATCGTCGACGGGCTGTTCGAGCCCCTGCTGCACGTCCTGCGCAACGCCATCGACCACGGGGTCGAGCCGGCCGGGGTCCGCGCGCGGTCCGGTAAGCCGGTCGCCGCCTCGATCCGGTTCACGGCCAGGGCGGCGGCGGACCAGGTGGTGATCGAGGTGCGCGACGACGGCGCGGGGATCGATCCGGCTGGAATCCGCGCCCTGGCGGTCCAGCGCGGAATGCTGACGCAGGAGGCGGCCGACCGCCTGGACGACCAGGCGTCGATCGACCTGATCTTCACCCCAGGCTTTTCCTCGGCCAGCCAGATCAGCGCGGTGTCCGGCCGGGGGGTCGGCATGGACGTGGTGCGCGACGCGGCCCAGAAGCTGGGCGGCAAGGTCGTCGTCGACAGCCGGGTGGGCCAAGGCACGACCGTGCGGTTCATGCTGCCGGTCACCATGGTGCTGACCAAGGTCATGGTCGTGACCTGCGGCGACGAGCGCTACGGCCTCGCGCTGGACACCGTGGTCGAGACCGTCCGGGTGCCGACAGAACGCATCGTTCCGGTGCGGGCGGGCAGGGCGTTCCAACTGCGCGACGCGGTGGTCCCGCTGGTGTCGCTCGGCGACCTGGTGGGCGCGGCCGCTTCCGGACACCGACCGAGCGAGCGGGTGGTGATCGCGCGGGCTCGCGGCGAGCTCGTCGGCTTCTCGGTGGACGCCATCGTCGACCGGATGGACGCGACGGTGCGCCCCATGACGGGGTTGCTCGCCGGGGCGCCGGGCGTCATGGGCGCCACCCTGCTGGCGGACGGTGCGGTCCTGATGGTCCTGGACCCGGCGGAGCTGGTCCTATGACGGTTTTGAGCGACGGTCCGGTCATCCGCCTGCGGGGAGTCTGTCGGGTAGAGGACGCAGAGCCCCTAACGGCTCTGCTACAAGGCGTTTCGGACTCCACGTTGGACCTGTCGATGTGCGAAGGTCTGCATGCGGCGGTTGTTCAGGCGATCCTCGCCTTTCGTCCTACAATCGTCGGCATTCCCGACGATCCCTTCCTGCGAGATCGATTGCTGCCCGCCCTGACCGGCGGACGACCGTCGGATGTTTCGAGACCATAGTTTTTGACGCCGCGCCGTTGCGCGGCGGTGCGAGGAGAAGTTCATGGGGACGACCGTTCTCATCGTCGACGACAGCAAGCTGGCGCGGATCGTCCTGGGCAAGGCGATCGCGGCCCTGCAACCCGATTGGACGCGGGTCGAGGCCGGCAACGCCGACGAGGCGATCGCCGCCTTCGAAGCCCAGGCGATCGACGTGGCCGTCCTCGACTACAACATGCCCGGCCGGGACGGCCTGGCGCTGGCCGAGGAACTGCGCGAGCGCTTCCCGACCATGCCGATCGCCGTGGCCACCGCCAACGTCCAGGATGAGATCATCAGCCGGGCGCGGGCCGCCAACGCCACGTTCATCGCCAAGCCGGTGACCGAGGAGGGCATGCGCGGCTTCCTGTCGGGCGCCGCGCTGCGGTTGCGATCGGCGGCGCAATGACCGCGGGATCCATCCTGCTCGACGACCTGGAGCGCGACGCCCTGACCGAACTGGTCAATATCGGCGTCAGCCGCGCGGCCGCCAATCTTCGCAAGATGGTGGGCGAGCAGGTGCTGTTGTCGGTCCCCGCGGTCGAGGTCGTCACCCGCGAGGGCGCCACGACGCTGATCCGGGAGCGAGAAAGCGGCGAACTGGTCGCCGTCCGTCAGGATTTCGACGGCGTGTTCTCGGGGCGGGCCCTGTTGATCTTCCCGCAGTCCAACAGCATGGCGCTGGTGCATGCGGTGACCGGCGGCGCGCTGTCGGCCGCCGACGCCGCCGACATGGAAGACGAGGCGCTGGCCGAGACCGGCAACGTGGTGCTCAACAGCTGCCTGGCGACCATGGCCAACATGCTGCAGCGGCCCTTGACCATGTCGCTGCCGGAAGTGATCCGCGGCGACGGCTCGAAACTGTTCCACCTGGCGCCGGAGGCCGCCGACGGCGGCGTGGTGCTGTTCCTGTACATCAACTTCGCCATCAACGACCGGGACATCCGGGGCTATATCGCCATGCTGATGGACCTGCCGTCCCTGCAAGCGCTGAAGGGCCTGATCGCCGATTTCATCGAGCGCGTGGTCGGCGACGCCTGACCATGATTGAACCTATTGCCAAGCTTGGCGTTGGGTTTGGGTCATGACCGAGGCCGACGCCGCGATACGTCACCAGGATTCCGAGACGGGCCGGGCGCTGGAGGCGTTGCGCGCCATGGCCGGGCCGTTGTTCGACGCCCTGGTGAAATCGGGCGTCGCGGTCACGGTGACCGATCCTCGACGGGACGACGATCCCATCGTCTACGTGAACGCGGCGTTTGAAAGCCTGACCGGCTATGCGGCGCGGGAGGCGGTCGGGCGCAACTGCCGCTTCCTTCAGGACGCCGTCAGGGATCGCGAGACCGTAGCGCTCATCGCCGAGGGACTTCGGCGCGACGGGGCCGTCACCGCCGACATCCTGAACCGACGCCGCGACGGAACCCCGTTCTGGAACCGGCTGAACATCACCACCTTGCGCGATGCGGACGGGGCGCCCGCTTATCGTTTCGCCACCCAGGCCGACGTCACCGGCGAGTATGCCGACGAAATCGTGGTCGAGCAGCTTCGTGTCAGCCGACAGCGGCTGGCCGAGGCGCAGGAGCGGCTTCGGGTCGCCCAGGCGATCGCGGGCGCGGCCGGGGCCTGGGAGTGGGATATCGCGGCGGGCACGCTGGTCGCCGACGTCCGCTTCGCCAATCTCTACGGCCTCGATCCCGTGGAAGCCGCCCAGGGCCTGCCTACCTCGTCGTTCTTCGCGCCGGTCCACGCCGACGATCGGTTGCGGCTGAAGATCGCCGTGGCGGGGGCCCTGAACGGCGCCGAGGTGTTCACGCGCGACTACCGCGTCGTGCGGGACGGCGTCGTCCACTGGGTGTCGGCCCGCGGACGCACCTATCTCGACGCCCAGGATCGTCCCGTCCGGTTCTCGGGCGTCCTGGCCGACATCACCGACCAGAAGCGGGTCGAGGAACAGCTGCTGGTGGCCCAGACCGCAGGCGGCGTCGGATCGTTCGAATATCTCAGCGGCTACGKGACCGCCGAGGTCTCCGAGCAGTTCTGCCAGCTCCTGGGCCTGCGGCCGGCGACCAGCCTTCCCGTCCGCACCATCAACGCCCTGGTGCATCCCGACGACCCGCMGATCATCCAGGGACGTGACGGACAGCACGTCTTCGGCCCCGCCTTCCATGAATTCCGCATCCGCAGGGCCGACACCGGCGAGGAGCGCTGGCTCGCGTCGCGGGGCGAATACCGGCCGCACGGAACGGGCGGCGTCAGCTTCATCGGCGTGGTCTACGACATCACCTCGACCAAGCGCTCGGAAGAGCAGCTTCGCGTGCTGACCGAGACGCTGGAGGTCCGCGTCGCGGCGCGCACCCAGGAACGCGATCGGGTCTGGAACCTGTCGCGCGACCTGCTGCACGTGATCGGGCCGGACGGCCTCTATCGCGCGGCCAACCCCGCCTGGAAGGCGCTGCTGGGTTATGACGAAGCCGACCTCGTGGGCGTCTCCGCCGGGAGCTTGGTCCATCCGGACGACCACGAGGCGGCCATGGAGCGTTTCGCCGTTCTCTCGCACGGCGAGGCCATCGGCGATTTCGATTGCCGCATGCGGGCCAAGGACGGGACCTATCTGTGGGTCAACTGGACCGCCATGCCGGAAGGCGACGCCATCTACGGGATCGGCCGCGACGTCACCCAGCGCAAGGCGCTGGAGGACCAACTGCGCCAAAGCCAGAAGATGGAGGCCGTGGGCCAGCTGACCGGCGGCCTGGCCCACGACTTCAACAACATGCTGACGGGCATCCTCGGCGGCATCGACATGGTGCGTCGTCGCATCGCAGAAGGCCGAATGGGGGACGTCGACCGCTTCCTGGACGCGGCGATGCAGTCTGGGCAGCGCGCCGCGGCGCTGACGCACCGCCTGCTCGCCTTCTCGCGCCGCCAGACCCTGGACAACCGTCCGCTGGACGTGGGGACCCTGACGGCCTCGATGGAAGACCTGCTGCGCCGGACCCTGGGCGAGCAGGTGTCGCTGCGCATAGACGTCGCGCCCGATCTCTGGCCGGCCGTCGCCGACGACAACCAGCTGGAAAGCGCCATCCTGAACCTGGGCATCAACGCGCGCGACGCCATGCCTGACGGCGGCGAGCTGATCATCGCCGCGCGCAACGTCCATCTGACGGACCGCGAGCTGGCCGACAGCGACCACGCCGAGGCCGGGGACTACGTGGCGATCAGCGTGACCGACACGGGCACGGGCATGCCGCCCGAAGTGCTCCAGAAGGTCTTCGATCCCTTCTACACCACCAAGCCGCTGGGGCAGGGGACGGGCCTGGGCCTGTCGATGATCTACGGCTTCATCCAGCAGTCCAGGGGCCATGTGGTCATCGACAGCACCGAGGGGCAGGGCACGACCATCCAGCTCTTCCTGCCCCGCCATCTGGGCGCCGTGGAGGCGTCGGTCGCGGTCTCCGACGAATCCGCGCCCATCGGCGCCGGCGAAACCGTCCTGGTCATCGAGGACGACGCCGCCGTGCGACTGCTGGTGATGCAGGTGCTGGAAGAGCTGGGCTACCAAGGCATCGAGACCGCCGACGGCCGTCAGGCCGTGCCGATCCTCGAGTCCTCGCGGCACATCGACCTGCTCATCAGCGACGTGGGGCTGCCAGGCCTCAACGGGCGGCAGCTGGCCGAGATCGCTCGCGAGCGGCGACCCGACCTGCCGATCCTGTTCATGACCGGCTACGCCAAGCAGGCCGCCGACCAGGCCGCCTTCCTCGACGGCGGAATGGAGATCATCGGCAAGCCGTTCGCCATCGAACAGCTTGGGCGTCGTATCGGTGAAATCCTGAGACGCGAAGCCGGCTGACCAGGCGGCCTTCGCCTGTCGCCGGCCAAGCGGATTTGATCACTGGGATGCGCCCTTCTTTCGGAACCGGGCCAGGTTCAAGCCATGCCGTTCGACCTTGTCATAGAAGGTCTTGCGCGGAACCTTGAGGAGCTCGAGCGCCGTGCGGACGTCACCGCCGCAGGCGGCGAGCGTTTCCTCGATCAGATGCGCTTCGTAGGCCGCGATGCGCTCAGGCAGCGGCTGCAAGGCCCGCGGAACGGTGTCGCCGGTGTCGGTCATGCCCAGGGCGACCCGCTGGGCGTAGTGGCTCAGTTCGCGCACATTGCCCGGCCAGTCGTGGTTCAGCAGCCGCCAGCGGACGACGTCGTTCATGGCCGGCGACGGGCGGCCCAGCCGCTCGCAGGCCCGCGCCAGGAAATGGGCGAACAGCAGCGGGACATCCTCGCGGCGCTCTCGAAGCGGCGGGATGCGTATCCGCACGACGTCCAGGCGATGGAACAGGTCTTGCCGGAAGGCGCCGGTGGCCACCGCGTCGATCAGGGCCGGCTTGGCGGCGGCCACCACCCGGATGTCCAGCGTATGAACGCGGTTGGAGCCCAGCGGAACGATCTCGCGCTCCTCCAGCACGCGCAGGAACTTGCCCTGGGCGTCGGGCGCCAGGGTCTCGATCTCGTCGAGGAACAGGGTGCCGCGATCGGCCTGCTGGATGCGGCCGACCCTCTGGCGCATCGCGCCGTTGAAGGCGCCCAGCTCATGGCCGAACAACTCGCTCTCTAGCGTCGAGGCCGGCAGGGCCGCGCAGTCGACGGCGACGAACTCGCGGTCGCGCCGCCGACCCCAGTTGTGCAGGGCCCGGGCCGCCAGCTCCTTGCCGACCCCGGTCTCGCCCTCGAGCAGGACATCGACATCGGCGCTGGCCAGTTGGCGCAGGGTCGAGCGCAACCGCTCCATCACCTGGGTCTGGCCGATCAGCGGCCAGTCCGATTGCGCCGCCTCGGCGGCCGCGCGCAGGTGGCGGTTCTCCAGCACCAGGCGGCGCTTCTCAAGGGCGCGCCGCACGCTGGTGACCAGCCGCTCGGGCGCGTACGGCTTGGGGAGGAAATCGTAGACGCCGTCGTGCATGGCCTCCACCGCCTCGGCGACGTCGGCGTGGCCGGTGATCAGGATCACCGGTAGGTCGGAGTCTTGGTCCTTCAGCCGTCGGAACAGCTGGCGGCCGTCCATATTGGGCATGCGGATGTCGCTGATCACCACGCCCGGGAAGCCTTCGTCCAGAGCCGCTAGGGCCGCTTCGGCCGAGCCGAAGGCCAGCACGTCCAGCCCCGCCAACTGCAAGGTCTGGACATTGGCGCCGCGCAGGGCGTCGTCGTCGTCGATGAAGGCGACCTGGTTGACGGAAATCTGCATCTAACGCGCCTTGGACAGGGAAATGACGAACCGCGCGCCGGCAGGAGCCGGGTCCAGGGTCAGCTCGCCGCCGAACTCGGCGACGATGTCGCGGCTGATGACCAGGCCCAGGCCCAGCCCCCGGGGCTTGGTGGTGGCGAACGGCGTGAACAGGGTCTTGGCCGCCTCGGGGGTCAGGCCGGGGCCGTTGTCGGCGATGGCGATCCGGATCTGCGACCGGCGGGGCGCGACCTGGATGGCGATCTCCGGGTCCGGCGCGCCTTCGAGGGCCTCCAGGGCGTTCTGCAGCAGGTTGACCAGCACCTGCTCCAGCCGGAACCGCTCGGCCATGACCAAGGCTTCCTCGTCGCCCTCGCGGCGGACGATGCGGACGCCGGTCTGGCGAAGGCGAGGTCCGACCAGCAGCAGGGCGCCGTCCACCGCTTCGCGCACCGTCACCGGCGCGGCGGGCGCGCTGGTCTTGCGGGCGAAGGCGCGCAGTTCGTCGGTGATCAGGCCGATGCGGTCGGTCAGGCCCGAGATCAGGCCCAGATTGCTTCGCGCGGTGTCCGGATCGGCGCGGTCCAGGAAGATCGAGGCGTTGTCGGCATAGGCACGGATCGCGGCGACCGGCTGGTTGATCTCGTGCGCCACCCCGGCGGCGATCTGGCCCAGGGTCGCCAGCTTGTTGGACTGCACCAGTTCGTCGCGCATCAGGTGGACGTGGGCCTCGGCCCGCCGCCGCTCCTCCATCTCCACCGTCAGCCGGCGGTTGGACTTGCGCAGCTCGGCGGTGCGCTCCTCGACCCGGGCCTCCAGCTCGATGCGGGCGGCTTCCTGGCGCGCGGCGCGGAGGCTGGCCTGGCCGCGCCAGCGCAGCACGGCGCCGGCCAGGCCGCAGATCGTCAGGCCGACCAGCAGCGCCACGGCCCTGGCCCCGGCCACCGCGCCGCTGAGGATCGAGCCGGTCGGCGTCAGGGTGAAGACCGTCCAGCCCGAGGCGCCGAGGTCGGCGCTGGCCGCCATGTAGTGGGCGACGGGCTGGCCGGGCAGGGCGGTCGTCGTCAGGCGCGGCGGCCGGCCGGCGACCACGGCGGGGCGCACGTCCAGGAGGGAGAATGGCGCTTCGCCGAATCGGTGCTCGGCCCGCAACCGCTGCTGCTCGGACCGGGGCAGGGGTGTCAGGGTCGAGAACCGCCAGGCGGGAATCGAAGTGACCAGGATCACGCCCCGCGGGTCGGCGGCGAAGGCCGGCTCCGCCGAGGACCAGTCGGCCTCCAGCGCCTCGAACTCGACCTTGACCACGACGACGCCCAGCATGCCGTCCGGGCCGTCGATCCGCCGCGACATGAACAGGCCCGGCCGGCGGCTGACCGTGCCCAGGGCGAACAGCTCGGCCACGCCGGCCGACCGCGCGTCGCGGAAATAGGGCCGGAAGCTGTAGTCGGAGCCGACGAAGCTGGTCGGTTCGCGCCAGTTGCTGGCGGCGATGGTCATGCCCCTGGCGTCCAGCACATAGATCACAGCGGCGCGGGTGCCGCCGCTGAGGGTCTCGAGCTTGCGGTTCAGCGCGTCGATCCCGCGCCCGTCGGTGGCCCGCAGGACCTCGGCGACGTCCGGGTCCTGGGCGAGGACGAAGGGCAGGGACCGGTGCTTGGCCAGCTCGCTGCGCAGCACCGCCGCGTGCAGGGCCGCCGAGGCCTGGGCCTGGCGCGCCAGTTCGGCGGTCGCGCGACGCTCGGCGACCTCGCCGGCGACCCACAGGGCCGCGCCGAGCAGGACCACGCAGACGCCGAAGAAAACGGCCCAGCGACGGACGATCGGGTCGGCCGGATTCGGCATGGCGGGTCTGGTCATCGGCGGTGTTTCGGCAAGATGTGCGGATTTTCGCACAAATCGCCAAATCTCGGGCGGAAATTCGCCGTCCTCGGAGTCGTCGCGACTAGGGTGCTTCCCGCAAACATCAATAAAAACAACCGATAGAAGCTTCAGCTTGGCGTGCTTGCGCCGCTTCTCCGCAACAAGGATCGTCTAACCAAGCGTCTTCGCAAAGGGACGCGGGATGGAAACGCGGCCGCACGGCCGGCCAAGAGGCGCCAGTGAAGACGATCACCCCGACCGCCCCCGCGCGGCCCAAGCCGTTCTATCGACACCTCTACTTCCAGGTGCTGCTCGCGATCGCGGCGGGGGCGGCTGTCGGCCACTACTATCCTGGGGTGGGGGAAAGCCTCAAACCGCTGGGCGACGCCTTCATCAAGCTGGTGAAGATGATCATCGCGCCGGTGATCTTCCTGACCGTGGTGACGGGCATCGCCGGCATGCGCGACCTGGACAAGGTCGGTCGCGTGGCCCTGAAGGCGTTCGTCTACTTCCTGGTGTTCTCGACCCTGGCCCTGATCGTCGGCCTGGTCGTCGCCAACGTCGTCCAGCCGGGCGCCGGCATGAACATCGACCCGGCCACGCTGAACACCACCAAGATCGCGGCCTTCGAGGCCAAGGCCCACGACCAGACGATCGTCGGCTTCCTGATGCACATCATCCCGGACACCGTGGTCAGCGCCTTCGCCGAGGGCGAGATCCTGCAGGTGCTGTTCTTCTCGATCCTGTTCGGCCTGTCGCTGGCCATGGTCGGCGATCGCGGTCAGCCGGTCCTGACCTTCCTGGAAGCGACCGCCGAGGCGTTCTTCCGCCTGGTCCACGTGCTGATGAAGGCCGCGCCGATCGGGGCGTTCGGGGCCTTCGCCTTCACCATCGGCAAGTACGGCATCGGCTCGATCGCCAACCTCGCGCTGCTGGTGGGGACCTTCTACCTGACCTCGCTGTTCTTCGTGATCGTGATCCTCGGCATCGTGGGCTGGATCAACGGCTTCTCGATCTTCAGCCTGATCCGCTACCTGAAGGCCGAGCTGCTGCTGGTGCTGGGCACCAGCTCGTCGGAAGCGGCCCTGCCCAGCCTGATCGAGAAGCTGGAAAAGGCCGGCTGTCCCAAGTCGGTGGTCGGGCTGGTCGTGCCGCTGGGCTATTCGTTCAACCTCGACGGCACCAACATCTACATGACCCTGGCGGCCCTGTTCATCGCGCAGGCCACCGGCGTGCACCTGTCGCTGGAAGACCAGGTGCTGCTGCTGGGCGTGGCCATGCTCAGCTCCAAGGGCGCGGCGGGCGTCACCGGCGCGGGCTTCATCACCCTGGCGGCCACCTTGTCGGTGGTGCCGTCGGTGCCGGTGGCCGGCATGGCCCTGATCCTGGGCGTGGACCGCTTCATKTCCGAATGCCGGGCCCTGACCAACTTCACCGGCAACGCCGTCGCCACCATCGTGGTCTCGCGTTGGGAGCGGGGTCTCGACGTCGCCCAACTGCGGGCCGCCCTCAATCCCAAGTGGGCCGCCAAGCTGGCCGCTTCGGCGATCCCGGCGGCCGGCGAGGCCCGGCCATAGGCCAAACTCTCAACCTAGAACCATCAGAACAAGAAAATCGGGGAGCTCTCATGACCACCGCCAATATCCGCCAAAGGCTCATCTGCGGGACCGCTTTCGCCGGCCTGCTGCTGGCCGGCGCCGCCCACGCCCAGCAGGCTCCGCCCGCCGACGCCGCCACGAAGGTCGAGGAGATCATCGTGGTCGGCAGCCAGATCAAGGGCGCCAAGACCACGGCCGCCCTGCCGGTCACGGTGATGGACAACAGCCAGATCGCCGCCACCGGCGCGGTGTCGGGCGATGACCTGTTCCGCTCGATCCCGCAGATGGGCGACGTGTTCATCAACCCCAGCAACAACCCGCAAACCAGCAACTCCACGCGCGGCGACGTCAATTCGATCAACCTGCGGAGCCTGGGCGTGGGCAACACCCTGGTGCTGCTGAACGGCCGCCGCCTGGTCAACCACCCGACCAGCCAGTCGTCGGGCACCGTGCCGCTGCTGGGCTACAACGCCAACGCCATCCCGACCGCGAACCTGGAGCGCCTGGAGATCCTGCGCGACGGCGCGGCTGCCGTGTACGGCGCCGACGCGGTGGCGGGCGTGGTCAACACCGTGCTGCAGACCGACTTCGACGGCCTGACCATGGACGCCCAGTACGGCTGGGCCGAGGGCACGCACCGCAAGGAATACACCAGCAACGTCTTCGCCGGCCGCACCTTCGCCGACGGGCGCGGCAACGTCTCGATCAACGCCAACTTCACCGAGCGCACCGCCCAGCGGCCCAGCGACCGGCCCTACACCGCGACCCAGGACCTGCGGCCGCTGTTCGCCGGCTATCCCGACTACGCCGCCAGCAGCACGCCCGACAACCGCGGCAACCAGAACTCGTTCGCCAACATCACCGTGCTGAACGCCGGCGGGATCGTCCGCCAGGGCACGACGGCCCTGACCACGGCGGCGGGGGCCACCCACGTCCAGCCCAACACCATCACCGGCTGCGCCGCCCAGCTGGGCAACGGCCTGTGCCTGGGCGCCGGTAACCTGGCCACCGGCAGCACCGCCAACTTCCTGCGCTACAACGCGCCTCAGAACGACGCGACGACCATCGCGCCGAAGATCAGCCGCCAGAACGTCTTCCTGAACGGCCACTACGACATCACCGACACCCTGACCGCCTATGGCGAAATCGGCCTCTATCACGCCGAGTCCGAGGGGCTGACGACCCAGGGCACCAGCCTGGTGGCGATCGGCGTGCCGGCCAGCAACTACTACAACCCGTTCGGCATGGCGGTGTTCGCCAACGGCACGGTCAATCCCAATCGCCTGCCCAACCTGACCAACGTGCCGGCCGCCGGCCGCGCGGTGACCTTCACCAACTACCGCTTCAACGACCTGGGTCCGAACAAGGTCGAGGTCGAGAACTATCAGACCCGCTTCCTGGCGGGCCTGAAGGGCGAGAAGTTCGGCTGGGACTGGGACTCGGCGCTGCTTTATTCGAAGGCCGACGCCAAGGACGRGTCCGACGGCATCGACAGCGCCAAGCTGGCCGCCCAGCTGGCCCTGTCGACCCCCGACGCCTACAACCCCTTCAATGGAGGGTGCCTGGACGGTGAGGGCGGCCGCGATTKCACGCCCAGCTCCAAGGCGGCGACCGACGCGATCCGCTTCCGCCTGAAGCGCCACTCGACCACCACCCTGACCCTGGCCGACTTCAAGGTCTCCAAGCCCGACCTGCTGACCATCTGGTCCGGCCCGGTCGGCGTCGCCGCCGGCGTCGAGTTCCGGCACGAGACCCAGCAGGACCGACGCGACCCGATGCTGGACGGCCGCACGCCGTTCACCGACCCGGTGACCGGCGCGACCAGCAACAGCAATGTCACCGGCGTCAACGACACACCCAGCACCAAGGGCTCGCGCGACGTCGGCTCGGCCTTCGTCGAGTTCGCCCTGCCGCTGGTCTCGCCGGAGATGAACGTGCCCCTCGTGCGCGCCATCGACGTGCAGCTGGCCGGCCGCTTCGAGAACTACAGCGACTTCGGATCGGTGGCCAAACCCAAGATCGCCTTCGCCTGGGACCTGGTCGACGGCGTGCGGGTGCGCGGCTCCTGGCAGCAGGGCTTCCGGGCCCCCAACCTGGAGACCACCAACCCCTTCAGCTATTCGCGGACCAACACCGTCACCGACTACTACCGCTGCGAGGCCGACCTGCGCGCCGGCCGCATCCAGACCTTCAGCGCCTGCAGCCGCGGCGTCGGCATCCGCTTCACCACCGCCGGCAATCCGGACCTGAAGGCCGAGGAGAGCGAAAGCTACTCGGTCGGCCTGGTCCTGCAGCCTCGGTTCATCCCCGAGCAGTTCGGCGATTTCACGATCACCGTCGACCGCTGGCAGATCGAGCAGGACGGCATCGTCGGCACCTTGGGTTCGACCAACATCGCCATCCAGGACTATCTGGCGCGCCTGACGGGCACGACCAATCCCAACGTGATCCGCGCCGCGCCCAACGCCGACGACGTGGCGTTCTTCGCCGGCACCGGCCTGGCGCCCGTCGGCCAGATCACCGAGATCCGCGACCAGTTCAAGAACCTGCAGCCGCAGACGGTCAGCGGCGTCGACATTGGCGTGAACTGGGCGCTGCGCACCGAGGACTTCGGCCGCTTCACGGTCAATATCGACGCGACCTACATGGACAAGTTCTCGCAGGTGCCGGCCCCGCCGATCCAGGCGCTGTTCGACGCCCGCGCCGCCGGCACGATCAATCCGGCCACGCCGCTGACCGATCCGGGCGACCTGCTGCGCAAGAATGGCAAGCCGGAATGGAAGGGCACGGGCACGATCACCTGGCGCAAGGGGCCGGTCCAGATCGGCGGCTCGGTGATCTACACGGGCTCGGTGCTCGACACCGAACTCCTGGCCACCGACGGCACGCCCTGGACCGTCAAGTCGCAGACCACGGCCAACCTCTATGTCCAGTACCGGATCGAGGACAAGAAGAGCCCGCTGGACGACACCCGCCTGCGGGTGGGCGCCCGCAACATCTTCGACAAGGATCCGCCCCTGTCGTCGAGCGGCTATATCGGGTCGCTCTACAACCCCTATGCCCGCTACTGGTACGTCAACGTCAGTAAGTCGTTCTGACGTCGACGGGCCCCGGCGCTTCCTCCCCCCTGGGCGCCGGGGCCGCCTTCTTGTTTCGATCCGCTTTCGAGAGACGCCGCCAATGGGTTCGCCGCTTCGCCGAGTTTGGATGGGTCTCGCGACCCTGGGGCTGATGGCGACGGGCGGCTGCGCGCACGCCCAGGTCCAGCCTCCGGCCCAGATTCAGGCCCAGGCCGGAACCCAGGCGACCAAGGACTGCCCCGACTTCCTGCCGGCCGAGACGCGGTGCTTCGCCGGCCAGGACGCCAACGGCGCCTATTACTGGATCGCCATCCCGAAAGCCTGGAACGGTTCGCTGGTGGTCCACACCCACGGCGGGCCGCGACTGAAGGCGCCCAAGCCCGACGACGCTCTGGAGGACCTCGAGCGGTTCTCGGTGACCGTGAAGGAAGGCTTCGCCTGGGCCGGCTCGAACTACCGCCGCGCCGGCTACGGCGTGCGCAGCGCGGCCGAGGACAGCGACACCCTGCGCCGGATCTTCTGGACGCAGTTCGGCCGCCCGAAGCGCACGATCCTGCACGGCCAGTCCTGGGGCGGCAACGTCGCGGCCAAGACGGCCGAACTGTACGGGCAGGGGGCGGACGGCAAGCCGGTCTATGACGGCGTCATCCTGACCAGCGGGGTCCTGGGTGGCGGGACACGGTCCTACGACTTCCGGGCCGACCTGAGGGCCGTCTACCAGTACTACTGCCAGAACCATCCCCGGCCCGACGAGCCGGCCTATCCGCTCTGGCAGGGCCAGCCGGTCGGCTCGACCCTGACCAACAAGCAGCTGGACGAGCGCCTGGAGGCTTGCACGGGCGTCAATCTGCTGAAGGACCAGCGCACGGCGGTCCAGCAGCGCAATCTCGACAACATCCTGGCGGTGACCCGTATTCCCGAGCGGACGCTGGACAGCCACCTCGGCTGGGCGACCTTCACCTTCGCCGACATGGTCAACAAGCGCCTGGACGGCCACAACCCGTTCAGCAATGTCGGCGTCGTCTACCGGGGCTCCGACGACGACGCCGCGCTCAACAAGGGCGTGACGCGGTTCGCGGCCGATCCGGAAGGCGTGCGCCGCCTGGCCTTCGACGCCGATCTCGGCGGCAAGCTGACGGTCCCGACCCTGACGATGCACGCCATCGACGATCCTACCGCCTTCGTCGAGCTGGAGCAGGTGTTCCACGACACCGTCGTCAAGGCGGGCGCGGGCGATCTGTTGGTCCAGTCGTTCACCGACGAACACGAGCACAGCAAGCTGGCGACGCCGGAATACGCCGCGTTGCTGCGGGCGATGAGCGCCTGGATCGAACAGGGCGAAAAGCCCTCGCCGGCGTCGCTGGCGGCCGGCTGTCTGCAGGCCGTGACGATCTACGGCGAGGCCTGCCACTTCCGCGTCGACTATGAGGTCCGACCTCTTGCCGAACGCAGCTATCCCCGCTGAACCGCCACGGACCGCTCCGGACACAACACCATACGAAACATGGGGCTCTGAACGCTCCGCCCTTCAACGGGCGGGCGCTTGCTCAGCCGCTCGCGCGCATAGACCTGGATGAACTCGGCCCAGTGATATTCGCCGTCACGGGGACGGATCAGGGATTTCTCGACGAGCCCATCCAGGGCGGCCACGGCGTCTTCGATTTCGAGCGTCTCGTCGGTGACGGTTCCGAGCGCCGTCTCGAGGGAGAACGGGGCGGGGAGCCTGGAGAGCCGTTCGAAGACCCGACGTTCGGTCTCCGAGAGCAGGGCGTAGCTCCAATCGAGCGTCGCCTTCAGCGTACGCTGTCGGGGTGAAGCCGTCCGCCGTCCAGGCCAGAGCAGGCAGAGCTCGCCGCCGAGCAGCCTGGCGGTGGCCTCGACCCCGTGCGTGGCGGCGCGCACCGCCGCCAGTTCGATCGCCAGGGCGACGCCGTCCAGGCGGGCGCAGATCCGGGCGATGGTCCGGAGGGTCTCCAACTCCTCAACGACCGCGCCTCCGGCGGCCGTGAGGTGATGCAGGAACAGCGCGACGGCGGGACGGTCCAGCAGGTCGTCGCGCCCGACCGTCGAGAGGTCGGCCGTGATGTCATACGGCGCCAGCCGGTGGACCTGCTCGTTGCGCGTTCGAAGCGCCTGCCGGCTGGTGGCCACGACATGGACGCCCGGCGCCGCCGAAGCGACCTGTTCCACGAAACCGGCGACCGCGTGGACGAGGTGCTCGCAGTTGTCGAGGACCAGCAGTTGTTCGCGACCGCGCAGGCGACGAAGCAGAGCTTCGGTCGATCGATGGGCGTCGGTCCCCAGGCATACGGCCTCGGCGATCGCGGCCGGGAGCCGCTCGGACTCCTCGACCGAGGCCAGGTCGACGAAGTCGACACCATCGGCGAAGCGGGGTTGCAAGGCGTGGGCGATCTCGATCGCCAGGCTGGTCTTGCCGACGCCGGCCGGGCCGACGATGGTCAGCAGACGGACGGCGGCCGCCCGTTCGATCAGCGCCTCCAGGTCGTCATCGCGGCCGATCACCCGGTCCAGCCGCGACGGGACCCTTACACTCGGCTGCGCGGTGAGGCGGGCGGGCGAGGGCGCTGGCCGCCGTCGCGCGACGGCGCCGACGAAGGCGTAGCCGACGCTCACCTGGGTGGTGATCAGGCGAACGCCTTCGCGGCCGTCGTCGAGGATCCGGCGGAGCCTGGTCATATGGAAGCGAAGCGCGGAGTCCTCGACGACGGCGTCCGGCCAGACCCGTTGGAGCAGCTCCCGCTTGGGCACCACGCGGCCGCGTTGTTCGACCAGCGCCAGCAGCAGATCGAACGTGCGGCCGCCGATCTCGACGGGCGCGCCGTCCCGGGTCAGCAACCGCTTGGCGGGATCGACGGCGAACTGATCGAAGCACAGCTGATCCAGCTCCGGACCAAGGTCCCCGGTCGGAGCGCGGAAAGGGCGGACGTCCGCCCGCAAGGCGCCGGCCGCCCTATTCACGAGCGATGGTCCGGTGTCGGGAAGCGTCGAGCCGCCATGGCGCGCGAGCCGCGCTTGCGGCCGAGCGTGGGCGTGGCATAAGCCTGCGCGTCGGTTGGCGAGCGCGAGGCGCGGATGGTGACGGTGGTGGCTTGGCGCATTCGTTCGCTCTCCGCGATCGGCACCAGGAACGCAGCCTTCGTCCAATCCCGTACGCCGCGGCGGAAACTTTCTTGAAGCTCTTCAGTCTTGCCGCGCGGCCTCGACGGCGACAGGGGGTGGGCGTCCGCCCGTGGGGCGTCCTGGCCCTTGTTCTGGCGACGGGCCAGGCGGGCGCGAGCCGCGCCGCCGACGCCATCGCCCTGGACATGCCGGCGCAGTCGCTTTCCCTCACGCTGAAGCGGGTGGCGCGCGCCGGGTCGGCGGAGCTGGCCTTCGACCGCGCCGTGACCGACAAGCTCCGCGCGCCGGGGCTGAAGGGACGGTACACGGTCGACCAGGCGCTGGCGGCCGCCCTGGCGTCCACGGGCCTCGGCGTCCAGCGGACCAGCGACGGCGCCTATGTGATCAAGCCGATGGCGGGCCCGCCGCCTGCCCGGCCGCCGGTGGACGCGGGCGACGGGGCGGTGTCCGAGATCCTGGTCCTGGGCCGGCGCAACCTCAATACGGGCATCCGCCGCACCCGCGACGACATACAGCCCTACGACGTGGCGCTGGAGGAGACGATCCGCCACGCGGGCGACCTGGACGTCGAAGGCTTCATCCGCCGGACCATGCCGGCCGACGCCCAGGCCGGCGCGCTGACCCAGTCGCCCGCCGCCAATTCCGCCTCGGCCCGCTCGCGGATCGACCTGCTGGGCTTGGGCGGCGGCCAGACCCTGGTGCTGGTCGACGGCCGCCGACTGCCCAGCGCGCCCGAAACCGTGGGCGCCAGCGCCGGCTTCATCCAGGCCGACGTCAACGGCATCCCGCTGGCCGCGGTCGAGCGCATCGAGGTGCTGACCGCGGCGGCCGGCGCCCTCTATGGCCCCGGGGCGACCGGGGGCGTGGTCAACATCATCCTTAAGCGCGACTACCAGGGCGCCGAGGTGAAGCTGGCCCAGGGCTTCACCGAGCACGGCGGGGGGCTGGCCTCCCGTCTGGACGCGGCGATCGGCCGGACCTCCAGCGACGGCCGGGGCGGGCTGTCGGTGCGGATCGCCCTGGGCCGGGACCAGGGGCTGGACGTGGGCGAGCGGCCGTTCGGCGAGCGGGCCCTGACCTCGAACGGCGCGGACTTCATCAAGGGCGGGGTGCCCAAGGCCTATGTGCCGGTGGGATTGGGCGTCAACGTGGTCAGCAGCGGCGGACTGCTCACCCTGAAGCCGGCCTATGGCGGCCAGGCGCTGGGGTCGACCTTCACCACCTTCTCGACCGCCGGTTTCACCGCCGCCGAGGCCGTCGCCAACGCGGGCCGGCTGGACCTGGACCTTCCCGACGACGCCTTCGGCGAGAAGCAGAGCCTGATGACCGAGACCTACCGGCGGTCGCTGGTGGTCAGCGGGCGCCAGGAGGCCGGGATCTTCGAGGGTTTCTTCGACTACCTGTTCCTCGACAATCGCGGCCGCGCGACGGTTCCGGCCGGCGACACGGTCCTGACGATGCCGTCGAGCTCGCCGCTCAATCCGTTCGAGCAGTCGGTCTATGTGTCGCGATCCGTCCMGTGGGAGGGGATCGTCCGCAACCGCAGCGCCACCCAGAAGCTCGACGCGGGGCTCATCGCGCGCCTGCCGCGCGGCTGGATGGTCGAGGCGGACGCCGGCTGGAGCCGGTCGCAGGTGCGGGTCGCCAACGACGCTCGGGGGGCCACCGGCTATGCCGGAACGTCGACCGCGATCGGCTCGGGCGCCGTCGGACCGGACCTGTCGCCGTTCGACCCCGAGACCGTGTTCTTGGCGACCTACCGCGCCTATCAGCTGGCGGGCGGCTCGCTGCTGAAGCTCAGCGACACGCTGGAGGACCTCAACCTGCGCGCCTCGGGGCCGCTGTGGCGCCTGCCGGGCGGTCCCCTGACCATGACTCTGTCGGCCGAGGCCGCGCGTGAGCGGGCGCCGGGCGGGCAGAGCTTCAGCTATGATCGCAACACCGGCCTGCCGAAGACCGTCCAGGGCAACCGGCTGAGCCTGAAGACGCGGTCGGCCGCCGCCGAATGGCGCGCTCCGCTGACCGCCAGCGACGCCTGGGGGCCCTTCAAGGACCTGGAACTGCAGGCAGCCCTGCGCGCCGACGACTACCGGATGACCGCGCCCCGCTCGGACCTGACTCTCAATTCGGGCGGGATCGCCACCTTGAGCCAGGTGGCCACCGAGAACCTGGTCGTGGCTAAGATGCTGGGCGTGAAGACCTTCGTGACCGACGGTCTCATGCTGCGCGCCAGCTACAGCGAAGGCCACCTGCCGCCGCGCTCGGACCAGGTCCAGCCGACGGTCCTGTCGTTGAACGGGACCGGCTATCCCAAGCTGGACCCCAAGCGCGGCGACCAGGTACTGGCCGTGACCGCGCCGATGCAACTGGTCCAGGCGGGCTCGCCCGACCTCGACCCGGAACTGGCGCGAACCTTCAGCGTGGGCGTGGTGATCAAGCCGCGATGGCTGGACGGGGCGCGGCTGTCGATCGACTACCAGCGCACCGAGAAGACGCGCGAGATCACCGACGTCGACGCCGATCCCATCGGCTACATCCTGGCGCACGAGGACCTGTATCCGTCCCGCGTGGTGCGCGCGCCCCTGACCGACGCCGATCGGGCCAGGGGCTACACGGTCGGCGCCGTCACCTACCTGGACGCCACCATGATGAATGTCGGCCGCTCGATCGTCGAGACGGTGGACGTCAGCGGCGAGTACCGCCGCCGGCTCGCGGGCGGCGAGGCCAGCGCCTATCTGCGCGGCGTCTGGCAGCCCAGCTATCGTCGCCAGGTTCATCTCGACGGCCCCTGGACCGAGACCGCCGGCTACAGCGACGGCCCCCTGCGCGTCCGGGCCTTCGCCGGTGGGCAATGGTCGGGCGACGTCCTGACCCTGGGCCTCAACGCCCAGTACTACGCCAGCTACGCGGTGGCCGATTCCGGCCTCCAGCCCCTCTACATCACCCAGTACCTGGCGCGGCTGAAGGGCGGGCGGATCCCGTCGCAAGTCTATCTGGACGCCTTCGCGACCTGGTCGGTCGGCGACAAGACCGAGGTCCAGCTGACCGTGCGCAACCTGGCCGACGCGACCCCGCCCTTCGCCTTCACCGCAGCCATGGGCTACAGCCCCTACGGCGACGCCGACGGCCGGGCCTTCGAGATCAGCCTGACGCGACGGTTCTGACGGCTACGGGGCCGCGCGGATCTCCAGCGTCTCGCCCACCCGGACCGCGCGGACTGGCAGCAGCATCGACACGGTGCGCAGAAACCGCTCGGGCTCGCCCAGCTTGAACCGGCCGCTGACCTTCAGCGCCCCGACGCTAGGATCGGTGATCACCATCTTGCGCCCGCCGTGGCGGTTCATCTCGGCGACCGCGTCGGACAGCGGGGTGTCGGAGAACTCGACGAAGCCGTCGCGCCAGGCCAGGACCGCGTTCACGTCCACCGTCTGCAACTGGGCGGGGCGGCCGTCGCGCAGCATCAGGCGCTCACCCGGCTTCAGCGCGTGTTCAGGCGGGCCGCCGTGCGCGCCGACCGCGACGCTGCCCTGCGCCAGGGTCACCGACATCATGCCGGGCATGACGCGCACGCCGAACGCGGTGCCGCGATCGACGATGGTCTGGTCGCGTGCGTCGACCGCGAAGGGGCGCGCCGTGTCGCGCGCCACCTGGATATAGACCTGGCCGCTCACCACCCGCAGGCGGCGGGCCTTATCGTCGAAGGCGACATCGACGCGGGTGGCGCTGTCCATGTCCAGCTTGGTGCCGTCGGCCAGGGTGACGGCGCGCCGCTCGCCCACCAGGGTGGCCAGCTGGGTCGCCGGCGCAGAGGACGCGACCTGCGGCGTGGATGGCCCGCGCTCCGCCCAGTAGCGCCAGCCGACGCCCGCGCCCAGCATCACCGCCACGGCGACGCAGGCGGCGGCCAGGGCCTTGGGCCAGGCCGGAGGACGGGCGGCGAGGGCGCTGGCGCGCAGGGCCTCGGCCAGGGGATCGTCGCGCAGGTCGTCGGCCGCGCGGGTCCACAGGGCCTGGGCGCGGGCCCAGGCCGCGGCATGGTCCTCGGACGCGGCCAGCCAGGCCAGGAAGGCCGGATCGGCGGCGGCCGCGGGATCGGCGTCGTGGCGCGCCAACCAGAAGGCGGCGGCGTCGCGCGGCGTCGTTCCGGAGCGGGGCGTCGGGCGGCTGGACGTCATGGTTCCTCTCCTAGCGAGAGAAGATGCTTGGCGGCCCGCTGCATGTGCTTTTCGACCGCGCTCAGCGACAGTCCCAGGCGGCGGGCGATTTCGGGATGGCTCAGGCCTTCCAGGCGGCGCAGGACGAAGATCGTCCGCGTCCGTTCAGGCAGGGCCATGATCGCGCGGGTGGTCGACCGCAGAGCCTCGCGGGCCAGGACGGTCTGTTCGGGCGAGAAGTCGGCCTGGCTATGCAGGTCGGGCTCGAACGACACGTGGGCGGCGCTCATGCGCACGCGGCGGCGTCGGAGCCGATCCTTCAGGACGCTGGCGGCGGTCGCGAAGACATAGCCCTCGAACCGGTCCAGGTCCTGGCTTTCGCCGCGCCGGACGATGCGCAGGAACACCTCCTGCACCAGGTCGTCGACCTCGTTGGCGTCCGGCAGGCGGCGCTGGAAATAGCGGGTCAGCGCGCCCCTGAGCGCGCGCGAACGGGCGGCCAGGTCCGTCTCGCCGTCCTTGCCAGAGGTGTCGTCCCATCCCGCGCGCATGCGGGCGGCATCATGGAGCAATTCGGTCCAGGCCGTCCATCGCGGAGCCCGGTTCACGGCGCCAGGCCGGGGTCGTCGAAGTCGGTCGAGGCGCTGAGCGGGCCCCAGCGCTCCAGCTCGGCCAGGCGGCGCTGGTCGGCGGCGCTGATCGCGGCGACGGCGTCGCTGCCCAGCGGCAGCCGCAAGGGCGGCTCGTCCATGGCGGCGACCGCCAGGAGGACCTGGGCGGCGCGCTTGGGATCGCCCGGCTGCTTGCCGTCGTACTGGGCCTGCCGCCGCGCGGCCGCGCCGACCACGGCGTCGTACTCCGGACGGCCGGCGTTCAAGGTCGTGGAGGCGCCGGCGAAGTCGGTGCGGAAGCCGCCGGGCTCGACGATGGTGACCTTGACCCCGACCAGAGCCATCTCCTGGGCCAGCACCTCGGAGAAGCCCTCGACCGCCCACTTGGCGGCCGAATAGGCCGCGCGGCCCGGCGCGCCCAGGCGTCCGCCCACCGAGGAGAGCTGGATGACGTGTCCCGAACGCTGCTCGCGCATCACGGGGATGGCGGCCTTGGTGACGATGATCGCGCCGAACAGGTTGGCGTCGATCTGCTTGCGGAAGTCCTCCAGCGCGGTGTCCTCCACCGAGCCGATGTCGCCGTAGCCGGCGTTGTTGGCCACCACGTCCAGGCCGCCGAAGGCCTCGACCGCCAAGGCCACGGCGCGTGCCGCGGCTTGCGGATCGGTGACATCGAGCGCGGCCGAGCGCACGGCGTCGCCATACCGGTCGACGAGGTCCGCCAGGGCGCGGGGATCGCGAGCGGTGGCGACGACGCGACAGCCGGCGGCCAGGGCGGCCTCGGCCAGGGCCCGGCCCAGGCCGCGCGAGGAACCGGTGATGAGCCATCTCTGAGACATGTCTTCTCCTTCAGGACGTCGGTGGTTCCGGCGCGGCCCGGCGCGCGGGGGAGGGGGCTCAGTTCGCCGCGGCGGCTTCGATCAGCTTGGAGACCTCGTGGGGGTGCGAGATCATCACCACGTGCGAGGCGCCGGGGATGGCGACGACCTGCTTGGCGTGGGCGCGCTCGGCCATCCACTTCATGGCGGCGGGCGGGATGTTGCGGTCGGCTTCGCCGTAGACCCACCAGGACGGCAGGGTCTTCCAGGCGGTCGCGACGGACTTCTCGGCGCCGGCCGCGTCGGTCAGCGGGCGCTGGGCCACGGCCATCAGCCGCGCCTGGGCCAGCGGCACGTCGGCCGCGAACTGGGCGGGGAACTTGTCCTGCTGGATGTAGAGGTCGTGGGCGCCGCCGGGCAGGTCGACGGGCTTGTCCAGGGTGGGCGGCAGGGTGCTGCCCGGGAACTTGCCGGTCAGGTCGAAGATGCTCTCGCCGACCTCCGGCGCGAAGGCGGCGACATAGACCAGCGCCTTGACGTTGGACGCGCCGTCGGCGGCGGCCGAGATCACGGTGCCGCCGTACGAGTGGCCGACCAGGATGACCGGGCCGGGGATGGAATTGATCACCGTGCGGACGGCGGCGGCGTCGCTGGCCACCCCGCGCAACGGGTTGGCGGCGGCCACCACGTGATAGCCGTCGCGGGTCAGGTCGGCGACCACGCCGTTCCAGCTGCTGCTGTCGGCGAAGGCGCCGTGCACCAGCACGACGGTCGGCTTGGCCGGGGTCTGGGCCTGGGCGGCGGCCAGGCCGGTCAGGCTGAAGGCCAAGGCCAGGGCGAGGGTCTTCTTGGTCATCGGAGGATCTCCATGGGGTGGTGTGCGGGGCGGCCAGGATGGCCCTGGGGCCGTCTGGGTCTTGAAGAAAACAGCGGCTAGCCGAAGGTGAAGACGTAGGCGCGAAGGCCCGGGTCGAGGGCCTGGAGCTCGAAGGTGCGGTCGGCGACCGGCCGGGCCTGGCGGACCAGCTGGTACATGCGCGGCCGGTCGACCAGGCCCATGCCGTCGGCGCCGACGTCCCAGCCGTGGTCCTGGCCCGGCGCCTGGCCGTCCAGCCGCACCTGGATGCGGACGGGCCGGCTGGCCATGGCCGGGGCCAGCACCATGTGCAGGTCGCGGGCGTGGAAGCGATGGGCGATGGCGGCCGCGGGCGCGACGCTGGTGGCGAACTCCTCGCCGGCCTGCCAATCGCCCGACAGGCTCCAGCGGTTCAGCGGCAGATCGCGCGGCGGGTGGTAGCGCTGCTCGACGTCGCGCCTCAGGCCGCCGGGATAGACGAAGTCGGCGGCCTGGGCGTAGCCGACATAGGTCTCGCCCGATTCCAGGTCGCGGAAGTCGGGCGCCGCCTGCGGGCCGACGCCGTCCACGTCCGACAGGGCCTCGGGCGCGCCCGGGCTGGGGCGCTGGGACAGCAGCTTCTGGATCAGGCGCTCGATCTGGTCGTAGCGGCCCTCGCCGTCGACATGACCGCGCAGGCGGCCGTCGGGGCCGATCACATAGAAGGCCGGCCAGGCGTTGTTGTCGAACGCCCGCCAGATCCGCCGCTCGCTGTCGACGACGACCGGGAAGGTCACGTCCAGGTCCTTCAGCGCCTGGCGGATGTTGGGAAGCTCGGTCTCGAAGGCGAATTCTGGCGTGTGGACGCCGATCACTGTCAGGCCCCGCGCGCCGTAACGCTGCTGCCAGGCCCGCAGATAGGGCAGGACCCGCAGGCTGTTGATGCAGGAATAGGTCCAGAAGCAGACCACCACCACCCGGCCGTCCAGGCCGCCGGCGTCGAGCGGCGGACCGTTCAGCCAGGGCCCCGACAGGTTCAGGGCCACCAGCGCCGGGCCGTTGTCGAACGCGCGGGCCAGGGCGCCGCGCACCGGCGGCAGGGCCAGTACGCCGCCCAGCGACAACGGGATCAACCCCACCGCCGCGCCCTGCAGCCACCGTCGCCGGGTCGGGCGATCAGACGAGGTTGAACGCGACATCGATGTTGCCTTCCAGGGCCTTGGAGTAGGGGCAGGTCCGGTGGGCCGCCTCGACCAGCCGTTGCGCGACCTCGGCGTCCAGGCCCGGTGTCGAGATGTTCAGGCGGGCGGCCAGGAAATAGCCGGTTCCGTCGGTGTTCAGGTCGATCTCGGCGTCGATGGCCACGCCGTTCAGGGTCACGCCCTGCTGGCGGGCGGCGATGGCCATGGCGCCCTGGAAGCAGGCCGACCACCCGGCCGCCAGCAGCTGCTCGGGATTGGTCCCGGCGCCGGCACCGCCGGGCGTCGACAGCTTGATGTCCAGCCGGCCGTCGTCGCTGCGCGCGGCGCCGTCGCGGCCGCCGGTGACGTGGACCTTGGCGGTGTAGAGGGTCTGGGTCATGGGAATCTCGTTCTCTGGAAAGGGGATCAGCGGAGGGGACGGAAGGCGGCGCGGACCTCTTCGGCAAAGACCTGGGGCTGCTCCCAGGCGGCGAAGTGACCGCCGTTGGAAGCCTCGCTGAAGTAGAAGAGGTCGGTGTAGGCGCGCTGGGCCCAGGTCCTGGGCGCGCGGAAGATCTCGCCGGGGAAGACGGTGACGGCCACGGGCAGGTCGATCACGCCGCGGGCGTTGAAGTTGTTGGAGTGGTCTTCCCAGTAGATCCGCGCCGCCGAGGCGCCGGTCGCCGTCAGCCAGTACAGCGAGAAGTCGTCGAGGATCTCGTCGCGGGTCAGCACCTTCAGCGGGTCGCCGCCGCTGTAGGTCCACTGCGAGATCTTCTCGTACATCCAGGCGGCCATGCCGACGGGCGAGTCGACCAGCGAATAGCCGATGGTCTGGGGACGGGTGTTCATCATCGCGGCGTAGGCCGAATTGTCGCGATAGAAGGCCTCCAGCTGGTCGAAGGCCGCGCGCTCCTTGGCCGACAGCGTGGCGGGCGCGGGATCGCCGGCGGCCAGGATGTGGGCGATCTCGGCCGGCACCACGGCGGGCATGTTCAGGTGGATGCCGACCAGGCCCCGCACCTTCTGCAGCGCCATCCGCTGGGAGATCACCGAGCCGCAGTCGCCGCCCTGCGAGACGTAGCGCTGATAGCCCAGGCGCAGCATCAGCTGCGACCAGGCGCGGCCGATGTGGTCCGAGCCCCAGCCGGGGACGGTCGGCTTGGCCGAGAAGCCGAAGCCCGGGATGGACGGGATCACCAGGTGGAAAGCGTCCTTCGCCTCGCCGCCGTGGGCGGTAGGGTTGGTCAGCGGATCGATGACCTTCAGGAACTCCAGGATCGAGCCCGGCCAGCCGTGGGTCAGGATCATCGGCATGGCGTTGTCGTGGCGCGAGCGGACGTGGATGAACTGGATGTCCAGCCCGTCGATCTCGGTGACGAACATCGGCAGGGCGTTCAGCCGGGCCTCGACCTTGCGCCAGTCGTAGGCGCCGGACCAGTAGGCCATCAGCGGTTCCAGGGTTCGCCGGCGGACGCCCTGGGTGTCGTCTGACACAGGCTCGGCGTCGGCCCAACGCGTTGCGGCGATGCGGCGCTTCATGGCGACGATGTCGGCCTGCGGAATGGCGACCTTGAAGGGACGCACGGCGGGCGAGGCGGCCTTGGCCAAACCAGGCGTGAGCGCCGCCGCGCCGGCCACGGCGAGGCCGCCGACCACCGCGCGGCGGGTGGCCGGGAGAAACGGGTTGTTCACTGGAAACTCCGTGGAGCTTGGGGAAGGGGGAGGTCCGGCGCGCCTAGGGCGCGTAGCGGGTGAAGACGTAGTCGCGGTCCTTCACGCGGGCGGCGTGACAGGCAAAGCAGGTCTCGTGCTGTGCCTGGTCCACCGGCTTGCCGTCGATGAAGCGGCCGAAACCCCAGCCGCCTGTCGCGGCGTAGCGCCTGGAGTCCTTGACCATCACCTGGACGGTGGTCGCCGCGCCGGGGACCGAGGCGGGCGGGAAGTCCGGCGAGGCCGTGTGCTTCCAGGCCAGCTTGACCAGTACGGTCCCGTCGGGGAACGGCCGCGTCTTGCCGGTCCGGTAGGCCTTCAGCGCCTCGCCGTTGCCGACAGTGGCGCGCAGTTCGTTCAGCGGCGCGGCCTCCTGGGCGGGGGCGACCAGGGGCCAGTCGCGATAGCCGGACGGGATCCGCACGCCATAGATCGGCGAGGCCTCGGCGGCCGGCTTGGTCCACGCCCAGGCCGAGGCGTCGGCCCAGCAGAGACCGGCGACCGTGACGGCGGCGCCGGCGGCGAGGAAGACCAGGAGGGGCGACTTCATCGGTCGCCCCTACAGCCTGGCGACGTCGAGCACGGCCTGGGCGAAGGCGGCGGGCGCCTCCTGCGGCAGGTTGTGGCCGATCCCGCCGGTGATCAGGCGGTGGGCGTAGGGTCCCTTGAACTTGCCCGCATAGGCGGCGGGCGGCGGGTGTGGGGCGCCGTTGGCGTCGCCTTCCATCGTGATGGTCGGGACGGTGATCGGCGGGCCGGCGGCCAGCTTGGCCTCCAGGTCGTCGTACTTGGCCTCGCCCTGAGCCAGGCCCAGCCGCCAGCGGTAGTTGTGGATGACGATGTCGACGTGGTCGGGATTGACGAACGACTTGGCCGTGCGGGCGAAGGTGGCGTCGTCGAACGTCCACTTCGGCGAGGCCAAGGTCCAGATCAGCCGGTTGAACGCCTCGGTGTTGGCGGCGTAGCCGGCGCGGCCGCGCTCGGTGGCGAAGTAGAACTGGTACCACCATTGGAGTTCCGCCGCGGGGGGCAGGGGGGCTGCATTGGCCTTCTGGCTGCCGATCAGATAGCCGCTGACCGAGACCAGGGCCTTGCAGCGCTCGGGCCAGAGGGCGGCCATGATGTCGGCGGTCCGCGCGCCCCAGTCGAAGCCGGCGACAATGGCCTGCTTGATCGCCAGGGCGTCGAGCAGGGCGATCCCGTCCATGGCCAGGGCGGCCTGCTGGCCGTTGCGCGGCGTGTCGGCCGAACGGAAACGGGTGGTCCCGTGGCCGCGCAGGTGCGGGACGATCACCCGGTGTCCGGCGGCCGCCAGGCGCGGGGCGACCTCGGCGAAGGCGTGGATGTCGTAGGGCCAGCCGTGCAGCAGCAGGACCGCCGGACCGTCCTTGGGCCCCATCTCGACATAGCCGATGTTCAGGACGCCGGCGTCGATCTGCTTGATGGCGTCGAAGGCGGGCGGCGTCGGGGCCGGGGTCGCGGCGCGCGCCTGGCTCTCCAGGGCGGCGAAGACGACCGCCAGGGTCGCCCCGCCGAGAAGCCGACGACGGTCAGGATGATTTTCCACGGAGGTCGCTGTGGGCATGGCCGAGATCCTCGATTGCGTGAACACGAAGCTAGCGCGTCCCGCGCGAAGCGGGTGTGAGTTGTTGTGAGCGCGGGTGATCGCTTGCGCTTCGCTGATTGCCCCGCGGCGTCCGTTTCTGTCCGTCGGGAGCGCGGCGCCAGCGATCGCCAGGCCCGCTGGGACGACAACGCGTGAAGTCTCTGGTAGCGAGGTCCCACTGCGTCTCGGGGACCCCTCTTTGCGAAAGCTCGCCCTACCGTTGCTGTTGGCGTCCTGTCTCGCGGCCGGCKCGGCGACGGCGTCGGCGGCGTCGGCCGCGCCAGCGACGGCCTTGGACATCCGCGCCAAGGACATGGCGACGGCGCTTTCCGATCTGGCGCGGCAGACGGGGATCGAACTGCTCTACGACCGCAACCTGGTGCGGGGACTGACGGCGCGCCCCGTCCGGGGGCGACTGTCGGGCGAGGCGGCGCTCTCGCAACTGTTGGCGGGCAGCGGCGTCGGCTATCGGAAGACGCCGGGCGGCGTCATCGTGCTCTTCGCGCTTCCGCCGCCCCGGCCCGTCGAAAGGCCCCAGGGCGGCGACGACGGCGCGGTGGCCGAGCTGCTGGTGGTCGGGCGTCGCACCCAGAACGCCGACATCCGCCGAACCGAGAACGACATCCAGCCGTACAAGGTCTTCGGTCAGGACGAGATCGACACGGCGGCCCGCGCCACGATCGACGAGTTCCTGCGCGTCCGCGAACCGGCCAACACCCAGGCGGGCCCCCTGGCCCTGGGGGGCGGCGAGACCCGTTCGGCGATCGACCTTCGGGGGTTCGGCGAGACCTCGACCCTGGTCCTGGTGGACGGCCGCCGCATGCCCTTCGTGCCGTCGTCGGGCGGCGACTTCAACCAGGCCGACATCAACGGCATCCCGCCAGGCGCCGTCGAGCGGATCGAGGTGCTCACCACCACGGCGGGCGGCATCTACGGTCCGGGCGCCGTCGGGGGCGTCGTCAACGTCGTGCTGCGGCGGGACTATCGGGGCGCGGAACTGACGGCCCAGGCGGGCGGAAGCGACCGCGGCGACTCCCGGCAATTCCGCGTGGAAGGCCGGTTCGGCTTCACGCCGGACCACGGCGACACCGACGTCATGCTGTTCGTCTCCCACGGCGAGGCGGACCCGCTGCAGACGGGACGCAGGAACTTCGTGGACAGCGCCGGCCGTCTTCGCTTCACCAACAATCCCGAAGCCTACGCCGTCAACCTCCCCATTCGAAACGGCGTCTCGGTCGCCAGCCTCGAAGGGAACCTGACCCTCGACCCGAACCGTGGCGGCGCGGCGCTGGGCGCGACCTACACCTTTCTGCCTCTGGGATTCAGCGGCACGACCGCCGACGCCGATGCGCTGTTCATGGCCAACGCCGGCAAGATCCCGGCGGACCTCGCCGACGACCTCTCGGGCAAGCGCGGCTACATCTCGACGGCGGGACACATCACGTCCGGCCTGCTCAACGTCCGCCGTCGACTGGGGTCGAGGGCCGAGGTCTTCCTCGATGGCTTCTATCTGAGGAACACCGGCCGATGGGCCGGCACCGAATTCGACAGCACGTTCCTGCTGTCCGCCGATGCGCCCGGCAACCCCTTCGCCCAGGCCATCGCCCTCAGCTTCCCCATGAGCGTGATGCGCGACGAGACCGCCTACGCGATCGAGACCAGTCGCTGGAGCGCGGGGACGATCGTCCAGCTTTCCCACGGCTGGAAGGCGGCGGCCGACTATACGGTCGGACGGACCCTGTACCGTCGCACGGCCCAGCGCGCGAACGCCGGCATCCTGATGGCGGTCGGCACCGGCCAGCCGGGTCCCAACGGCGAACCGCCCCTGGCGCCCTTCGGGAACTGGACCGCCCTGGTCGCGGCGCTTCCGGCCTATGCCGTCCCCAGGGAAGAGGGGCTCCATCTCGATGGCCGCCTGCTCGACGCCTCGGTGCGGTTGTCCGGGCCGCTGCTGAGGCTCCCCGCCGGCCCGCTCACGGCCACGCTGCTCGCCGAGGATCGCGAAGATCGCGTCGCCACCTCCAGGACCGAACTCTACGGTCAATCGATCGATCTGCCCGCCCGGACCCAGCACGTTCGGTCCGGCTATTTCGAGCTTCGGGCGCCGCTGGGCGCGGCCGACGCCGACAATCTTCTGTTGCGCGGTCTCGAAGCGCAGCTGGCTGTGCGGCACGACCGCCTGATCCACGAGGGCGATCTGCAGATCCTCTCGCTGGGCGTCAGCGAGGGTCGCTTTTCGGTCCGCCACAACGCCACGATGTTCACGGCCGGCGCACGCCTCCTGCCGACCCCGCGGCTCATGCTGCGGGCAAGCCTGGCGACCGGCGAGCGACCGCCGACGCTGGCGAACTTCGCGGGCATCAGCGGCTTCAGGCTGCCCGGCGCCGAGGCGGTGCAGGACCCGCGCAGGCCTGGCCGGCCGCTCGGAAGCGAGGGATCGTGGAAGATCCTCCAGGGCGGCTCGACCCGTGTCGGCTCGTCGGAGGCGACCAGCTTCTCGGTCGGCGCCGTCCTCAATCCCGAGGGACGCGACGGCCCTCGTGTTTCCCTCGACTATTCCCGGACCACGKTCTCGCATGAGCCGGCGCGCTTCCAGCTGGGCGCGGCCGAACTGCTGGCGGCGGAGGCGCGATACCCCGAGCGGGTCATCCGCGCCCCGGTCACGGACGCGGACAAGGCGGCCGGCTTCGCCGTCGGTCGCGTGACAGCGCTGGACATGACCCTGATCAACGCCGGCCGTACGGAGGTCGAGGCGGTGGACCTCCAGGTCGACTGGCGGCTGCCGCCGCAAGACATCGGCGACTTCCGCGTCTACGGCGCCCTCACCTGGGAGCCGACCTTCGTCACGGGCGGAGCGCCCGGCGCGCCCATGATCGACAAGGTCGGCTATGTGGACGGGCCGCTCGAATGGCGCGGCAACGGCGGCGTGGAATGGGCGCGCGGCTCGCTGACCGTCGATCTCAACGCCCAATACTACGCCAGCTACAGCGTGGCCGCCGCGGACCCCGCCTCGGTCGGCAACCCGGCGATGATCCGCGACCAGGGCGCTGAGCGCATACCCGCCCAGGTCTATGTGGACCTGAGCCTGCGCAAGCGGTTCACCACGTCGTTCGGCCTGGATCCGCTGCGCGCCCTGGAGGCTCGCCTGTCGGTGCAGAACCTTTTCGACCGAAGCCCACCGATCCTGGCCTCTTCGGAAAACCTGGGCTTCAGCCCGTACGGCGATCCGCGCCGGCGGTGGATCACGGCGTCGCTGACCGCGCGGTTCTGAGGCGTCAGCCACCGGACGCGGCGGGCAGGACGACGTCGAACCGGGCGCCGCCGCCGGGGGCGTTCGAAGCGTGGATCGAGCCGCTGTGGGCCTCCACGATCGACCGGCAGAGGGCCAGGCCCAGGCCCATGCCGTCGGGCTTGGTCGTGAAGGCGCGCGCGAAGATCCGATCGAGGTCGCTGGGGGGGACGCCGGGACCGGTGTCCGTCACGGAAAGGCGGACCCCGTCGTCGCCGATCGCGGTGCTGACGCTGACCCGTCGCCGCCGGACCGTCGACCGGTCGATCGCCTGGACGGCGTTCACGAGCAGATTGAAGACGACCTGCTGAAGCTGGATCCGGTCCCCGCGTACGAGGGGGGAGGCGCCGGCCAGGGCGAGGTCCAGCCCGATCCGGCGGTCCCCGGCGTCGTGACGGACCAGTTCGCAGGTCTCGGCGACCACGGCGTTGACGTCGAGCGCGTCGTGCGCCGGGCGGCCGTCGCGAGCCGTCCGAAGGCTCCGCAGGAGATCGCCGGCCCGGTGGGCGTTGGCGCCGATGCGGGTCAGGAGCGGGCGGACCTTTTCCAGGGGCGGCGTGTCGCGGTCGAGCCATCGCAGGGCGGCGTCGGCGTTGGTGGCGATGGCCGAGAGCGGCTGTTGGACCTCGTGCGCGATGGACGACAGCAACACATCGCCACGCAACCGGTCCGTAACGTCGATCATCAGGACAAGGATCGACGTCGTCGGCGCCCCGCGCGGCGGGAACGTCACCTGCAGCAGCACGTCCAGGGCCCCGCCGTCGAACCGGCGGATCGTGATGTCCTCGACATGTTCGGCGCGCCCGGCCAGTCGCGCGGCGACGACCCGGCCCGCGGCCCCGGGCGTCGCGGCGAACAGGCGTCCCATCGGACCCAAGAGCGCGGTCCTGTCGTCGCTTCCGAACAACGCCGCCGCGCGCGGATTGGCGTCGATGATGCGGACCTCGTCGCAGACCAGATCGACCGCTTGGGCGCCGCCTTGGTCGATCGCGCGATCCAGGGCGTGGCCGTCCAGCGTCAACAGCGCCGCCTGGAGCGGCGTCCGGTCAAGCGGGCTCATGGGCGATTTCCCGCTGGGCGTCGACCGGCAGCGACTGCMAGGCGCGGACCAGGTCGGCGACCGACCGGGCGCCCATCTTCCGCATGACGCTGCTGCGGTGGAGCTTGACCGTCACCTCGCTGATGCCGAGGTCGAAGGCGATGCACTTGTTGAGGCGGCCCTGGGCGACCGCTTCCAGGACTTGGCGTTCGCGCRGGGTARGCGTGGCGTAGAGGTCCAGGGCCTGGCGCCTGGAGCGGTTCTCGACCCGTTGCCGGACGTCCGCCGCGAGGGCCAGGGCGACGGCGTCGAGCAGGGTCTGGTCGCGCACGGGCTTGGTGAGGAAGTCCGCCGCGCCCGCCTTCATGGCCTTGGCGGTCATCGGGATGTCGCCGTGTCCGGTGAGGAAGATGATCGGCTTGCCGACGCCGCGGGCGATCAGCTGTTCCTGGAACGCCAGGCCGCTGAGGCCCGGCATGCGGACGTCGAGGATCAGACAGCCGGGCGCGTCGAGCAGGTCGGTCTCGAGAAGCCGGTTGGCCGCGCCGAACCCAACCGCGGCGATGCCGACCGACTCCAGGAGTTCGCAGAGCGACGCGCGGACCTCGTCGTCGTCGTCGACCACCAGGACGACCGGATTGTCGTAGCCGTCGCTCTGACCCGAAGGGGGCTCAGGGCGGGACAGGGGGCGGTCGGGCGTGGCCGCGACCGGGGTTCTGCGATAGGCGTCGATCTTGAGCAGTGCAGGCATGGGAAGCCCTCCTGCCCACCAAGAACGTAGCCCGCGCCCGATCTCACACCCCGCGCGGTAAATTTTTTTGAGATGACCCCGCGCGACCGTGACGTCGCTAGCGCGCGGCGATGTCCGCGCCGCCGTCGCTGCGTGTTCGCACGCGGACGGGATAGACCTCGGCCAGCGACTGKGCGAAGCGTGTGGGGTCGCCGGCGCGGTACTGGCCGCTCACGGGCAACGCCGCGGCGGCGGGGTCCACGATCCTGGCGGACGGGCCGCCGTAGCGGTTGACCTCGGCGACGGCCTGGGCCAGCGGCGTCTCGGAAAATTCCAGCAGGCGGGTCCGCCAGGCCAGGACGTCCGTCAGGTCCACGTGGGCGACCGTATCCGCCCGGGCGCCCTCCGCGGTCAGCTGCTGGCCAGGCGCCGAGAGCCTGACGGCGTTGCGCCCAGGAAGCGCCGACACGGCGACCGCGCCCTTGGCGAGGGTGACCGTCATGGTGTCGCCGCCCAGCCGCACGTCGAACTCGGTGCCCAGGTCGGTGATCGTCCGCGTCCGCGCTGCCACGGTGAAGGGGCGCCGCGCGTCGTGGACGACGCTGAAATAGGCCTGGCCGCGCAGCAGGCGCACGGCGCGGCTGTCGGCCCGATAGTCGACGGCGATCGCGGAATTGGCGTTCAGCGTGACGCGGCTCCCGTCCGGCAGCGCGAAGCTGTTCGGCGGGCCGGCGGCGACGGCGAAGGTCGGCGTCGCGTCGGCGGCTGGGCCGGGCTGGGCCGGCGCGGTCGTGAAGCGCGGCGACAGCTGGGTCCAGGCCAGTCCGATCGTGACGATCGCGACCRCCGCGATCGCGGCCGCGACCGCCATGAAGGGCCGGCGATCAGGCCGCGCCTGCAGGGCGTCGCGCCTCAGGGCGGCGAACAGCGGATCGTCGCCTGACGGCTGGCCGGCGGCCTGCCAGATCGTGGCGGCGTGCGCCCAGGCCCGCGCGTTCTCCGGCGCGCCGTCGCGCCAGGCGACAAACTGGGGATCGCCTTCGACGTCCTGGCCGGCGTCGCGTCGCAGCAGCCACACGGCGGCGGCCTCTTCGGCGGCGTCCTGGTCGACCTGGGCAAGGGGATGGGTCATCGGTCGTCCCTCGTTCGCGCCAGGATGTGGCGAACCGCTTTGAGCATGTGCTTGTCCACGGCGGTGGGCGAGACGCCCAGCCTTCGGGCGATTTCCGAGGCGGAAAGGCCCTCGATCCGGCGCAGGATGAACACCCGGCGCGTCCGCTCCGGCAGTTCGAGCAGGGCCACGCCGATCGTCTCGAGGGTTTCCAGCCCGATCAGGGTCCGCTCGGGGCCGGGCGCCTCGCCGGCGTGGAAGTCGGGCTCGAAGGGAACGTGGCGGTCGGCCTGGCGGACCTTGCGGCGCCGCGCCCGATCCGCCAGCACGCTGGCGGCGGTCTTGAAGACGTAGCCTTCCAGTTTCTCGAGCTCGCCGGCGTCGCCGCGTCGCACGATGCGCAGGAAGACCTCCTGGACCAGATCGTCCACCTCACTGGCGTCCTGGACCCGGCGCTGGAAATAGCGCGCGAGCGCGTTTCGCAGTGATACGGCCCGGCCCGCCAGGACATGATCGGTCTCGGGGTCGAGGGCGGTGATCGGCAAGGTCTCCCGGTCGCGCCCCAGGCGACGCGCCTGCAAGGCGACCTCACCATGCGCTGACCCGCGGTTCATCGCAATTCCCTGTGCTGATCCCGTTTTCGAGAGGTCCATGGTCACTGGAAGGGTCCGGCCCGAAGGAAGCGCCTCCATCGGGGGAGGCGCTTCCGGGCCGGGTCCCGTCAGCTCTTGAAGAAGGCCAGCAGGTCTGGATTGATGATCTCGGCGTGCGTCGTGCACATGCCGTGCGGCAGGCCCGGATAGACCTTCAGCGAGCCCTTCTTCAGCAGCTTGATCCCGATCAGGGCGGCGTCGGCGATCGGGACGATCTGATCGTCCTCGCCGTGCATCAGCAGCACCGGCGCGTCGATCGTCTTGAGGTCGGTGGTGAAGTCGGTGGCCGAGAAGGCGGCGATGCAGTCGTACTGCGCCTTGGCGCCGCCCATCATGCCTTGACGCCACCAGTTGTCGACGATCGCCTGGCTGACCTTCGCGCCGGGGCGGTTGAAGCCGTAGAACGGGCCCGAGGGCAGGTCCTTGTAGAACTGGCTGCGGTTGGCGGCCAGGGCGTCGCGCAGGCCGTCGAACACCTCGATCGGCAGGCCGCCCGGGTTGTCCGGCGTCTTGACCATGATCGGCGGCACCGCGCCGATCAGCACCAGCTTGGCCACGCGACCGGCGCCGCCGTAGCGGGCGACGTAGCGCGCCGCCTCGCCGCCGCCCGTCGAATGGCCGACGTGGATGGCGTTCTTCAGGCCCAGGTGGTTGGTCACCGCCGCCAGGTCGGCGGCGTAGGTGTCCATCTCGTTGCCGGTGTCGGTCTGGCTCGAGCGGCCGTGGCCGCGCCGGTCATGGGCGATCACGCGATAGCCCTGGGCCAGGAAGAACAGCATCTGGTTGTCCCAGTCGTCCGCCGACAGCGGCCAACYGTGGTGGAAGACGATCGGCTGGGCGGTCTTGGGACCCCAGTCCTTGTAGAAGATCTGGGTGCCGTCCTTGGTGGTGACGAAGCCGCTGCCCATGGTGTTGGTTCCTGTGCTTTGGGGGGAGGGGGTGTTCGCGCGGGCGCCGCCGCTCGAGGGAAGGCCGGCCGCGACCGCCGTGGCGGCGAGGCCGAGGCCGGCGGTCATTACGACACGGCGCGTGGCCTGGTGATCTGGCTGGTTCATGGCGATGTCTCTTCAGTTGGAGGGGGCGCGGTTGCGGCGGCGCCAGTCGAGCGGGGTCGCTTCGACCTCCTGGCGGAACTGCCGCGAGAAATGGGCGTGGTCGGCGAAGCCGCAGATCAGGGCGATCTGGCTGAGCGGGATGGCCGTGTCGCGCAGCAGCGTCTGGGCGCGCTCGATCCGGTGACGCAGCACCAGCTGGCGCGGCGTCAGGCCCAGGGTGTTCTTGCAGGCCCGCGCGAAGTGGCTGCAGCTGAGGTGGACCTGAGAGGCCAGGATCTCCAGGCTCAGCGCCCGATCCAGGTTCGCCACGATGAAGCGTTCAATCTTCCTCACGCGCCAGAGGGGCAGCTTGGCGCCGGGGGGCAGGGCGCGGCGACGGTCCGCGCCGGGGTCGGGCTCGCCCTCGGCCGGAGCGGCGCCGAGGTCCGCGAAGCTCCGCAGCAGCTGGTCGATCACCGAGGCGGTGTCGCCGCGCGGCCGTTCCGTGGGCGCGCCCATGGGCGTGAAGGTCGCCGAATGAAGGGTCATGGGGTGGTCTCCGCCGGCCGCCGTTCGGCCGTTGCCTGATGACCGGACCCTAGGCGGCGGCGACCGGCGGCCCCATCCGTCCCTTGGTCTGGGCGGGCTGGGCGTAGGTTTGGCGACCCTATGCGGCCGTATAGGTCGCGCGGCGGTTCGGCGTGCGAACGACGCGAAACCGCCGCGCCCCAGGGGGAGCGCGGCGGCTCTGGTCGTGGATGCGAAGGGGACGGGGAAACGGGCCGCCCTAGCGCGCGCCGTCGATCCGCGCCCGCCTCAGCGCCCAGGCCGTCAGCACCCAGCCCAGCAGGGCCGGCAGGGTCACGGCCGGGAAGTCCCGGCCGAGCGCCGAGGCCGAGCAGATGCCCACGGCCACCTCCCAGAAGTGGAACAGGGCGTGGCCGGAAAGCCAGATCGTCGGCGCGCTCCAAGCGAACAGTCGCAGGTGCGGCTGGAACGCGCCCGTCAGGAAGCCGGCCCCGATGAACAGGAAGACGATGCCGATGTCGCGGATGAAGTGCTGGTTGAACGACCCGGTCGTCGTCACGCCCGGCACGGCGAAATACCAGCCCTCGGGCGAGGCCAGCATGAAGACGCCGTTGGCCAGGGCGGCGACGCCGAGCACGACGGCCAGGCCGATGAGGATGGGCTTGAGCATGGGGTCTCCTTTCGAGGGCATGGAGGGGAAGAGTCACGCCCCGGCTCGCGGTGACGAGCCGGGGCGCAGCGGAGCCGCATCGCGCCTTGGGGGGGATGGATCGGCGCGCGTCTCCGCGGGTCCGAAGCACAGGCGGATCGCTTCGGAGCTCGAGGCCTAGGCGGCCGCGGTGGCCGGCTGGACGGGGTGGACGGCGCGGGCGGCCACCTGCAGGCGGTTCCAGGTGTTGATCTGGCCGATCATCACCGACAGGGTCGCGATCTCGACCTCGGTGAACTGGCTCTTGACCAGGTCGTAGTCGGCGTCCGACGCGCCGGTCTTGGCGATCCGCGTCAGGGACTCGGTCCAGGCCAGGGCGGCGCGCTCGCGGTCGGTGAACAGCGGGGACTCGCGCCAGGTGTCCAGCAGGAACAGGCGCATGTCGGTTTCGCCGTGCGCCTTGGCGTCGGTCACGTGCATGTGGACGCAGAAGGCGCAGCCGTTGATCTGCGAGGCGCGGATCTTCACCAGCTCGGCCAGGCCGTGCTCGATGTCGGTTGCGCCCAGGGCCTTCTCGACGGCGATCAGGGCGTTGGTGAGGTCCGGGACGATTTTGAACGGGGCGAAGCGCGGGGTCATGTTGGATCCTTCGGTGGGGTTGAAGTGATCCGACCTTGCCGGGCCGCCAGGGGCGCCGGCCATCGTCCGGCCGGCGGATGGACCTACGCCCTTCCGACAGGTCGCGCCCTCCCTGGGGACAGGACGGCCCCGCCGCCGTCCTGTCCCCGGACCGCCCGGGGGTCTAGCTTTGGTCGCCGGACTTGGCGGTATGGATAGCGTTCCATGCGCCAAGAGACGCGCGATACCTCTCCGGACAACCGTCAAGGAGACCTGACATGAAGATCGTCGTCATCGGTGGAACCGGCCTCATCGGGTCGAAGACCGTCGCCAACCTGACCCGCATGGGGCACGAGGCGATCGCCGCCGCGCCCAACACCGGGGTCAACACCCTGACCGGCGAAGGCCTGGCCGAGGCGTTGGCCGGCGCGGACGTCGTGGTCGACGTCGCCAACTCGCCCTCGTTCGAGGACGACGCGGCCATGGCCTTCTTCCAGACCGCCGGCCGCAACCTGCTGGCCGCCGAACAGGTCGCCGGCGTCAGGCATCACGTCGCCCTGTCGGTGGTGGGGACCGAACGCCTGCAGGCCAGCGGCTATTTCCGCGCCAAGCTGGCGCAGGAAGCCTTGATCAAGGCCTCGCCGACGCCCTGGACGATCGTGCGGTCGACGCAGTTCTTCCAGTTCGTCGGGGGCATCGTCCACTCGGCGGCCGCTGGCGACGCCATCCGCCTGCCGCCGGTCCAGATCCAGCCGATCGCGGCCGACGACGTCGCCGCCATCCTGGCGCGGACCGTGGTTGGCGCTCCCGTCAACGGCATGATCGAGATCGCCGGCCCCGAGGCCTTCCGCCTGGACGTGTTCGCCGAGCAGTACCTGGACGCCCAGCAGGACCCGCGCAACGTCGTCGCCGACCCCGAGGCGCTCTATTTCGGCGCCCGCCTGGAGGAGCGTTCCCTGACGCCGGAGCCCGACGCGATCCTGGGCGAGACCACCTTCGAGGACTGGCTCAACGAGTCCATGGCCGCCGACTAGCGGCCTTCGTCAGTCGTGATGAGGGAGGACGGGCGGCTCGACGGCCGCCCGTTTTTCTATTCCGCGAACGGGCCGTTGGCGATCACGTCGACCCAGGACGGCGCCTTGTAGCCGGGGACCAGCCGCTCGCCGAAATCGCGGATGAAGTTGGCGTAGGTGGTCTCGGGCCGGGTCTTGGCCAGGTGGCAGACGCAGGCGGTGAACTGGCGCTTCATGTCCAGGCGGGGCGCGGCGGCGATGGCCAGGGTCATCGTCGAGACGCCCAGCAGGTCGTTGTCCGGCGTGCCGAAGTCGGCCCCGATCCCGCGCGCGCACAGCGCGACCTCCGGCTCCTTGAACACGCCGATCGACGGCGTGCCGTGCAGGGCGATGCTGTCCCAGATCAGCTGGGCGCGGCGGTCGTCGAAGCCCTGCTCGCGCACGAACGCCCGGGCGACTTCGGCGCCGTTGACCTCGAAGCGGTTGGGCCCAGAGCCGTGCTCGGTCAGTCCCAGGTCGTGCAGCAGGGTCGACACCGCCAGGACCTCGGCGTCGTGGGCGACGGCCTCCAGGGCGGCGAGCTTGACCGCGAACATCCACGAGCGGGCGACGTGGTTGAACAGGAAGGCGGGGCAGCGGTCGCGGGCGTGGTTGAAGGCCCGGCTGATCAAGGGCGATTGGGGAAGGCCCGGGAACAGCGTGCGCAGTTGGCCTTCGGTGGTGGGGGCGGCGTCGGTCATGGCGATGATCCTTGCGTGAGAAGGGAGACGGGGACGGCGCGCCTATCGCGCGGTCCGCTCCCGCAGCCAGGCGTCGAATTCGGTGTGGCCGAACCGCGGGACCGCGCCCGCGATCAGGGTCTGGTCGTCGAGCCGCGCGCCGAAATAGCGCGCCTCGGGATCGGCCGTGACGCGACGGGCGTCGCCGCGCGCGGCCATGTACAGCCGCGCCAGCTCGTCCAGCCGAAACGGGTCCGGGCCGGCCACCTCGAGGGTGTCGTTGGCCGGCGCGCGGTCGGCGATGTCGGCCAGGGCCGCGGCGGCGTCGTGGGCGGCGATGAACTGGACGCGGGCCGGCGGCAGGCGGATTTCGTCGCCGCGCGCGCCGTCCGCGACCACCGCGTCCAGGAACTCGAAGAACTGGGTCGAGCGGACGATCGTGTACGGCACGCCGGACGCCTTGATCAGCGACTCCTGCAGGAGCTTGGCGCGGAAGTAGCCGATCTCCGGCAGGCGCTCGGAACCGACGATCGACAGGGCCGCATAGTGGCGCACGTCGTTGGAGGCGGCCGCCGCCAGGATGTTGCGGCTGGAGGTCTCGAAGAACCGCAGCGACGTCTCGTCGTCGTAGGTCGGCGGGTTGACGACGTCGATGACGACCTCGGCCCCGACCAGGGCCTCCTCCAGACCCTCGCCCGTGATGACGTCGACGCCCGTCCTCTGCGAGGCGGATGTGACCTGGTGGCCCTGGCGCGCCAGGATTTCGACGACCTTGGACCCGACGACGCCCGCGCCGCCCGTGACAACGATCTTCATGGGATCAACCTTTCCGGTTCGAGTGGAGGCTGGCGGGGGCCGGGGCTTGCAGGCTCTGGCGCAGCYAGTCGGAGAAGCGGGTCGGGGCGATGCGCGGGCGCTCGCCCGGCAGCAGGGACCGCTCGTCGAGCTCGGCGCCGAAATAGGGGGCGTGGACGTCGGCCACGACGCGGCGCGGGTCCTCGTAGGCGGTCAGCACCTGGGTGGCCAGGTCGTCCAGGCGGTAGCGCTCGGGGCCGGCGACCTCGACGGTGTCGTTCAGCGGCGCGCCCAGGACCAAGTCGGCCAGGGCCTCGGCGACGTCCTCGCCGGCGATCGGCTGGACGGGGGCCGGCGAGATCACCACGTCACGCGTCGCGCCGTCCTGCACCACGCCGGTGATGAACTCGAAGAACTGGGTCGACCGCAGGATGGTGAACGGGATCCCGGAAGCCTTGACCAGGTCCTCCTGGATCTTCTTGGCCTGGAAGTAGCCGCTGGCCTGCAGCCGGTCGGTGCCGACGATCGACAGGGCGATGTGGTGGCGAACACCGGCGGCGCGCCCGGCGGCGAGCAGGTGGCGGCCCGAGGTCTCGAAGAAGGCCTTGGCGGCCGACCCGTCCAGCGACGGCGACTGGGTGACGTCGACGACCACCGTCGCGCCGTCCAGCGCTCGGGCCAATCCGACCTCGGTCAGGGTGTCGACGCCGAAGGTCGGCGAGGCCTCCAGGACGCGGTAGTCGTCCTGACGAAGATTATAGACGAGCTTGCCGCCGATCCGGCCGCTGCCGCCCACCACCACGATTTTCATGTGCGTCGCCCCTTGGCGTGATCCAGAACCCAGGATCGGAAGGCTAGGGGCGGGGGTGGGGATGGGTCGATTGGCCGAAAGGATCAGGCCGGACTATCCCGGCGTATAGGGTCCCGGCGCCGTTCGACCGGGGGTGCGCGACGCCGCGGCGCTGTGGACGCCGCGACGTCGCGCGGGTGAGCCGGACAGGTAGGATGCTCGCCTGCCGTTTCGTCGGCCGTAAGATGAAATCGGAAAAAATCTTACGTTCATCATCCCTGTCGCGTCCGATTAACACGGCTGCGGGATGTTGTTAGGAAATCGGCCCGTCTAAACGGAACTGTACATAGGTATAGGAAGTATAGGATCGCCGAACGCCGTGAGGCGGGTTCAGCGCCCCTCGCCGATGTCGACGCCCTCGTCGTCAATCTCGGTCTCGGCCGCCGATTGCCCGTCCACCTGGATCTCGACGTGTTCGGGGCGGAAGGCGATGCGCCCGGCGATGTCGGCGAACGGCGCGTTGGGCGTCTCGTAGGACCAGGCCACGTTGTCGACGATGTGCTGGTCCCGGTAGATCGTGAAGTAGCGCGCGTCGCCCTTGTCGGGGTTGCGGGTGACCTTGTCGGTCTGGCTCAGGAACACCATGAACACGTCCTTGCGCGGGAAGTAGCGCACCGACGGGCGGCCCGCCTCATGCACCACGACCACGTCGTCGCTGTCGGCGATGTCGTGGCCCTCGAACAGCGCGCGCACGCGCGTCCGTTCACGGACGATCTCGAAGGTCGGGTCGGATGGGGAAGAGGTCATGTCGTTCGCGCCTGGCTTGAGGAAACGGCTGGTCCCAGGGGTACGGGACCTGGGCGCGCGTCGAAACTGTACGGAGGGCGGCCGGCGATCTCGCCGAAGGTCTTGCCTGGACTGGGCCAAGGGATAGGGCGCGCTAGTCCGGCGTCGTGGCGGGACCGCTGGACGCCCGCGCCAGCACCGCGGTCTGTTCAGCCACGAAGTCGGCGAACAGCCGCGCGCGAAGGGGCTGGAAGCGGCCGAAGGCGTGGAGGATCTGCAGCGGCGCCGAGGGGAGGGGCGCGTCTGGCATGACGATCTCCAGCCGGCCGGCCCGCAGGTCCTCATCCACGGTCCAACGCATCAGCTGGGCGATCCCCACGCCGTTGATCGCCGCCGCTCTCAGGGCGAAGCCGGAATCGCAGTCGAGGACGCCGTCCGGCGACAGCGTCGCGCCGTCCGCGAAGGTGATCGGGAAGGGCCGCCCGTCCAGGCGATAGCGGACGTGGCGCGCGGCCMGCAACGCCTCGAGCGTTCGCGGCCGTCCGTACTGGTCCAGGTGATCCGGTGCGGCCACCAGGACCAGTGGCGCCCGGCCCAGCGGCCGGATCGTCAGCGCGCTGTCGTCCACCTGGCCGACCCTCAAGGCCAGGTCATAGCCCTCGCGGATCAGGTCGACGTGACGGTCGCTCATGTGGAGTTCCAGATGGATGCGAGGGTGTCGCTTCAGGAAGATCCGCGTCAGGGGGTCCATGAGCAGGCGGCCCAGGTCGCTGGGCAGGGAAACCCGAAGCCGGCCCTGGGCGACGGCGGCGGTCTGGACGACGTCCTGCGCCTCGCCGAGGGCGCGCAGCAGCGGCATGACGCGCTCGAAATAGGCCGCGCCTTCCAGGGTCAGGTTCAGGGTGCGGGTCGAGCGGGTGAACAGGACGACGCCCAGCCGCCGCTCCAGCCGGGCCACGCTCTTGGAGACCGACGACGGGGTCGCGCCCGCCAGCCGCGCCGCCGCGCTGAAGGAGCCCGTCTCGACCGTGTTGATGAAGGCGGTCAGCCCGGCCGCGTTGTCGAGCAGATCGGTCATATATTCCATCATGGAATGAGTAACTTGCCATTTCGCCGACTTATTTGATCTCGCGTCAAGGCTATCTGGAGGGCCTCGAAACACTCTTCCGGAGGCGAAAGCCCAATGGACTCCCTCATCGACAAGGTCGCGGTGATCACCGGCGGCAACAGCGGCATCGGCCTGGAGACGGCCAAGCTCTTCGCGCGGGAAGGCGCGTCGGTCATCATCACCGGACGTCGCGCGGACGTGGTCGAGGCCGCGGTCGCCGAGATCGGACCCCGAGCCGTCGGCCTGGTCGGCGACACCGCCGATCCCGCGCACCAGGCGGACGTCGCCGACCTGGCGCGCGAGCGCTTCGGCGGCGTGGACATCTACATGGCCAACGCCGGGGTGAACACGATCACGCCCTCGTCCCAGGTTTCCGAAGCCGAGTACGACGCCCAGTTCGCGATCAACGCCCGGGCGGTGTTCTTCGGCGTGCAGAAGATCGCGCCGCTGCTGCGCGACAACGGCGCGATCATCCTCACCAGCTCGATCGCCAGCGACAAGGTGCTGGACGGCCACGCGGTCTATGCCGGCTCGAAGGCGGCCCTCAACGCTTTCGCGCGCAGTTGGGCGCTGGAGTTCAAGGCGCGCGGCGTCCGGGTGAACGTCCTGAGCCCGGGACCGACCGACACCGCCATCCTGGACAAGCTGGGCGTTCCGGCGTCGGAGCGCGCGGCGTTCGAAAGCGCGGTGGCCGTCGGCATCCCGCTGGGTCGTCTGGGCCGACCGGAAGAACTGGCCCAGGCGGCGCTGTTCCTGGCCTCCGACGCCGGCAGCTTCGTCAACGGCGTCAACCTCAGGGTCGACGGCGGCATGAGCCTGCTCTAGCGCCCCGCCGACCCTACCCCGGGGAGCGTCCGCCCTAGACTTTCGGAGGGGGCCGCCAGGCCCTTCCGCGAGATAGGCGCGGGGCGGGCGGCCCCGCAGTCTTGGCGCAGAGGCCGCTCCCGGCCGCCACGGAGACATCCCATGCGCAAGTTCCTTCCCGCCCTGTCCCTGGCCGCCCTGTCCCTGGCCACCGCCCTCGCCCTGACGGGCTCGGCGGCTGTCCAGGCCGCAACGCCCCGCGAGAAGCCGACGATCGTGCTCGTCCACGGCGCCTTCGCCGACTCCTCGGGCTGGAACGGCGTGGTGACGCGGCTGAACCGCGACGGCTATCACGTCGTGGCCGCGGCCAACGCCCTGCGCGCCCTGAATTCGGACGCCGAGACGGTGTCGGCCCTGGTCAAGTCGATCCCCGGACCGGTCGTCCTGGTCGGCCATTCCTACGGCGGCGAGGTGATCACCGAAGCGGCCAACGGCAACGGCAACGTCGAGGCGCTGGTCTATGTGGCCGGCTTCCTGCCCGAGGCGGGCGAGTCGGCCCTGTCGCTCTCCGGCAAGTTCCCGGGCGGCACGCTGGCCACCGCGCTGGCGCCGGTGGTGCTGCCCGACGGCGACGAGGATTTCTACATCCAGCCCGCCAAGTTCCGCGACCAGTTCGCCGCCGACGTGCCCGCCGCCACGGCGGCCCTGATGGCCGCGACCCAGCGTCCGGTGACCGGGCGGGCCCTGTCCGACATGGCCGGCGCGCCGTCGTGGAAGCGCCTGCCGTMCTACGTGATCTACGGCTCGGCGGACCGCAACATCCCGGCCCAGACCCAGCGGTTCATGGCCGAGCGGGCCGGTGCGCGGAAGACCGTCGCGGTCGAGGGCGCGTCCCACGCCCTGATGGTCTCGCATCCCGACAAGGTCGCGGCCCTGATCGAAGACGCCGCCTCGGGCCGCTGAGGTCGCATTTTCCTGGATTTMGTGCGATCCGGTTTCGGGTCGCACGATGTTGGAGACCACGATGACCCCCCGTCCGACGCGCATTCTGCTGCAGACCACCATCCCTTCCATGGCGGACGACTGGTCGATCGCGCGCTTCAGCCTGTTGCGCGACCTCCTGGCCGACGCGAAGGACGGCGAAGGGCGGCCGTTGTACGCCGTGGAGGCCCGGGATCGCGGACCGGTCGGCGTTCCCGACCCCCTCCTGTCCGAGCTGGACGACAGCGACTTCGATCAGCTGTGGCTGTTCGCGGTGGATGTCGGCGACGGCCTTACCGACGAGGATTGCGAGGCGATCTCCCGTTTCCACGCCGCCGGCGGCGGCCTGATGGTCACGCGCGACCATATGGACCTGGGCTCGTCGGTCTGCAGCCTGGGCGGCGTCGGTTTGGGCCATCGGTTTCACAGCAAGAACCTCGAGCCCGACGACAGCCGTCACGTGCGCGACGACGAGGAGACGCAGGCCATCTCGTGGCCGAACTACCGGTCCGGGGCCAACGGCGATTATCAGGAGATCCAGGTGGTCGAACCGGCGCACTCGGTCCTTTCCGACCCATCGTCGCCGGCCGGGATCCTGCGCTACCTGCCGGCCCACCCGCACGAGGGCGCGGTGGTCGTCCCCGACGGCGCCGAGGCCCGCGTCGTCATGAAGGGAAGGAGCCAAGCCACGGGCCGGGACTTCAATCTCGCCGTGGCGTTCGAGCGAGGGGAGGCGGGCGGCCCCGCGATCCTGCAGAGCACCTTCCACCACTTCACCGACTACAACTGGGACCTGTCGATGGGGTGCCCGAGCTTCGTGTCCGAACGGCCTGGCGACGGCATGGTCCGCGAACCCAAGGCGCTGGCGGACACCCACCGCTACGCCCTGAACGTCGCGGCGTGGCTCGGCAGACGTCCAGCCTCGTCGCCGGTGAGCTGATCTGTCGACCGATCACGTCGGCGGCGGGCGCGATATCGCGCCATCATCCGGAAGATAGCCTCCGTTATCCGACGGCCTGGTCTTTGACCGAAGGCCAAAGCCGAACGCGGGAATTCTCCGGAGGCGCCAGAGCAATCGTCGGCTGTCCCGATCCGGGTTTTACCCGGTGGCGCGGCTACGGGGGCCGAGGTGGAGTCGCGGCGCCGAACGCCAGGGCTGGTGACCGGCGCGCACAGTAAACCTCCGGAGGTTCCCGTGGCCGACAAACCCTTCAAAGGCGTGATCAAGCTCGACATCCGCGACTCCAAGGCGGACTGGGAGCCGTTCCTGCCGCCCAAGGCGCCCGAAGGCGCGCCCAACGTCCTGATCGTCCTCTACGACGACACGGGCCAGGCGGCCTGGCAGGCCTACGGTGGCGCGATCAACATGCCGACCCTGCAGAAACTGGCCGACAACGGCCTGACCTACACCCAGTGGCACACGACGGCGCTGTGCTCGCCCACGCGCTCGTGCTTCCTGACGGGCCGCAACCATCACCTCAACGGCATGTCGTGCATCACCGAGGGCGCCAACGGCTTCCCCGGCTGGAGCGGGCGCCTGCCGCACGACTGCATGACCATCGGCAGCATGTTGCAGGAGAACGGCTACAGCACCTTCTGGCTGGGCAAGGAGCACAACGTGCCGGAGCAGGATATCTGCGCGGGCGGGCCCAAGTCGGAATGGCCGCTGCAGCAGGGCTTCGACCGCTTCTATGGCTTCCTCGGCGGCGAGACCAACCAGTGGTATCCGGACCTGACCGAGGACAACAAGTTCATCGACCAGCCCTATGGGCCGGAAGACGGCTATCACCTGTCCAAGGACCTGGTCGACCAGGCCATGCAGATGATCCGCGACCAGAAGGCCAGCAATCCTTCCAAGCCGTGGTTCATGTGGCTGTGCCCCGGCGCCAATCACGCCCCGCACCACGCGCCCAAGGAATATGCCGACCGCTACAAGGGCAAGTTCGACGACGGCTATGACGCCTATCGCAGGTGGGTGGTGCCGCGGATGATCGAGAAGGGCCTGCTGCCGGCTGACACCAAGCTGGAAGACTTCAACCCCATGCGCGAGGACCAGGCCAACGCCGGCGACTACGTGCGTCCGTGGGAGGAGCTGAGCGCCGAGGAGAAGAAGCTCTTCTCCCGCATGGCCGAGGTCTATGCCGGCTTCTCGGAATACACCGACGAGCAGGTCGGGCGACTGGTCGCCTATCTCGAACAGAGCGGCCAGCTGGAGAACACGATCGTCCTCTACTGCTCCGACAACGGCGCATCGGGCGAGGGCGGTCCGAACGGCTCGGTCAACGAGAACAAGTTCTTCAACAACTATCCCGACGAGCTGAGCGAGAACATGAAGTATCTCGACGTGCTGGGCGGGCCGGAGACCTACAACCACTATCCCACCGGTTGGGCGGCGGCGTTCTCGGCGCCCTACAAGATGTTCAAGCGCTATTCGGAATACGCCGGCGGCACCGCCTGCCCGATGGTCATCTCCTGGCCCAAGGGCATCAAGGCCAAGGGCGAGGTGCGCAACCAGTACCATCACGCCGTGGACCTGGTGCCGACGATCCTCGAGTGCATCGGCATCGAGATGCCAGACACCTATCGGGGCGTGAAGCAGCACGCGCTGTCGGGCGTCTCCATGAAGTACAGCTTCGCGGCCGACGGGCCGACGACGAAGAAGCGCCAGTACTACGCCATGCTGGGCACGCGCGGCATCTGGGAGAACGGCTGGAAGGCCGCGGCCATCCACGCCCCGCTGACCGGCAAGGGCCACTTCGACCACGACGACTGGGAGCTCTACCACGTCGACGTGGATCGCTCGGAATCGATCGACCTGGCCGACAAGCATCCCGAGAAGCTGCAGGCGCTGGTCAAGGCCTGGTTCGAGGAGGCCGAGGCCAACAACGTTCTGCCGCTGGACGACCGCAGCGCCGCCGAACTGCTGGGACTGGAGCGACCCAGCACCGAACCGCCGCGTGAACGCTATGTCTACTATCCCGGCACCTCGCCGGTGCCGGAAGGCGTGGCGGTCAATGTGCGCGGGCGGTCCTACAAGATCATCGCCGACGTCGAGATCACCGATCAGACCGAAGGCGTGATCTTCGCCCACGGCTCGCGCTTCGGCGGTCACAGCCTGTTCATCAAGGACGGCAAGCTGCACTACGTCTACAACTTCCTGGGCATCAAGCCCGAGCAGAAGTTCGTCTCGGGCAAGCTCAAGCCGGGCAAGCAGACGCTGGGTGTGGAGTTCATCCGTGAAGGCGAAGGCCCGAACGGCGAGTCCACCGGCAAGACCACGCTCTATGTGGGCGAGGAGGTCGCCGCCCAGGGGCCGATGAAGACCCAGCTGGGCAAGTTCACCCTGTCGGGCGACGGCCTGTGCATCGGGCGCGACAGCGGCGACGCGGTCAGCGAGGACTATGTCACGCCCGGCACCTTCAAGGGCGGGACGATCTTCGGTGTCGGCGTGACCGTCGAGAAGGAGCAGTACCTGAACCTCGAGAAGCTGGCCGCCGCCGCCATGGCGGTGGACTAGGCCGCACGGCCCGGCCCCCCCCCCGGTCCGGCCGGTCGCGGCGCCGACGTCTCGCCGAAGCACGAAACCGAAGGCGCGCGCATGGAAGAGATTCTTCGGGAATTCGCCAGCCACATCGCCCTGGCCACGGAACTGGTTTGCGTCCTCTGCATCGCCATCGGCTCGATCGTGGCCCTGACCCGCGTGATCATCACCCTGGTGCGGGGACGGGCGAGCGACGTCAGCGCGCGCCAGACGATCTTCGTCGCCTATGCCGGGTGGATCATCCTGGCGCTGGAGTTCGCGCTGGCCGCCGACATCGTCCGCACCGCCATCGCCCCCACCTGGGACCAGATCGGCCAGCTGGCGGCCATCGCGGCGATCCGCACGGGCCTCAACTACTTCCTCAACAAGGACGTCGAGGAGCGGCGGGAAGCCTCGGCGTTCAAGGACTGACGCCAGGGTTCCCCTAGAAGCCGATCGAGGTTGAGACGGCGAACTGGCTGGCCTTGTGGGCCTCGCCGGGCGCCGGCTTCAGCTGCGAGCCGAACTCGAGCTGCAGGGCGAAGTAGCGGTCGACGACGTAGCGGAGATTGAATCCCAGGCTGGCCAGTTCCGCCTCGTCGGCGAGATCCGGAAAATCCGTGGGCTGCTCGAATTTCCCGTAATCGACGAACACGCCCAGCTGCAGGCGGTCGTCCAGCCCCGGCCGACCCAGCGCCTGTCCCACCCGGATGGTCGGAAAGCGCATCTCGGTGCTGAGGATCACGCCGTTCGACCCCAGGGCGATGTTGGTGTCGTAGCCCCGCACGCTGCCGATGCCGCCAGCCGCCAGCTGTTCGCTGTAGGGCAGGTTGCCGCTGGCGATCTGGGCCACGCCGCGGGCGATCCAGGTGAAGCCCTTGGGTAGCATCGTGGTCCGGGTGGCGCTGAAGCGGTCATAGGCGTAGGTGGCGTCGCCGCCGGGGACCAGCAGGCGCATTTCCCGGTCGCCGTTGTGCGGAGCCAGCTCGCCCGGCGAGAGCACGGCGAGGTTCTCCAGGTCGGTCTGGCCGGCGCGGTCGGTGGCGGTCAGGCTGTAGATGACGGGGAACTGGACGATCTCGACGTCGGTGTCGAGCAGCCGGAAGCCTAGGAATTCCAAGGTGTTGTCGACGCGCTTGTAGTCGAAGCCCAGCTGCAGGGTCTGCTTGATCGGCCCGGGACCGACCACGGGATGTGCCCAGCGGGCGCTGAACTGGCCCGAATGGCCCTTGCTGCCGAACTCGCGGGCGACGCGGGGCTTCTGGATCGCATAGGCCCCGAAGAACAGCAGGCGGTCGCCGTCCACCAACGGGACCACGTCGCTGAACGAGTGGGACGTGTAGCGGCCCGAGAAGCTCTGGGTGAACTGGTACGAGAAGGTCCCGCCGCGGCCGAACACGTTGCCCCAGTTGAAACCCACGTTCCATTCGTCGCGGCCCAGGGTCGTGACCCCCTGGTTGTCGTAGCCGGCGTAGACGCGGAACGGGAACCGGTCGTGGGCGGTCAAGGCCACATCGCTCAGTCCGGTCTCGGCGCCGGGGCGAAGGACGGCGTCGACGGTCAGGAAGGCGTTCTGGTTGTAGGCGTCCAGCGCGCCGCGCATCCGGGCCAGGGTCAGGGGCTCGCCGCTGTCCAATCCGCCCAGCCGGCGCACCGTTTCCGCCGAGAAGTGGCGGTTGCCGGTGATGGTCACCTCGCCGACGCGGAACTCGGTGACCACGATCTGGACGACGCCGTTCTGGACGTTCTGCGGCGGTGCCGTCACGTCCATGAACGGTCGGCCGGCCTTGCGGTAGGTGGCCCGCACCAGGGCGGTGATCTTGTCGAGATCGGCGCGGGTCAGGGGCTTGCCGAGATAGTCCGCCACTTGCCGGGTAAAGGCCGGCGCCGACAGCAGCGGCAGATCGGCGGACGCCAGGCCGGTGGGCGGCGGCGCGACGCCGGCGGGTTGGACCGATCCCGGATCGGGAACGAACACCAGGCCTTCCAGACGCGGCAGCAGCACCGTCTGGTCCTGGCTGGGCGGGGAGGCCGCCGGTGGGGGCTGTACGGGCGGCGGCGTCGTCGGCTGGGGCGGCCGGGGGATCACGCGCTCGAAGTCCTGCGCCCGCGCGACGAGCGGCGCCGAGGCGGCCAGGGCGACGATCATCGCCGCCCACCGCGCGGGCGACTTCGAGTAGGGCTTCAAGGTTGGGCCTCGCTGATTTCGAAGGGCGCGGATCGTGCGACGAAGCGCAGGCTCCACCGGGTCTGGCGGTCGCCCAGCAGCAGGACGTCCTCGGTCGAGTTGGCGACCGGCGCGCCGCCGAAGATCATCGCCTCGTTGCCCTCGATGACCGGCAGGGAAATCTCGAAGCTGGAGGGCAGGTCGCCCAGGCCGTTGGTGCGCCCCTGATAGAGGCCGCCGGCGACGGGGTAGGGGACGTAGAAGCGCGGATTGCCGACGGAGCGGGCCAGGTTGAACACCGTGTTGCAGGCGTCCGCCCGCGCGGTCGGGCATCCCGGCGGCCCGGGCGGCGCGATGATCTCGCCGGGACCCGAGGCCGAGGTCGGCAGGTCGTAGTTCGACAGCAGTGTCCCGGCGCCAGCGCTGTAGTCGTCGGCGCCGAGCATCGCGGTCACCGTCCGGGTTCCGGGATCCGCGGAGTCGTAGGCGCCGATCGTTTCGGTGACCGTCGCGCCCTGGCCGCCGATGAAGCCGGTCAGCTGGTAGTTTCCGGAGGTCAGGCTCGCGGTCGTGTTGCCGTCGTAGTCCTTGGTGGGGTTGCCGATGATCACGGCGGCCAGGGGCGCGCGGTTGATCGTCCCCGCGCCGGTCGCGGCCGTGGGCAGGACGTAGTTCGACAGCAAGGTCGAGGCTCCGGCGGTGTAGTCCGCCGTGGCCAGCGTCGCGTTGACCGTGCGGGGGCCGGCGTTCGGGGAGTCATAGGTCCCGACTGTCTGGCCGATGGCCATGCTCTCGCCGGACGCCAGGCCCGTCAGGACGTAGTTGCCGGACATCAGGGTCGCGCCGGTCGTGGCGTCGTAGGTCTTGGAAACCCCGGTCAGGGCGACGGCCAGCACCTTGGGATCGATGCGCCCTGCGCCGGACGCGCTGGTGGGCAGGACGTAGTTGTCGAGCAGGGTCGCGCCGCCGGGCGCGAAGTCGGTCGCCGCCAAGCCGGTGCTCACCGTGCGGGGGCCGGCGTTCCTGTCGTCGTAGACGCCGGTCGTCTTGGTCACCTCGGCGCCTTCGCCGGCGACGAAGCCCGTCAGCTGGTAGTTGGCCGAGGCGAGCGTCGCGACGGTCGTGCCGTCATAGGCCTTGGCCGGTCCGCCGACGATCGCCGCGGCCAGCAAGGCCTTGTCGATCTGGCCCAGGCCGTCCGCCGTGGCGGGCAGCACGTAGTTGGACAGCAGGGTCGAGCCGGTCGCGGTGAAGTCGCCGGCCTCCAGGACGGCGCTCACAGTGCGCAGGCCGGCGTTGGGCGAGCCGTAGGCGCCGATGGTTTCGGTGACGACAGCGCCTTCGCCGGGCGCGAAGCCCGTCAGGATGTAGTTCCCGGAGGTCAGAGCGGCGACGGCGTTGCCGTCATAGACCTTGGAGACGCCGTTGAGCTGGGCGACCAGCACCGCCGGGTCGATCCGGCCCAGACCGTTGACGCTGGTCGGCAGCACGTAGTTGGCCAGGTTCGTGCCGCTGGCGGCGTTGAAGTCGCTGGCGTCCAGATTGGCCGTCACCGCGTGGAGGCCGACGTTCGCCTGGGCGTAGAAGCCTTGGCTCTCGGTCACGGTGGCCCCTTGGCCCGCCACGAAACCGGTCACGAGGAAGTTGTCGGGCGCGACCGTCGCCGCGGTGGTCCCGTCATAGGTCTTGGTCACACCCGCGAAGGCGACGAGGAGGGTCTTGGGATCGATGTGGCCCAGGCCCGCGGCCGAGGTCGGCAGCACGTAGTTGCTCAGCAGGGTTCCGGACTGGGCGGTGAAGTCGCCGCCGCCGAGTGTGGCGGTGATCAGGCGGGCGCCAGCGTCGGCCGAGGCGTAGGCGCCGGCGGTCTGGCCGACCGTGGCGCCCTGGCCCGAAACGAAGCCGGTCAGCAGGTAGTTGGCCGAGGTCAGGCTCGCCAGGGTCGTGGCGTCGTAGGTCTTCGTCGGATCGCCGACGATGATCGCGGTCAGGGCGGCTTGGTCGATCCGTCCCGTGCCCGTGGCCTGGACAGGCAGGACGTAGTTGGACAAGTCGGTCGCGCCGCTGGCGACAAAATCCCCGCCGTCGAGGTCGGCGGTGACCAGGCGAAGGCCCGCGTTCGCCGAGCCGTAGGTCCCGACCGTCTCGGTGATGCTGGCGCCGTCGCCGGCGGCGAAGCCGGTCAGGGTGTAGTTCGCGGACGTCAGGACCGCTCCCGTCGTGCCCTCGTAGGTCTTGAAGACGCCGTTCAGGATGGCGACCAGCGTCGCCTGGCCGATGGTCCCCGTGCCGAGGGCGGTGGTGGGCAGGACGTAGTTGCTGAGCAGGGTGCCGCCATTGGCCGTGAAGTCGCTGGACGTCAGGCTGGCGGTCACGGCGCGCACGCCGACATTGGGGTTGGCGTAGGTCCCGACGGTTTGGTCGACGGTGGCGCCCTGGCCCGCAATGAAGCCGGTCAGCTGGTAATTGGCCGCTGTCAGGCTGGCCGCCGTCAATCCGTCGTAGAGCTTCGACGGGTTGCCGATGATCAGGGCCGCCAGGGACTTGGGCGTGATGTGCCCGACCCCCTCAGCCCGGGTCGGCAGGATGTAGTTGCCCAGGGAGGTGCCGCTGTTGGCCTGGAAGTTGGGGCTGCCCAACTGGGCGGAGACGAGACGGGTCCCCGCGTTGGCGCTTTCGTAGACGCCGGTCGGTTGGGTGACGATGGCGCCCTGGCTCGAGACGAAGCCGGTCAGCAGATAGGTGGTCAGCACCGCGTCCTGGTTGCCGTCATAGATCTTGGTGGGATCGCTGAGGATCACCGCCTCCAGCTGCTTCTTGCGGATCAGCCCCGCCCCGGTGGCGGTGGTCGGCAGGACGTAGTTGGCCAGCAAGGTTCCGCCGTTGGCTGTGAAGTCCCCGGCGTCCAGGGTGGCGGTGACCAGGCGCGCGCCGGCGTTGGGCGATGAGAACTGGCCCGCCGTCTCGCTGACGCCGGCGCCTTCGCCGGCGACGAAGCCGGCCAGGCGGTAGTTGGCGGGAGCCAGGGTGATGTCGGTGGTGGCGTCGTAGGTCTTGGTGGGGACGCCGATGATGAAGGCGGTGAGAGCCTTGGGGTCGATGGTCCCCGAACCCGCCGCGCTGACCGGCAGGACGTAGTTGGCCAGGTTCGTGCCGCCGTTGGCGGTGAAGTCTCCGGCGGAGAGGCTGGCCGTGACCGTACGGGCGCCGGCGTTGGCGGAGCTGTAGGCGCCGACGGTCTGGCCGACGCTGGCGCCCTGGCCGGCGATGAAGCCGGTCAGCTGGTAGTTGGTCGAGGCCAGGGTGGCGGCGGTGGTCCCGTCGTAGGTCTTGGTGGGGTTGCCGATGATGGCCGCGGTCAGGCTGGCCTGGTTGATGTGGCCCAGGCCCGCTGCGGTGGTCGGTAGGACGTAGTTCGCCAGCAGGGTCCCGCCGTTGGCCGTGAAGTMGCTGGAGCCCAGCGTCGCGCTGACGTTGCGAAGGCCGGCGTCGGCCGAGGCGTAGGCGCCGACGGTCTGGGTGACGCTGGCGCCTTCGCCGGCGACGAAGCCCGTGAGCTGATAGTTGAGCGAGGCCAGGATGGCGGCGGTGGTCGCATCGTAGGTCTTGGTCGGGTCATTGACGATGGACGCCGTCAAGGTCGCCTGACCGATGGTCCCCGCGCCGCTGGCGGTGGTGGGCAGGACGTAGTTGGCCAGGTTCGTACCGCCGTTGGCGGTGAAGTCTCCGGCGGAGAGGCCGGCGGTGACCGTGCGGGCTCCGGCGTTGGCGGAACTGTAGGTCCCGTTTGTCTGGCCGACGCTGGCGCCCTGTCCGGCGATGAAGCCGGTCAGCTGGTAGTTCGTCGAGGCCAGGGTGGCGGCGGTGGTGCCGTCGTAGGTCTTGGTGGGATTGCCGATGATGGCGGCGGTCAGGCTGGCCTGGTTGATGTGACCCAGGCCCGCGGCGGTGGTGGGCAGGACGTAGTTGCTGAGCAGGGTCCCGCCATTGGCCGTGAAGTCGCCGGCCGCGAGGGTCGCGGTGACCAGGCGCGCGCCCGCGTCGGCGGAGGCGTAGGCGCCGACGGTCTGGGTGACGGTGGCGCCTTCCCCGGCGATGAAGCCGACCAGGTCGTAGTTGCCGGCCGCCAGGCTGGCGGCGGTAGTCGCGTCATAGGTCTTGGTCGGATCGCCGATGATCGCCGCCGCTAGCGCCTTGGGATCGATCGTAGCCGGGATGCCGGTCGGCTGGGTCAGGATATAGTTCCCGGCGTCGACGCCGGTCAGCACGTAGCCGCTGGCGTTGACCAGATAGGTCCCGGCGTTGGCCGAGGGGAAGCTGGCCGTCGAGGCGGCGCTGTCGACGTCCAGGTCGTCGACGCCCAACGTGCCGACCACGACCGTGCCGGCGTTGTTCAGGGTCAGGACGGTTGTGGCGTCATAGGTCTTGGTGTTGGCCAGCATGCCGGCCAGGGAGACGGTGGCCGGGGTGATCTCGCCGATCGGGGCGTTGGTCAGGCTGGCGCCGATCGAATAGTTGCCCGCATCGGCGCCGCCTAAGGCAAGGCCGGTGAGCGTCACGCCGATGCCGGTGTTGACGTTCTTGTTCGCGTAGAAGCCCGCGATCCCCGAGGTGTCGACGCTGACGTCGTCGCCCGCGATCAAGCCCGCCAGGGTGTAGGCGCTCGAACTGGTCGGCAGCTCGACGCCGGACGTGTAGATGCGCGTCACTTTCGACAGGGCGATGAGGGCGGCGGAGATGTTGGCGGTCAGATAGTTGGGCTGCTGCAAGATGTAGTTGCCGGCGTCCGGTCCGCTCAGGGCGTAGCCGGTGGTGGTCACCGGCTTGGCGGTTCCGACATTGGGATCGGCGAACAGGCCGGTCGGGGTGTTGACCAGGATCACATTATCGACGCCCAGGCGGCCGCCCAGGGTGGTCCCGCTGTTGTCGAGCGTCGCGGTCGTCGTGCCGTCATAGATTTTGCTGTTGGCGACCGCGCCGACCACGGTGGCCGGCGCTGGGGTGATGTGGCCCGCGCCGGAGGCGGTGGTGGGCAGGGTGTAGTTCGCCAGGGACGTGCCGCCGCCGGCCGTGAAGTCCAGGCCGTCGAGCGTCGCGGTCACCGTGCGGGCTCCGGCGTTCTTGCTGTCGTAGACGCCCGCCGTTTCGGTGACGGTGATGGTCTCGCCGGCCACCACGCCGGTGAGGTCGTAGTTGGCCGAGGCCAGCGTCGCGGCGGTCGTCGTGTCGTAGACCTTCGTCGGGTCGCCGATGATGCTGGCCGTCAGCGTCTTGGGCGTGATGATCCCGATCGGCTGGGCGGTCACGGTCGGCGAGATCGAATAGTTGCCGGCGCTGCTGCCCGACAGGCTCAGGCCGCTGAGCGTGACGTTGATCCCGCCGATCACGGTCCCGCCGCTCAGAGACCCGGCGACATTCTTGTCGGCATAGGCGCCCGAGAGGCCCGACGTGTTGGCCGTGACGGTGTCGCCGGCATAGACGCSGCTGAAGGCGTAGCCCGAGCTCGCGGTCGGCAGGGCGGTCGAGCCGTCATAGATCTTGGTCACGGCCAGGAGGCTGATCGGGGCCGGCGTGATGGTCGCGGTCAGGCCCTGGGGCTGGGTGACGGTGTAGTTGCCCGCGTCGACGCCGGTGACGTTGTAGCCGACCGCCACCACGGGCTTGCCCACGCCGGCGTTGGCGTCCGGCGCGGTCAGGCCGGCGTTGTAGAACTGGCCGCTGGAGCCGCCCGTCTGCAGGGTGACGTCGTCGGAGCCGAGCACGCCGGTCAGGCCCGCCCCGGTGTTGTTCAGGATCGCGGTCGCGGTCTGGTCGTAGACCTTGTCATTGGCCAGCACCCCGATCACCTGCAGCGAGGCCGGGGTGATGATGCCGATGGGCGCGTTCGTCGTGGTCGCCGCGATCGTGTAGTTGGCCGCGTCCGTTCCGGTCAGGCTGACGCCGGAAAGGGTGACGCCGATGCCAGTGGCCACGTTCTTGTCGGCATAGGCGCCCGACAGCCCGGCGGCGTTGACCGCCACGGTGTCGCCGCCGATCACGCCGGAAAGACCGTAGGCCCCGTTAGTCGTCGGGATCGCCAGGGTGGAGTCGTACACCTTGGTCACCGAAGCCAGGATCAGGGTCGCCTCGGTGATGTCGGCGAACAGGCCCGTGGGCTGCACCACGGTGTAGTTGCCCGCGTCGGCCCCGCCGATCGCGTAGCCGATGGCGGTGACCGGGATGTTCACTCCGACGTTCTTGCTGGCGAAGGTCCCGCTGGCCCCGCCGGACACCACGGTCACCACGTCGGCGCCCAGCACGCCGGAAAGGGCGGCCGCGCCGCTGTTCAGGATGGCGCCGGTGTTGCCGTCATAGACCTTGTCCTGGGCGCTGACGTTGATCACCTGGACGCTGGCCGGGGTGATCGTGCCGCCGCCGCTGGCGGTGGTGGGCAGGTTGTAGTTGGCCAGGTTGGTGGCGCCGACACCGGTGAAGCTGGGCGCGCCGAGGCTGGCGGTCACGATGCGGGCGCCGACATTGTCGCTGTCGTAGGTCCCGACGGTCTGGCTGACCGTGGCGCCCTGGCCGGCGACGAAGCCGCTGAGGCTGTAGTTGGCCGAGGTCAGGGTGGCGACGGTGGTGTCGTCATAGACCTTGGTCGGGTTGCCGATGATCGCGGCCAGCAGGGTGGCCCGGTTGATCGTGCCCGGTCCCGAGATCGTCGTCGGCAGCTGGTAGTTGGCCAGGCTGGTGCCGGCGTTGACCGTGAAGTCCGAGACCACCACGTCGGCCAGCACGGTCCGCGAGCCCGCGTCGGCCACGTTGTAGCGGGCGTTCGAGGCCTGGACGATCGAACCGCCTTCGCCGGCGACGAAGCCGGTCACGCTGTAGTTGGCGGCGGTCAGGGTCGCCTGGGTCGAGCCGTTGTAGGTCTTGGTCGGGTTGCCGATGATGGAGCCGGTCAGGATGGCGCGGTTGATGTCGGCCAGCAGGCCCGACGGCTGGCTGAGGCTGTAGTTCCCGGCGTCGGCGCCACTGATCGAGAAGCCGCTGACGTTGACGGCCAGATTGGTCCCCACGTTGGATTGTCGGAAGGCCCCGGCCACGCCGGATGCGCCGAGGGCGACGGAGTCGGAGCCGAGCACGCCCTGCAGCGCTGCGGCGGAGATATCCAGCGTCGCTGCGGTGGTCGCGTCATAGGTCTTGTCGAACGCGGTGATGTTGGCCACGACCAGGGGCGCGGGCGTGATGTTGGCGGTCAGGCCCGTGGGCTGGAACAACTGGTAGTTCGCCAGGTCGGCGCCGCCGAGGGTCATGCCAACGACTGTGACCGCGATCCCGTTGCCGACGTTCCGTGTGGCGAAGGTTCCCACCGCGCCGCTGGTGCTGAGCGTGACCGTATCGCCAGCGATCAGGCCCGACAGGCTGGCGACGCTGACGTCCAGCGGGGCGGCCGTGGTGGTGTCGTAGACCTTGTTCAGCGCCCGGGCGCTGAGCACCACCAGCGGGGCGGGCGTGATCGCGCCCGGTCCGATCGCCTGGACGGGCAGGATGTAGTTCGTGCTCAGCGCCCCGTTCGCATAGACGAAGTTGCTGGGCGCGAGCGGCGTGGTGAGGGTCCGGGCGCCGACGTTCTTGCTGTCGTAGTTGGCGACCACCGACGAGGCGGTGATGCTGATCGTTTCCGAGCCGACGAGGCCGTTGACCTGGTAGTTGGATGACAGCGGGAACGCGTTGGTGGAGCCGTTGTAGACCCGTGTGGGGTTGCCGATGATCGCCGCCGTGAGCTGGGCCCGCAGGATTGTGCCGATCCCCGTCGCCTCGGTCGGCAGGTTGTAGTTGTCGAGATTGGTGCCGGGGCCGGCCACGAAGTCCGTCGGCGCCAGCGAGACATAGACGGGCTTCTGGCCCGCGTTCTTGTCGGCGTAGGTCCCCGTCGTCTTGGTGATCGTCGCGCTCTCGCCCGGGATGAAGCCGGTGATCGTGTAGTCGCTGGGGTTGAGGGTCGCGAGGACCGTGCCGTCATAGGTCTTGGTCGGGTTGCCGGTGATCGCCGCGTTCAGGAAGCCTGGATCCACGTCGATGCGTGTGATGGTGCCGAACCCCGTCACGGGGGAGGGGATCACGTAGTTGGACATCAGCGTCCCGGCGTCGGGGGCGAAGTCGCTGGCGTCGAGGGTGGTCGACACCGTCCAGAGGCCGGCGTCGGCCGAGCTGTACTGGCCGCTGGTCTGGGTGACCGTCGCGCCTTCGCCGGGCACGAAGCCTTCGACCTGGAAGTTCGAGGGGCCCAGGCCGGCGCTCGAATTGCCGTCGTAGGGCTTGGTGGGGTTTCCGACGATCTCGATGTCCAGTGGCGCCGGGTTGATCAGCCCCATCCCGGTGACCGTGGCCGGCAGCTGGTAGTTGGACAGCAGCGTGCCCGGCTGGGCCTGGAAGTCCGAGGCCGAGATGTTGGCGGTCACCGCCCGTGAGCCGGCGTCCTTCGATGCGTAGGTCGCGCCCGACGACTGGGTGACCGTGAGGCCCTCGCCGGCGACCAGCCCGGAAATGACCACGTCGGACGGCGACAGCCGCGCGGCCGTCGTGCCGTCATAGATCTTGGTCGGCGTCCCGGTGACAGTGATCGTGACCGGGCGGGGTGTGATGTCGCCCGTCACCGAGCCGGCGACCACCGCCCGGTAGTTGCCGCTGTCCGCGCCGCTGATCACGCCGCCGGTGGCGAAGATGGGAATGTTCTGGGCGACGTCCTTTGAGGCGAAGAATAGACCCGAGGCGGTGACGGTGACGTCGTCGCCCGCGATCTTGCCGGTCAGCACGGCCGAGCTCGTGTCGGCGGTCGCCGCCGCCGTTCCGTCGTAGACCTTGTCGTTGATCGTGACCGACGAGATCGTGAGCGTGGCCCGAGTGATGTCCGCGACCAGGCCGGTCGGCTGGGTGACCACGTAGTTGCCGGCGCTGGCCCCGGTTAGCGTCACGCCGGACACCGTGACCGCCAGGTTGGTCCCGACGTTCTTGCTGGGGAAGAGGCTGGTCGCGCCCGAGCCATCGACGGTGACGCTGTCGCCGCCGATCACGCCGAACAGGCTGGCGCCCGCTGTGTTGACCGTCGCGACGGCGTTGCCGTCATAAACCTTGTTATTGGCCGTGAGCCCGCTGATCGTCAGGGTGGCGGGATTAATCAGGCCCGCTCCGCTGGCGCTGGTCGGCAGGACGTAGTTGTTGAGGTCCACGCCCGAGCCGGCGACGAAGTCCGGGGTGGTCAGGGTGGCGGTGATGGTGCGCGCGCCGGCGTTGGCGGAATCGTAGTCCTCGCTCGTCAGGCCGCTGATCGTGATCGTCTCGCCGGCCGCGACGCCCGTCAGCTGGTAGTTTGACGCGGTCAGGGTGGCGCTGGTGGTGGCGTTGTAGGTCTTGGTCGGCGTGCCGATGATGCTGGCCGTAAGGACGGCTGGAGTGATCTCGCCGGCCGTCGAGGTCGGCACGGGCGCGGCGAACGCATAGCCGTAGACCGGGATCCCGCCCTCCGTGATCTGGAAGTTGCTGGTCGTGACGGTCAGGCCGGTCCCGGCGTTCTTGGTCGAATAGACGCCGTCCAGCGTCCAGTCGTCGGCGGCGAACAGACCGGTGACCGTGGTGTTGCCGTCGTCCAGCGTGGCCGTGGTCGTGCCGTCATAGCTCTTGGTGACGGTCCCCAGGGTGACGCTGACCGTCGGGGCGGCGCGATACAGCACGCCGTTGCCCGTCGTCGCCGGGCTGCTGCTGGTGACAATGTCGTATTGATAGAAGTCCGGCGTCAGGCCGCCGAGGGTGGTCGTGGTCGGATCTTGGCTCACGACGTACCAGACGCCCGTCGCGCTGAGCGCGCCGGCGCCGGCCTGGTTGACGAAGGCGCCCGACGCCAGGGCCAGGTTTCCACTGGTGGCGGTCACCGATCCGCCGGAGGTGATGGTCAGGGTCCCCCCGACACCCTGGAAGGCGGGCAACCCGGTCTGCACCTCGGTCGCGGCCAGGGGGGCGGCGATGGTGGCGTTGCGGCCCGCTTCCAGCGTCACCATGCCGCCGCCGTTGATCGCCGCGTTGATGGCCAGGTCGCGATAGGCGCTGAGCGTCAGCTCGCCCGAGCCGGTCCAGGAAATGGCCGAGGCCACGGTGAGGTCGCCGTTGCCGCCCGTCCCGCCGGCCGTGGTGGCCTGGGTGACGTTACTGCCGCCGTCGAGCGAGGACGAGATGGTCGCCGCCGCCGCCGCGTCGATGGTTAGGTCGTCGGGGTCCAGCAGCCAGGTCCCGCCGCGTCCGGCGTCGATCCGCGCCGCGCCGATCGAGACGGTCTTGCCCGAGGTCTCGATGCGGCCGCCGCCCGAGGGGCCGCCGGCCAGGATCGTCGCGCCCGACGCGATCGTCGTGGTCCGGGCCAGGTCCGTCCCGCCGAAAGCCGAGGTTCCGATCAGCACTTCACCGCCGGACGAACCGACGGCCGAGACCCGCGCCGTGGACGCCACGGTCACGTCGCGACCATTGGCGACGACCTTGCCGCCCGTTCCATCGGCGTTGACCGCCGACAGGACCCCGCCGACGGTGATCGAGCCCTGCGGCGCGGTCAGCCACAGCTGGCCGTCGATCCGCTCGGTCCCGGTCGCCTGGACCAGGCCGTCGCGATTGCCGGCCAGGGTGTAGATGTTGCCGTGGGCCGCCTGCAGCGTCGCCGCGGCCGCCTGGATGCGCCCCTCCTGGGTGACGTCGCCGCCGCCCGAGGCGGTCGCGACATAGAGGCCGCCGTCGCTGCGGTCGGTGGTGGCCAGCAGGACCTCGTCGGCGGCGACCAGGCTGACCCGGCCGTTCGGCGCCTCGATCGTTCCGCGATTGGCGACCGTGCTGGCGATCATCACCACGTCGCCGCCGCGAGAGACGATCGACCCTTCGTTGATCACCGACGCCTGGGAGCCGCCGGAGAAGACCAGGGGGCCGCCCGCCATGAAGCCGTCGAGGTTGGTCTCCTTGGTGGTGGCGACGAAATTGCCGCCCGCCAGGATGCGCCCGCCGGCCCCAACGACGACGCCGTATGGGTTCATCAGATAGACCGAGCCGGTGGCGGTCAGGCTCCCGTCGATCCGCGAAACCTGGCCGCCCAGCACCCGGTTCAGCGTCGCGCCCTGGCCGTTGAGGATGTTGACCTGGCCGGGACTGGAAATCGAGAAGCTGCTCCAGTCGATCACGCCGCGCTGGCTGGATTGGGTGATCGTCATCACGTCCGGCGCGGTCTGGCTGATCTGGCCTTCGCCGCGGACGAAGGCGCCGCCGGAGGGCAGGGCGGACTGGGCCAGGGCCGGCGTCGCCATCGCCGTCAGGGCGGCGCCGAACAGGGCGATCGCCAGGCGTCGGGGAGACGCCGGCGATGCGGCGTGCTTGCGTCGCTCCAGGCCGCCGACCCGAGCCAGCATCGAACTGCACAGAAACGCCGTGCGGAGGGATGAAGTCATCACGCCACGCTCTCGACCTGATCGACGATACAGCGCGGCGATGATCGGGCGGCGGTCTAAGGGGGGCCATGGGTTGAAACCCCGAACGCCACTCCCCTAGTCGCTGGGTGGTGCGCGCCGGGATTCCCGGCCGGAATCCGGATTCCGGCTGCGGCGATGGTCTCGGTGGCGCTGTCAATCCGGGAGCCGTCCGCCATCGCGTGGTGGACCGCTCCCGGCGTCCTCACGGCGAGGCGTAAAGTTCCAGCAAGGCCCGCGTCACGCCGTTGGTCCAGCCGAAGCCGTCCTGCAGCGGGTACTCGCCGCCGCCGCCGGCCTTGACCTCCTCGACGTCGTACTTTTCCAGCATCTTGCCGCTGGCCTGGTACTCGCGGGCCACGGTGGCCAGCCAGCGCTCGCCGATATCCTTGGCCAGGTCCTCCTGGCCATAACGGCGCAGGCCCGACACCGCCACCCATTGCAGCGGGGCCCAGCCGTTGGGGGTGTCCCACTGCTGGCCGGTCGAGGCCGTGGTGGTGCGTAGGCCGCCGGGCGCCAGCAGCAGGGCGCGGGTCGTCGCCGCCACGGCCTTGGCCTGGTCGGCGCTCGCGGCCCCGACGAACAGCGGATAAAGCGTCGCGGCGCTGGGATGGTCCAGCCGCGTCCGCTCGCGCCACTGGTAGTCCAGATAGAGCCCGCGCGGCGCATCCCAGAGATAGGCGTCCATCGCGGCTTGGCGAGCCTTGGCGCGGCCGCTGAACTCGGCGACGCAGGGGGCGTCCGTCAGGTCGGCGCAGCCCTGGGCGATCGCCGTCTCAAGGCCGTACAGCAGGGCGTTGAGGTCGACCGGGATGATCGACGTGGTCTGGATGGTCTTCAGGCTCTTGCCGTCGGCCATCCAGCGCGAACTGAAATCCCAGCCGCTCTCGGCCCCCGAGCGCAGGTCGCGGAAGACCTCGCCCGCCGGGCGGTTGGCGACTTCGCGGGCGGTCAGCACGTCCTCGCGATAGGACTCGTCGCGCGGCGTGGTCCGGTCGTCGGCATAGCGGTTGAGGATCGCGCCGTCGGGCAGGGCGACGACGCGGCGATGGCTCTGGCCGGGCTTGAGGTCCTTCTCGCCGTCCATCCAGAAGGCGTGCTCGCGGCGCATCAGGTCCAGGCGGGTCTTGAAGCGCGCCTTATCGGTTTTGTCGGCCAATCCAACCATGGCGAAGTAGAACGGCGGCTGCGAGCGGCTGAGATAGTAAGTGCGCGTGCCGTTGGGGATGTGGCCGTAGCGGTCGATCAGCCCGCCGAAGTCGTCGACCATGTTCTCGACCGCATCCTGGCGGCCGTCGGCGGCCAGGCCCAGCATCGTGAAGTAGCTGTCCCAGTAGTACATCTCGCGGAAACGGCCGCCCGGCACCACGAACGGCTTGTCCAGCGGCAGGGCGCTGTCGCCGTCGACGGGCTTGACCGGCGGACGGGTCAGGACCGGCCACAGGGCGGCGATGTGGGCCTTCAGGGTGGTGCGGTCGTTGGATGGCGGCGGCGCGGGCAGGCTTTGCGGCACGACGAAGTTGGCGATCACGAACCGCTTCAGCTCGGCGTCGGTGAAGGTCGCGTGGGCGCGATAGGCGGCCAGGATCTCGGCGGGCGGACGCTTGGGCGTGGCGTCGACGAAGGTCTTCCCGTCCGGGAACAGCCGGCGCATCTGCACCTGGTGGAAAAGCTCGGCGTAGGTGTCGGCGGGCGAGGGGGCCTCGCTGGCCTTGATCTGGGCGAAGGTGGGCGCGGCGAGGGCGAGCCAGGCGATGGAGGCGGCTAGGACGTGGCGACGGTTCACGGCGTTCCTCCGAAGGCGAAAGCTTTAGCTCAAGAACGGGAAAAGCGCGGATCGGGTCCAAGGGAGGGACCCGATCCGCCAGCGGGAGCCGCCCGGGGGAGGCGCGCCCTCCGCCGGGCCGACTGGGGGCGGCTCCGGCGGTCTGATCGGGAGAACCGGTCAGAAGTTGTAGCCGACGCTGAACTTGAACGACCGGCCCAGGATCGGGCGGGCGTTGGCGCCGCTGGTCGAGCGCGGATCGCCCTCGGTCAGGCCGTGGCTGTCAGTCAGGTTGTCGGCCGAGACCTGGACCGTGAAGTCGGCGACGTCGAAGATCGCGCCCAGGTCGATCTTGGTGTAGCCCTTCAGCACCTGGGTGTTGGCGTTGTCGGCGAAGCGGTCGTCCACGGCGCTGACCGTGCCGTAGAAGGTCGACTCCACCGAGCCCAGGGTCACGTCGTAGCTGGGGGTGAAGCGGATCATCCAGTCGGGCTGGCGCTGGGCGCTGTTGCCCTTGTTGGCCGGGATCGACGACTTGACGATCTCGGTCTTCTGGAAGGTGCCGTTCAGGGCCAGGGACAGGCCGAAGTCCGAGCGCCAGCGGCCGTCCAGCTCCAGGCCGTGGGCCTTGTTGCTGTTGCTCTCCTGGATACCGCCGACGTCGGCGAACTTGGCGCCCTTGAACTCGTTGGCGAAGCCGGTGGCGTAGAGCTCGAACGGTCCGCTGCGCAGTTTGTAGCCCAACTCGTACTGGTCGACCGACAGGGTGTCGGTCAGGCCTTCGCGGAAGTTGTCGAAGCTGGGAAACTTGTAGCCGCGCGAATAGCGCCCGAACACGCCCGACACGCCGTTGATGTCGTAGTTCACCCCGACCGTGTAGCTGGTCTTGCTGTTGCTGTAGTCGGTGGTGCGCAGGGCCAGGCCGTCGGGGAAGCCGGGGCCGTCGTCGACCACGTAGTCGGTCTGGAAGCGCTCGCGGCGGACGCCCAGGTCGATGCGCAGGGGATCGATCACCTGCCAGGAGTCGGCCAGGTAGAGGGCGTCCACCCGCCCGTCACCGGCCGAGGTCAGGCCGAACTTGAAGCAGCTGGAGGTGCTGCCCGCCGTGGCCAGGTCGGCGCAGGTGACCGGGGCGGCCAGGTATTCGCCGTTGGCCTTCACCTGCATCGGCTCGACATTGCCCAGCGTCCAGAAGTCGTCGGACTTGAAGCTTGAGGCGTAGTAGCCAGCCGATAGCTGGTGGGTCCCCAGGGTCTTGGCGATCGACAGGTCGTTGGTCACCGCCTTGATCTTCTTCTCGACGATCCAGGCGCCCCAGTTCTGCACGTAGTCGGTCGAGGCCAGGGTGGCGCCGCCGCGGGTCTTGATCGCGCCGGGGACCACGGTGTTCAGCGAGGCGACGGTGATCGCCGCGCCGTCGCCCACCAGGCCGTAGGTGTTGGCGTCGCCGTCGGTCAGGCTGAAGCGGTCGCGCACGCTCCAGCCGTCGCCGAACTCGTGCTCGAACCCGCCGCCGGCGATGTAGCCCTTGAAGCCCCGGCCGTCGGCCAGGTCGAAATTACGCGTCGCGCCCGCCGCGTTGACCTGCAGGGTGTGGAAGCGGCTGGCCTCGCCGATCTGGGTGTAGGTGCCCTTGTCGACGCCGGGCACGTTGATCGCGAACGGCAGGTACCAGGCGCCGTGGTCGTCGGTATAGCGGGCGTAGAGGTTGATCTTGCCGCGCTCCAGCCGCTTGGTGATGTTGACGGTGAACTGCTGGCCCACCTCGCTGTCGAACTGGGTGTCGCGCACGCCGGGCGAGGTGGTCGCGTAGCCGCCGACCATGAAATAGAGGTCGTCGGCCAGCTTGCCGCTGATCAGGCCGTCGACGCGGCGCAGGTCGTAGTCGGAAGTCGACAGCTTGATCAGGCCGTGGGTGTCCTCGCCGCCTTCCTTCAGCTGGAAGTTCGTCGTCAGGCCCGGCTGGCCGTTGGAGAAGATCGGGTTGGGGCCGCCGCGCAGGGCCTCCATCCGCGAGATCGTCTCGTCGACCCGGAAGATCGAGCTGTTCTCCAGGAACGACAGGGTCGAGGGCGGATAGATCGGCGAGCCCTGCAGCTGGATGGTCAGGAACTCGGCGTCGCCGGTGGCGGGGAAGCCGCGCACGAACACGTTGGCCCCGGCCACCCCGCCGGAGGTCTCGACCCAGACGCCGGGGACCAGGGTCAATAGCTCGGCGGTGCTCTTGGGCGAGGCCTTGGTGATGTCGTCGGCGTTGACGGTGGTGACCGCGAAGCTGGCGGCCAGCTTGTCGATGCCCTTGCCGCCGGGGGTGCCGACCACGATCACCTCCTCGACCTGAGCCGGGGTCTCGGGTTCGGGTTCGACGGCCGTGGCGGGCTGGGCGCTCGTCTGGGCGCTGGTGGCCACCAGCAGGGTCTTGGCGCGGATCGCGTAGACGCCGCTGGCGGTCGGCTGGGCGCTGAGGCCCGTGCCGTTCAGCAAGCGCTTGAGGCCGGCCTCGGCGGTGTAGGCGCCGTTCAGGGCCGGGGCGCGCTTGCCGCGCACGCTGGCCTCGTCGAAGGCCAGCTGCTGGCCGGACGCCTGGCCGAAGGCGCGCAGGGCGCTGCTCAGGTCCTGGGCCGGGATGTCGAAGCTGTAGGTGGTCCGCTGCTGCTGGGCGTGTACGGCGACGGGGGCGGCCAGCAGCATCAGGGCCGCGGCGGCGGTGGAGCCCCAAGCCAGACGACGGTCGAACATTCTGCGCATTGTCTTCCCTCCCTTGATGCGCCGACGTTGATTGCGGCGCTTTGGAAAGTGAGACGCCTCAGCTCGTCGAAGACACACCGGACGGCGCGGAATTTTTTTGACCGCGGTCGATTTTCAGCACGGTCACGCCGTTGGCCGCAACCGCGTGGACCGGCAGCACGGCCGTCACCCCGTCGACGAAGGCGCTGGTGTCGCCCGAGGTGAACACCCCGCTGATCCGCAGCTGGGCGACGCCAGGGTCGCCGATCTTCAGCTTGTCGCGGGCGTAGCGGTTCACCCGCTCGACGGCCAGGTCCATGGGCTCGTCCTGGAAGACCAGCTGGCCGTTCTCCCAGGCCTTGGCGCGGACCGGATCCAGCTGGCTGACGACCGTGGCGTTCGTCCGGGTCGAGGTGACCAACTCGTGGTCGGGGGTCAGCAGCCGATCGGCGGGCGTGCCGTCGATCTTGACCGGCACGGCGGTGTCAGCGCGGCCGGTCTTGTCGTCCAGCACGGCGACGTGTCCCTCGTACAGCACCACCCGCATCTGGCCGGTCAGGCGCTCGACGCTGAACACCGTGCCGGTGGCCACCACCAGCTTGTCGCCGGCCGCCACCGAGAACGGCCGAAGCGGGTCCTTGGCCACCGAGAACTTGGCMCGGCCGCTGTCCAGCCACAGCCGGCGGCGGCCGCGCTCGTACTTGACCTTCAGCACGGTGGCGCTGTCGAGCGAGGCGCGCGAGCCGTCGGCCAGCTCGACGATGCGCCGCTCGCCCTCGGTGGTGCGGTAGACGTCGGGCAGGCCGGCGCGCCAGGCGACGCCGCCGACGACGGCCGCCACGAGGCAGGCCGCCAGGGCCGTCCACATCGCCCGGCGGCGGCCGGGACGGGCCCAGCGGCCGTGCTGGGCGCGGCGCAGGTCCTCGAGCGCTTCGCGGCGAAGGGCGATCAGGCCCGGCGCGGCGGCCTGCTCCTCGACGGCGCGCCAGACCATGACGGCGTCGTCCAGCAGGCCGCGATGGGCGTCATCGGCCCGGAACCAGGCTTCAAGCTCGTCGTGCTCGGCCGGAGTCAGTTCGTCGTCGGCCAGGCGCACGCACCAGAGGGCGGCCTGCTCGCGGGCGGCCTCCAGCCGCTCTTCGGGGGAGATCACGGTCATTCGCCGGCCCTCACGCGTCGGGTCAGATGGGTCATGGCCTTGAGGATGTGCTTTTGCACCGCGCTGACAGAGACGCCGTACAGGGCGGCGAGTTCGGATTGCTTCATGCMTTCCAGACGGAACAGAAGAAAGATGGCGCGGGTGCGTTCGGGCAGTTCGCGCAGGGCGTCGGACACCTCGCCCAGGCTCTCGCGGCCCAGCAGCACGCGGGCGGGGTCCAGCGGCTCCAGGTCGCCGGGGCCGGCGCGCACGCTGGCCCGATAGTTGGCCCGCACCCGCTCGCGCCGGCCCCGGTCGCGCAGCAGGTTGGCGGCCATCTGGAAGATGTAGGCGTCGGCGTTGTCCACTTCGCCGGTCTCTCTTGGACCGGACTGGGCGGTCGCCAGCTTGGCAAACAGCTCCTGGGTCATGTCTTCCGCGTCGCTGTGGCTGGCGGCGCGGCGCATGAAGAACGCCATCAGCGCCGGCCGATAGCGGCGGTCCAGTCTGTTGAGGTCTGGTTCGATGACTGGTCGCACGATCCCGCCCCATGGGCGCGAGCCCGGGTTCAAGAGGTTTTTCTCACCGTGCATGACGCACGACAACGGCCAACCCACAGCAGGCCGCGTCGACTTTTCGTATCCGCGGCCGCCTGGGGCGGGGCGACCAATCACCGCGCCTGGAATTGGAGTGGCTCTAAGGCTGGCGTTCTGGCGCGGCCCGCGTTAGCAGACGCCGCATGATCCGCCTCGACAATATCTCCAAGCAGAACGGCCACCAGATCCTGTTCATCGAAGCCTCGATGGGCATCCAGAAGGGCGAGAAGGTCGGCCTTGTCGGCCCGAACGGCGCCGGCAAGACGACGCTGTTCCGCATGATCACCGGCCAGGAACAACCCGACGACGGGCTGGTCGCCATCGAACCCGGCATGACGATCGGCTATTTCAGCCAGGATGTCGGCGAGATGTCGGGCCAGAGCGCGGTCGCCGCGGTGATGGACGGCGTCGGCCCCGTCAGCGCCCTGGCCGCCGAGATGGCCGAACTCGAGGCGGCCATGGTCGATCCCGATCAGGCGGAGAAGCTGGACGCCGTCATGGAGCGTTACGGCGAGGTGCTGGAGCGCTTCCAGGAACTGGACGGCTACGCGCTGGAAGCGCGGGCGCGGGAGGTGCTGGCCGGCCTCAGCTTCAGCCAGGAACGCATGGACGGGGACGTCGGCCTGCTGTCCGGGGGCTGGAAGATGCGCGTGGCGCTGGCCCGCATCCTGTTGATGCGGCCCGACGGCATGCTGCTGGACGAGCCCTCCAACCACCTGGACCTGGAAAGCCTGATCTGGCTCGAGGCCTTCCTCAAGAACTACGACGGCGCGCTGCTGATGACATCGCACGACCGCGCCTTCATGAACCGCATCATCGGCAAGGTGGTGGAGATCGACGGCGGCGCGCTGATCACCTATTCGGGCGATCTGGACTTCTACGACCAGCAGCGCGCGCTGGGCGAGGCGCAGCGCCAGGCGCAGTACGAGCGCCAGCAGGCCATGCTGGCCAAGGAAATCAAGTTCATCGAGAAGTTCAAGGCGCGCGCCTCGCACGCCGCCCAGGTCCAGAGCCGGGTCAAGAAGCTCGACAAGATCGAACGCGTCGAGGCCCCGCGCCGTCGTCAGACGGTGCAGTTCGAGTTCCAGAGCCCGCCGCGGTCGGGCGAGGACGTGATCAACCTGCGTGATGTCCACAAGGGCTATGGCGACAGGCCGATCTACGAGGGCCTGGATTTCCTGGTGCGGCGCAAGGAACGCTGGTGCGTCCTGGGCGCCAACGGCGCCGGCAAGTCGACGCTGTTGAAGCTGGTGGCCGGCGACGCCAAGCCCGACCAGGGCACGGTCAACGTCGGCGCCAGCGTCAAGATGGGCTACTTCGCCCAGCATTCCATGGACCTGCTGGACGGCGAGGAGACGATCTTCGAATCCCTGGAGCGCTCGTTCCCGCAGGCCGGCCAGGGCGCGCTGCGCACCCTGGCGGGTTGTTTCGGCTTCTCCGGCGATGATGTCGAAAAGCCCTGCCGCGTCCTGTCCGGCGGCGAGAAGGCGCGCCTGGTCATGGCCAAGATGCTGTTCGATCCGCCGAACCTGCTGGTGCTGGACGAGCCGACCAACCACCTGGACATGGCGACCAAGGAGATGCTGGTCGCGGCCCTGGCGGATTTCGAGGGCACCATGCTCTTCGTCTCGCACGACCGCCATTTCCTGGCGGCCCTGTCGAACCGCGTGCTGGAACTGACGCCCGAAGGCGTCCATCAGTACGGCGGCGGCTACACGGAATATGTCACCCGCACGGGCCAGGAAGCGCCGGGGCTGCACCCGGGAGGCTAGGGCCGGCGGCGCTTTCGACCGCCACGCGGCCTTTTGTCCCATTCGGGAAGGGGCTGCGGGGTGGGCGAATGCGACGGTGGCGACGCCGTCAGAATGATACATCAGTTATTTCAGAGGGTTACAAATCTATCTTGTCGGAATCCGGTCGCCCCCGCCCGCACAGACGGGCCGGTTTCCACGACCCGACGCCGCCTCCGAAATCCGAAGCGGCGCCGCCTCCTAACGCGCCGTTAACCATGATGGTGTTGGCATCGCCGGACGTCGGAGGAACTGTTTTGCTCGTCCATAAAGCAACGACCCATGCTGGGCCGTCCGTCCTGGCGGCCGTGCCGGTGGCTCGTCCTCGCCTGCCTTCTGCGGAAGCGATCTTTCCGTACCTGCAGCGGATCGACACCGCGCGCTGGTATTCGAACTTCGGGCCGCTGCTGTCGGAGTTCGAAGCACGCCTGGCCGGGCGGTTCCCGGCGGGCGCCGAGGTGGTGACGGTCGCCAACGCCACCCAGGCCCTGAGCCTGACGCTGAACGCCATGGACCTGCCGGCGGACGGCTACGTCGCCATCCCGGCCTGGACCTTCGTGGCCACCGCCCACGCCGTGGTCCAGGCGGGTCTGCGCCCGTGGTTCGTCGACGTCGATCCCGACACCTGGATGATGACGCCCGACGCGATCGCCGACTTGCCGGCGGCCGTACGCGAACACCTGATCGCGGTGATCCCCGTCTGCGCCTTCGGGGCCCTCGGCGATCTCGCCGCCTGGCGCCGGTTCCGCGAGGAGACCGGCGTTGCGGTCCTGCTGGACGCGGCCGCCGCCTTTGACGCCCTACGCGACGCAGACCTGCCGGCGGTGGTCAGCCTGCACGCCACCAAGGCGCTGGGCCTGGGCGAGGGCGGTTTCCTGGTCACCGAAGACCACGACCTGGCCCTGCGCGTGCGGCAGCTGTCGACCTTCGGCTTCCAAGGCAGCCGCGAGAGCCAGGTTCCCGCCACCAACGCCAAGCTTTCCGAATACGCCGCGGCMGTGGGCCTGGCGGCGCTCGATTCCTGGGAGGCGGACCGCCTGCAATTCGCCCGCGCCGCCCAGCATCTGCGCATCAGCCTGATCGATCAGCCCAAGGCGCGCTTCCAGCCCGGCTGGGGCTCGGAATGGGTGACCAGCGTCTGCAATGTCCGCGTGCCGGACGGCTCCGCCGACGTCGTCGCGGCGGCGCTCGAAGCCGAGGGCGTGGGGACCCGCCAGTGGTGGGGCCGCGGGTGCCATGTCAGCCCGGCCTTCGCCGACTGCGGCCATAGCGACCTTCGCCACACCGACCGCCTGGGCGCCTCGGTCGTGGGTCTGCCCTTCGCCATCGACCTCAGCGTACCGGAGATCCGCCGGATCGCCGCCGCCCTGGGCCGCGCCCTGGCCGAGGCCTAGATGTCGAGCCTGGAGGGCCGCGTGGTCCTGATCACCGGCGCCGCCGGCGACGTTGGCCAAGCCTGCGCCGACCTGCTCCTGCAACGCGGGGCGCGGGTCGTCCTGAGCGATCGCACGCCCCCGTCCGAGCGCTTCCTGGCCCGGCCGGAGGTCGCCTTCCAGGCCGCCGACATCACCGACCGCGCCGCCGTGGACGAAACGGTGCGGCTCGCCGTGGAGCGCTTCGGCCGCCTCGACGCGGCGGTCCTGGCCGCTGGGATCGAGGGCCCCGTCGCCCCGATCGAGGAGATCGACGGCGACGCCTTCGACCAGGTCATGGCGGTCAATGTGAAGGGCTGCCTTCATGCGATGCAGGCCTGCCTGCGGGTGATGAAGCCCCAAGGCGCGGGCAGCATCGTGGCCCTGTCGTCCATCTCGGGCGTGGTCGGCGGTCCGAACCTGGGCGCCTACACGGCCAGCAAGCACGCGGTGATCGGTCTGGTCCGCTCGGCGGCCCTCGAAGCCGGCCCACACGGCGTGCGGGTCAACGCGGTGTGTCCCGGCCCCATCGCCTCGAACATGATGCGGCGTCTGGACGAGGCGCTGTCCGCCCGCGACCCGGCCCGCGCGGCGGGGCGGGCTGACGCGTCCAAGTCGCTGCCGCTGCAGAAGTACGTCACCGTCGAGGAAGTGGCCCAGATGGTCGCCTTCCTGTGCGGCGGCGAGTCGGGATCGTGCCACGGGGGAACCTACCTCGTCGACGGCGGGTACACCGCCCGGTGACCGCCGCCGGCACGCCAGCCGAGCCGTCCTTCCGGCCGATCGGCGGGTTCTTCGAACGCCACGACGCCGAGACGGCCGTCGGTTCGCCGACCCTGCTCGCCGCCTGGACCGGCGGGCGTCCCTACAGCGCCTTCGTCAATGCGCGCTCCGCCTTCTCGGCCTTGGCGCGGACCTGGCCCACGGCCTCGATCTGGCTGCCCGCCTTCGTCTGCGGCGATCTCCTGGACCCCGCCCTGGCGGCCCGGACGCGCTTCTATCCGGTGCTGGAGGGCTTCAGGCCGGACCTGACCGAAATCGAGGCCGGGGTCCGTCCCGGCGACCTGGTCGTGTTCGTCGCCCATTTCGGGCTGCCGCTGGGACCCGAGACGCGGGCGTTCGCCGCCCGACGTCCGGACCTGCGGTTCGTCGAGGATCGCGCCCAGGCCCTGGACGCCGGCCCGCCGCTCCCCGGCGCCTGGCTGCTGTTCAGCCCCCGCAAGCTGCTGGGCGTGGCCGACGGCGGCCTGCTGGTCGCGCCCGACGCGGGCCAGGACCCGCCCCAGCCCACAGCGGCGGCGGACGCCGACACCCTGTGGCGCGCGCCTCGGCTGCGCGCCGCCGATCCGGAAGGCCGCGACAACGCCGCTTGGCACGCCGCCAACCAGGCCAAGGAAGTGGCCATGGGGGTCGGCGACCAGGCCATGACCGCCGAGAGCCTGGCGATCCTGGCGGAGGTCTCCCTTGATGGACTGGCGGCGTCGCGCCACGCCAATTGGAACGTCCTTGATCGTGCGCTGCGGGCCTGGTCGGCTTTGCCCGCCGAGCCGGGGGCGCCGCCGCTGGGCTATGTCCTGCGTCTGGAGCCGGAGGCGCGTGACCGGTTGCTGGCCGGCCTGCACGCCCTTCGGGTGTTCGCCGCCGTGCACTGGCCGCGGATCGCCGCGCCGGCCGAGGCCTTCCCCCGCGAATCCGGCTGGACCCGACAGCTCGTCACCCTGCCATGCGATCATCGCTACGACGCGGCGGCCATGGCACGAATCGCCGAACTGGCGAACGATCTGCTGCGATGACCCATCCCTACGCCCGCGAGGACTACGCCGCCACGCTCGGCCATATCGGGCGACCCATCGCCGTGCCCGAGTGGGACGCCTGGGTGCTGGCGCGGCCCACGCCCTGCGGAACGCGGGAGGACGCCGTGGGGCCCTATCCGCTGACCGTCCTGGCGGACCAGGCAGACCTCGCCGGCGGCCTGGCGCGGCTGAAGGCGGAAGGCCTGGTCTCGGCGGTGCTGGTGGTGGAAGACTGCCTGGGGCCGCCGACCTCGGCGCTGGAGACCGCCTTCGATTTCGCGCGGCCGTTCAAGTCGCACCAGGTCCTCGATCGCGAAGTGGGCGCTTTGGCTTACGGCAAGCATCACCGCTACGAGATCAAGCGCGCCCACGGCCGGGTGACGGCGACGGAAATCGCCCTGGGCGACCACCTGCCGGCCTGGCGGGCGCTGTATGGCGAGCTGGTCACGCGCCACGGCCTTTCCGGCACGCATGTCTTCCCGCCCGAACATCACGCCCTGCTGGCCGTCCTGCCCGGGGTGCGGACCTTCGCGGCCTTCATCGAGGACCGGATGGTGTCGGCCCACGTGTTCGTCACCCACGACGGCCACGCCATGAGCCATCTCGCCTCGTCCACGCCCGAGGGCTACGCCGCCGGCGCGGCCTATGCCGTCAACGACCTGGCGGCGCGGAGCCTGGACGACTGCCGGGTGGTCAATTTCGGCGGCGGGGCAGGGGTGGGCGACAACCCCGACGACGGATTGGTCCGGTTCAAGCGAGGTTTCGCGAACGCGGTCGCGCCCGCCCGCCTGTGCGGCGCGGTGCTTGACGCGGACGCCTATCGGGCGATGAGCGCCGACAGGGTGGACAGCGGCTTCTTCCCTGCCTACCGGGGACAGCGCAAGGTGGAGCAGGTCAATGAGCATCAAGGGTAAGATCGTCACGTTGCGCGCCATCGAGGAGGCGGACCTGCCGACCCTGCATCGGTGGGGCAACGATCCCGACCTGTGGTCCATGCTGGGCGGGTGGCATTTCCCCACCTCGCTGCGCCAGACGGAGCTGTGGTTCGAGCGGCTGGCCGGCGATCCGCTGAACCAGCGCTTCGCGATCGAGGTCCCGGGCGACGGCCTGGTCGGCACGGCCAACCTCGTGGACATCGACTGGAAGAACAAGAACGCCTTCCATGGCATGATGATCGGCGATCCGAACATGCGCGGCCGGGGCGTCGGGGTGGACGTGATCATGGCCACCATGCGCTACGCCTTCGACGAACTGGGCCTGCGTCGCCTGGACGGGTCGATGATCGCCTACAACGAGGCCTCGACCGGGGTCTATTGCGGCAAGTGCGGCTGGAAGGAAGAGGGCCGTCAGCGCGACTGGTATTTCCGCGGCGGCCGCTTCTGGGACCGCATCATGGTGGGCGTGACCAGCGACGACTATCGGGCTCTGCTGGCCGCCAAAGACTATTGGCAGGGGTAGGCCGCGTGGCGGACTGGAAACAACTCGGCGCGATCTTCGTCCCCAGCGGCGAACTCGACTGGTCCAAGACCCACGCCCAGGCGCCGGCGGCCCTGCTGATGGGCGACCGCATCCGCGTCTATTATGGCACTCGCGACGCCGACAACCGCAGTCGTACCAGCTTTTTCGAGTGCGACCGCGCTGATCCCACCCGTGTGCTGTACGTCCACGACCAGCCCGTGCTGGGCCTGGGCAAGCCGGGAACCCATGACGAGGACGGCGCCATCGGCAGCCAGGCGATGATGGTCGGCGACGAGCTGTGGCTCTACTACGGCGGCGTCAGCCGGGGCGGCAACGTGCCGTATCGCATGTCGGTGGGCCTGGCGCGCAGCCGCGACGGGGGCCTGACCTTCGAGCGCGCCTTCGAGGGGCCGGTCGTCGACCGCACGCCCCACGAGCCTTACATGACCATGGCCCCCAACATCCTGATCGAGAACGGGACCTGGACCATGTGGTACGGCTCGGGCACCGGCTGGGTCGAGATCGACGGCAAGTTCGAGCCGACCTACCAGATCAAGCTGGCCCGCTCGGACGACGGCCTGACCTGGCGGCAGCTGAATCACGCCTGCATCCCCAAGCTGGATGCGCTGGAGGCCAATACGCGTCCGTCGGTGCTGCGCACGGCCGACGGCTACGAGATGTGGTTCTCGTATCGCAACAGCATCGGCTATCGCGACGGGACGGGTTCGTACCGCATCGGCCACGCCACCTCGAGCGACGGCGTGGACTGGACCCGACAACCCGATCCGGAAGGCCTGAAGCCGACCGGCGAAGGCTGGAACAGCGCCACCATGTCGTATCCCAGCGTGGTCGTCGCCGACGGCCGCAAGATCATGTTCCACAACGGCGACGGCTTCGGCCAGACCGGCGTCGGCTGTTCCGTCCTGGAGGACGCATGACCATCCTCGTCTTCCCCTCGGCCCTCGAGGCGGCCGCCAAGTTTGCCCGCGAAGCCCATCAGTGGGGCCGTCGCGTCGTCGGGGCGTCGTCGCTGGAGCAGGACCCCAACGCCGGTGCGTTCGACGCCTGGGGGCGGTTGCCGTTCATCGGCGCGCCCGACTTCTTCGACGCCCTGGCGGCGCTGGTCGCGCGCGAAGGGGTCACCGACGTCTTCACGCCGCACGCCGCCACCTTCCACCTGTTCGAGCAGGCCCTGCCGGAGCGCCTGCCGGGCGTGCGGCTGATGGGGCCGGGTCCCTTCATGCGCCAGATGGACCGCGTGAGCGCCGCCCTGGCCGACGGCCGGGCGGGGCTGGAGACGATCGCGGCCATCGCCGGCGCCCCCTCGTCGCTGCCGGCCGAGCTGGTGGGCGGCATCCTGGCCCAGGCCGAGACCATCCACGGCGAATGCTCGCGCGAGAAGATCCTGGCGATCTGCGGCGTCGTGCCTATGGCGCCCAAGGGCGACATCGTCGAGATCGGCGCCCTGTTCGGCAAGAGCAGCTATGTCTTCAACCGCGTGGGCGCCTATTGCGGCGTGGGCGCGACGCTGTGCGTCGATCCCTGGGACCTGGGTCTGTCGGTGCAGACCGACGCCCCGGTGCTGATCCAGGAGGCCTCCGGCGGCTGGGACTGGAACCTGGTCCGCACCGGCTTCCTGCTGGCCATGCTGGGCTGCTCGGCGGGCGACTTCAACTACCTGCCCATGACTTCGGCCGACGCCCATCAGCGCTATGTCGAGGACCGCGCGGTGACCTCGCCGGAGTTCGGGGCGACCGCGTTGGCCGGATCGATCGCCGTGCTGCACCTGGACGGCAACCACGACGAGGCGGCGGTGGCCGAGGACTTCGCGCTATGGAGCCCGCTGGTGGCGCCCGACGGCTGGGTGATCTTCGACGACTACCACTGGCCGCACGGCGACGGGCCGCGCAAGGTCGCCGACCGCGCCATCGCCGCCTACGGCGCGCGCGTCCAGCGCCACTTCGTGGCCGGCGGCGCGATGTTCGTCCATCTGAAGCCGTAGGGCGGGATCACCCCGCCTTACGGGCCGTGCAGATGTAGTAGAACTGATAGATCTGCGAGACCCGCACGTCGGTCAGGCTGGCCGGCAGGCTCTCCACCGGGCAGCGGTGGATGACGTTGTGGCTGGACAGCACCTTGTGGAAATAGGCCCGGTCCAGGGGCGTCGCCGCGTCGTACATCTGCTCGTCGAGGAACAGCAGCACGCCGCCGGGCTTGGCCACGCGGGCCATCTCGGCGATGGCCTTCACCGGGTCGGTCAGGCCGTTCACCGCGCCGTAGCTCAGCACCACGTCGAAGCGGTCGTCCTGGAAGGGCAGGGCCATCGCATCGCCCAGCACCAGGTCGACGGCGACGCCGGCCTTGCTCATCATCTCGCTGCCCTGCTTGAGCATGGTCTCGGACAGGTCGATGGCGGTGTAGTCGGCGTCCAGCGACATCCAGCCGTGCTTGTAGAGCGAGTTGCACGAGCCGGTGGAGACGTCGAGCACCTGCAGGCGGCGACCGGCGGTCCGCAGCGGGGCCAGCATGCGCTCGTGGACTTGGGCGAAGGTCTCGGGCGGGGTGTAGGGGCGGCGCGACAGCGACAGCCAGACCGGCGCGGCGGTCCACAGCAGGTGCAGCAGGTAGCGCTGCCGATTGAGCACCAGGCCGGCGAGGACCAGCGGAACGGCCAGGATCAGCGCCGCGACCAGAGCGCCTGACGCCAAGGCCGCCACCAGCCCGATGACCAGGCCCAGCAGGGCGATCCAGACGGCGGCGTAGGCGACCCAGTAGGGGCCGGACAACGAGAGCGGGCGGACCGGCATCACGATCGCCGGCATCGTCACCTGGTACAGGCGGCCGAACAGGCCGTCGTAGAAGGTGTCGCGCAGCTTGCGGTCCTGGGCCCCCAGCCGCTCCTCGTTGAACAGCTTGGGCATGCCGTAGACGCAGGCATAGGCCTGGCCGCAGCTCGTGCAGCGCCATTGGGTGACGCTGGTCACGAAATCCGCGCCGCCGCAGGTCGGGCAACGGTACTTGCTGGCCTTCAACTCGATCGTCATGTCAGCCGTCTCACCCGCGTGGATCGAAATAGGCGAAGGTCGCCACCCAACGTCCGGCCTCGCTGTCCCAGTCGAACTTGTCGCGAAGGTCGGACTGGCTGACCCAGTGGTGGTGGTCGTAGCGCCAGATCAGGATATCGCCCGCGTCCTGGCGGGTCTCCATGTCGATCACCTCGCCCTCGATCTCGAAGCAGGTGCCGCCGTTGCGGAAATCGCGCCCGCGCTGCGACAGCGAGACGATGAAACCCAGTTGCTGGGGCAGCAGGTTGTGCCAGTGGCGGGCGAAGAAGCCGCCGCCGGCCGGATACTGGATGAGCTGCGGGTGGACGTAGGGACCCGACGCGGGGATCTCGAACGCCACGCCGGCTCCGGTCAGGGCGTTGTAGAGCCCGCGCAAGGGCTCGAAGAGGTTGCGMAGCCGAAGTTCGAGAGCGGGCGGCGCCGCGGACAGGTCGTTGAAATTATAGTCGTGGAAGACGTGCGGCGCCTGCTGCAGGCGCGAGATCATGCAGCGGCGGCGATGGTAGTTGCCGGCGAAGTCGTCGATCTCGGCCGGCGGCGTCTCGCGCCCCCAGGCGGCGACGGCCGTGCGCAGGTCGGAGACCTGGTCGTAGGGGAAGACCCCCTTGAGCAGCAGCAGCTGGCCCTGGCCCATCACCCGGTCGACGATCTCGGCGTGCGTCAGCCGGGGGACGATCGTCCCGTCGCGCAGGTCGCATCCAACCTCGATCACCCGTTCCGACATCGCGCTCACTCCGCCGCCAGCCAGCGGTCGAACATCTGACGGAACGTCGCTTCCAGATTGCGGGTGAAGCCGACCTCGTCGCAGTAGGGCGAGGCGTCGAAGCCTGGGCGCACCTTGGCGCGCAGGGCGTCGAGGGCCTGGTAGTCCTCGGTGACGGCCAGGGCCTTGGCCACGTAGTCGTCCCAGCCGTCGGCGATCAGTTCGGACAGGCCGCAGGGCTCGACCACCGGCACGCCGATGCGGCCGTAGAGGTCTTCGCCCAGCTGGGTGAGCAGGGGCACGCCGTTGGCCAGGGCGTCGCACGAGGTGGTGCCGCCAGGGCAGGGCGAGGGGTCCAGGGCCAGGTCGATGTCCTGGAATTCGCGCAGGTAGTCGACGCCGGTGGTGCGGCCGCGGAACTCCAGCTGCTCGGGCCGCGCCCCGTAGGCGGCGAAGCGCGCCTGGGTCACGCGCTGCAGGACCGGGTCGGCGAAGGTGGCGTACTTCAGCACCAGGCGGTCATTGGGCCGCTGGCCGAGGATGATCGCCCAGGCGGCGATGGTGATCTCGCTCAGCTTGGCCGGATTGTTGAACGAGCCGAACGTGACATAGCCGTTCTTCAGGGCCGGGGTGGTGACCGGGGCCAGGCGATCGGGCGACGGACGGCTGGGCGCCACGATCGGGCCGATCCGCCAGATCTCCTCGGTGTAGTACTGTTCCGAGCCCTCGACCGCCATGCTGTCGGCGTGGAGGATGTAATCCATGCAGGCCAGGCCGGTGGTCTGGACGAAGTTGATCCAGGCCACCTGGATCGGCGCGGGGCGGTAGGCGAAGACGCCCAGGCGGCTGCCCGCGGTGTGACCCCAGACATCGATCAGGATGTCGATCTCGTCCTTGCGGATCAGGGCGGCGACGTCGGCGTCGCCCATGCCGTCGAGGCCGCGCACCTTGCAGCCCTGGGGCAGCGGGCCCTCCTCGGCGGGGTCGGCGCAGTAGAGGAAGACTTCCACGACCGCCGGGTCGTGCGCGTCCAGCACCGGCAGCAGGAACTGGGCCACCTGGTTGCGGGTGAAGCTGGGGCCCACATAGCCGATCCGCAGCCGCCGCCCGGCGGTGCGGTCGTTGTCGAAGCGGGGCTCGGCCGGCGTCAGGTGGGCGGCGTAGAGGTCGCTCCAGCGGCGCGCCTCGTCCGCCACCCGCTGCATACGGTCGGGGGCGTGGAACAGGGCGTACAGCAGGAACTCGTGGACCACCGAGTTCTGGAAGGTGTCGGCCGCCACCTGGAAGACGTTGATGGCTTCGTCGGTGCGACCCTGGTGCAGCAGGGACAGTCCGTAGGACGCCAAATGCTGGAGGTTCAGCTGGTCGAAGTCGAGACTGCGGCCCAGGGCCAGGCTGGCCGCGGCCATCTGCTGATGGCTGTAGAGCGCCAGCCCCACGTCGCCGCAATAGGCCTTGTCCGCCCGGAAGCGCTGGACATCGACCCCCAGCCCGCGGAAGAGCGAGGTTGCGTGCAGGTCGCGGGCCTCGTCGAGGAACGGCCGCGCCGCGTTCGGCTGGCCGTCCGCCATCAGGGCGCTGTAGAGCCAGTACCGGCTTTCGTGGTCGGCCGGCTTGGCCCGGGCGACGGTCAGGAAGAGCCGCGCCGCCTCGGCGGCGTCGCCTGCTTCCAGCGCCGCGCGTCCGGCGGCGATGGGGTCCGCGCCGACGGGCGCGATAGGCTCGGCCAGCATCCGATGGTCCTCTCGAATCATAGTTAACGCCGAGTAGATAGCGCGCGCGTTAACGCGCTCTTACGGCGCTTTCCGTCTTCGACGCGTGCGCGCCGGGCACGCCGTCGGCGCCTGGAGGGGCGAGGTGGCGGTTGCGCTGTGCGCGGCGTCTCGGCAGCGGCGCCGTCGAGCTCAAAATCTCTCGCGAACTGCAACCATTCCGTTTATTTCTAGTTTCGGTAGTTTGAGTTATTCATTACCCGTTTTTAGCGAACGTGGCGCATTTTGAAAGATCAAAATACGCCAATTTGGCGAAAACTCCCGAAATTCCTTCGAAAATTAAGTTATGAAATAGTTGTCTATGGCAAAAAGTGCCAAGTCTAAAGCGCTTAGGGGGCGCTTTTGTAGACGCTTATATTGAATCTAACGAGAATAATCATGTGACTTTTTATCGGGATCGATTTTGCAAAACTGGAGAAAATCGCATTCAGAAAACGGTGAAATCTGAGCTTTTCATTTGTCAAAGTTCGGTCTTAGTATGAGTGGACGCCTATTGGTTGTACCCGGGGGAGCGAGCTGAAAGATGCCTGAGGGGCTGGAGGAAACGACGCGCGAATTGATCGGCTGGACCCAGGAGGTCCTGCCGGGTCGCGCCGTCGTCGCCCGGTCTCTGGGTGATCGTGACTGCGGGGAGGGGGTCGATCTCCGCCTGGTCGGTCTGGCGCCGCAGGCGACGCCCCGAGCCGCCTCGCCGCCGCTGACCCTGGCCGCGGATTACCTGGTCACCGTGCGCGCCGCCGATCCGATCGTCGAGCAGACCGGGGCCATGGCCCTGCTGTTCGCGGCGATGGAGCGCGACGAGGCCGAAGTGGTGCTGGACCGTGACGCGCTGAAGCTGTGCCTTGAGCTGAGCCTGCCGCCCGGCCCCGGTTTCGTGCTGCGGGCCATGGTCTCGGCCGCCCGGCGTCGCGCGGCCGCCGCGGCGGCCCTCGTCCGCTTCCCGCTCACGATCGACGCGGGCGAGCTCGGCGTCCTGCAGGGCTCGGTCCTGGGGCCGGGCGACACGCCGGTCGCCGACGCCGTGGTGCGCGTCGAGGGCGTGGACCGCACCGCCCGTACAGACGCGTTCGGCCGCTTCCGACTGCGCGGCCCGGTCGGCGCCAAGAACAAGCCCGTCCGTCTCAACGTCCGCGCCCGCGGCGTCGAGATCGACAGCGAGGTCGAGACCGACAGTCCCGTGATCCTTCGTTTACCGCTGGAGATTTGACATGCTGTCCTATTTGAGCCCCGGCGTTTACGTCGAGGAGATCGACTCTGGAACACGCCCGATCGAGGCGGTGGGGACATCGACCGCCGGCTTCGTGGGAACCGCGCCGAACCCCGACGTCCTCGTCGACGAGGCGAAGGCGATCAACAACTGGAGCGAATTCCAGAGAACCTACATCCGGGACGGGGACAAGGGCACCCACCTGTCCAACGCCGTCTACGGCTTCTTCCTCAATGGCGGCTCGCGCTGCTATGTCGTCAACACCAAGGCCGACGGGGCCATCTCCGGCAAGGGGCGAGGGCTCGACGCCCTGGCGGCGATCGACGAGATCGCCATCATCGCCGCGCCGGGGCGAACCGACGTGGCGTCGCACGGCGCGCTGCTGGACGCCGCCGAGCTTCTCAAGGACCGCGTGGCGATCCTGGACGCTCCGGCTCGCGTCGACGACGTCGAGGTCCTGACCCGGGCCGCCGAGGGGCCAGCGCCGCCCGCGCCGCCCGCCGGTGACGCGGGAGCGGCGGCCAAGCCCAAGGGTCAGAAGCCGGGCCAGCGCCCCCGGGATTCCGACAGCGGCTACGGCGCCTGCTACTTCCCCTGGCTGACGGGCCTGGACTCGGTCAACCCCGATCCGAAGAACCCGGTGGAAATCCCGCCGTCGGGCCACATGGCCGGGATCTACGCCCGCACCGACAGCGAGCGCGGCGTGCACAAGGCGCCGGCCAACGTCACGATCCGCGGCGCCCAGGGGCTGACCCAGATGGTGTCCCGCGCCGACCAGGACGTGCTCAATCCGGTCGGGATCAACTGCATCCGCTTCTTCAGCCGCGAGGGCGTGCGGGTTTGGGGCGCGCGGACCCTGGCCCCGAGCGCCAGCAACTGGCGCTACCTAAACGTCCGCCGGCTGTTCAACATGATCGAGGAGTCGATCGCCATCAGCACCCGCTGGGTGGTGTTCGAACCCAACGCCGGCCCGCTGTGGAAGGACATCCAGCGCGACATCGGCGCCTTCCTGACCCTGCTGTGGCGCCAGGGCGCCCTGGCCGGGGCCCGGCCCGAGGACGCCTTCTTCGTCAAGTGCGACGCCGAAACCAACCCGCCGGAGGTGGTCGACGCTGGCCAGGTGGTGGTGGTCATCGGCATCGCGCCCGTGAAGCCCGCCGAATTMGTCATCTTCCGCATCGGCCAGACGGCGGTCGGAACCACCGTCGAGACCGCCTGACCCCCAACCCTAGAGAGGATCCGTCATGGCTAAGCCTGAAGAAGCAGCGGCGGCGCCCAAGGTTGGCGCTCTGCCCGACGTCTACCGCAACTACAACTTCATGCTGTCGTCCCGCGAGATGGGCGATGTCCGGTTCACCGAGTGCTTCGGCCTGGGGGTGCGGATCCATCCCATCCGCTACCGCGAGTCCGGCAGCGGCCAGATCGTCCGGACCCTGCCCGGGCCGATCGAGTACGCCGAGGTCACCCTGCGCTACGGCCTGACCAAGACCCCGGCCCTCTGGGACTGGCTCAAGGAGGTCCTGGCCGGGGGCACGCCCCGTCGCAACATCTCGATCGCGATGATGGACGTGAAGGGCACGGCCGAGGTCCTGCGCTGGAACCTCGACAACGCCTGGCCTTGTGAATGGAGCGGCGTGTCGTTCGACGCCCTCGGCCGCGAAGTCGCGATCGAGGAACTCAAGCTGTCCTTCGACACCCTGACCCGAGCGTAAGCCATGGCCCTTCGCCGCCTGTTTTCGGGTTGGCTGATCGCCATGGCCGCCTTGGCCCGCTCGGTGGCCCAGGCCCTGGAGCGCGCCTCCGAGGATCGATCCGCGCCGGCGCCGGACCCGGTGATGGCCGCCCTGGCCGAGCGCTATCCGGGCGCGCCCGCCCATTGGCTGGCGCACGTGGCCGAGCGGACGTCCCAGTTGGCCGAAGCGGGTCAGGCGCCGCTGTCGCTGAACAGCGATCCGTCGGCCTGGCCGCCCGCGCGCTCGGACGGCCCGCCGCTGCGGCCGCTGGCGCCCGAGGCGTCGCCGGCCCCGAAAGCGCGGGAACCGATCGCGCGAGACCCTGGTGTTCCGAGCCTGGCCGACCTGCGGGAGCGTTCGGGCGAGGTCTGGCGTCGATCCGAGCCGGAGCGCCGGCGCCGGCCGCGACCGGTGTTCGCGGCGGCAAGCGCCGCGCCGGCGTCCGATCGACTCGTCCGCCCGGCGGCGACGCCGGAGCCCGCCCCGCACGCGCGCCGTCCCAGGTCGCCGCTGAGCCTGGTCGCCGAGCCGGCCCGGGCGACGCAGGCGGGACCGGAACCGGCTGCGCCGTCCGACACGGAAGCGTCCCCAGCGCGATCGGCCGTTCCCGCGCACGAGACGACCTGGTCCCCGGCGCCGGTCTCGCGAACGACGACCCATGAGCCGAGGTGGGAGTCCCCGGAGGCCGGACCTGGCCGCTCGACCGAACAGGTGTCGTCCGATCGCGTCGCCGCGCCGTCGGGTTCGGAAGCCTCTCAGCAAKACCGCTCGGAGGCCTTCACGCACGACACCGCCGTGCGCCGCCGCGCGCTCCGTCAAAGATCCTGGTTCTTCGCGAAGTCGGCCACCGCGCGTCTCGGGCGGGCCCTCGCGCTTTCGGCGGCTCCCGAGCCTTCTGTCGACGACCTGGCGGAAACCCCTGAAGCGACCGCTGTAGGGGCCGCGCCTAAGCCCCGTCCAGCCTTTCCGTTCCTGGCGGCGGATCGCCGAACCGACGTCCCGGAACGGGTCTGGCGCGCCCGGCCGTCGTCGCCCGGGCGACATGCGATCTTCCGAGCCCTGACAGCGCTGCGAGCCAGGCCGCACCCGCGCGCCCAGCGTCCCGCCGCCTCCGACCCGGTCGTCGCGACGGCGGCGCCCCCGATCGACCTGTCATCGTCGAAGCCGAGGCCCGGCCCCCCGGCGCCGTTCTTCACCGCGTTGGCKGTCGAGCCCCGGGCGCGGGTCGCCTCGATCCTCCCACCTCGCGATCCGCCCCAAGAGCGAGCCGCGCCGTCGGATCCAGGCGAAGACCGGGAGCGCCACCCCGCCGTCGGGCGGATGGCCCGTCAGGTCGCGGCCGCCACCTCGGCCGGCGAGCCCCACGACAAACGGCCGACCTACGCGGCGCGCCGGYCGTTCACTTCGCGCGCCGTCCCGCGCGCCTTCTCCGACCAGCCGTCGGACGACCGCTGGCCCGCGCTTCCGCCGGCGACCTTCGCCGCGCCGACCGGGGTCGAGGTTCCGCCGCCCCGCTGGGACCAACTGGCTCGTGAACAGGAGGAGGGGCGATGGAGCGTGTAGCCTTCCTGCTGGAGCGGACGGGCGAGCGGCTTTCCTGCCTGCTCAACCCCGAGAGCCTCGAGGCCCGGCGAACCGCCGGCGTGCGGACGCGGGTGGCCGGCGGCGGCTTCCTGACCGGCGTGGCGCGGTCCGAGGATCCGTTGATCGCCACCGGCGGCGGCGTCACCGAATACGACCTGAACCTGCTGTTCGACGTCGAGATCGCCCGGGAGGGCCGCCCGTCGAACACGCCGGAAGACGGCCAGGGCCCGGCCGCGGACGACGATGTCCGCGCCTTGACCCGTCCGCTCTGGGACCTGACCGAGAACGCCGTCGCCGCCGACGGCTTTTCGGCTCCGCCCACCGTGCGGTTCATCTGGGGCAAGTCGTGGAACATCCCCAGCGTCGTGCTCCACGTGGCCGAACGGCTGGAGCGGTTCAACGCCGACGGGGCGCCGCGTCGGTCGTGGCTCAGCCTGCGCCTGCGTCGCGTCGAGGATTCCGAGCCGCGCCCGGCGCCCGCTCGGCCGGTGACCCCGCAGTTCGAGTCGCCGTTCGACCTGGAAGGCGGATCCACCGATCAGTACCCGGCCGTCGACATGCCGGTCGACAGCGAAGGCCTGCCCCTGAAGCGGCTCGATCAGATGGCCGACGACGGCTACGGCGATCCCAGCCTGTGGCCCGACATCGCCACCTACAACAGCATCGACGACCCCCTCGACATTCCGGAGGGCACGACGATCGTGCTGCCTTCGCTGGCGATCCTTCTGGAGGCGCGGGCATGACCTCGATCTTCGCCAACCGCCCGCTGAGGGCCCGCCTGGACGGATCGCCCCTGGACCCGACCCTTGGCCGCTACGCGGTCTCGGCCTTCGTGCGCCAGGCGCTCAACGCGCCGGCCATGGCCGAACTGGTCTTCGCCGAGCCGCCGGCCGACGCCCTGAGAGGGTTGCGGCTAGGAGCGGGCTTGGCCTTCTCGATCGACGGCTCGGGCGATCTGTTCGACGGCGAGATCACCGCCGTCGAGTACCAGAACGACGCCGACCAGGGCCKGATCGTGCGCCTGCGGGCGCTCGACAAGCTGCACCGGGCGCGGCTGCGCCAACGGGCTCGGGCCCTGACCGATCAGACGGTGGCTGACGTCGCGGGCCAGATGGCCGGCGATCTGGGTCTAGGGTTCCAGTGCGCCGAGCATCCGCCGACCCGCGCCCTGATCGTCCAGCATGACCAGAACGACTTCGACCTGGTGGTCGACCTGGCGCGGGACGCGGGCCTCTATCTGGTGGTGGAGGGCGGCGACCTGCGGCTGATCAGCCTGGCGGGCGAGGGCGAGCCGATCCCGCTGCGGATGCGGCGCGAGATCATCGAGGCGCGGGCCTCGGCGGGGGCGGACTCGCTGCGCCCCTGGACCAGCGCCCAGTCGTGGGACCCCTCGCGGGCGGTCTCGGCCAACGCCCGGGCGGGCCTGGCCCGGCAGGACGCCGAGGAACTGCGCGACGGCGGGTTGACCGCCTTTCCGGACCTGGGCGGACGGACCCTGTTCAACCGCCTCGCGGCCGACGCCGCCGAGGCCGAGAGCCTGGCCCAGGCCGATCTCGACCGGGCGGTGGCGCGCGCCGTGCTGCTGGACGCGGTGGTCGAGGGCGACACCCATCTGCGCCCGGGACGGCCGGTGAACCTGGAGGGCCTCGGCGACCTGGTCGACGGCCGCTGCGTGGTGACGCGGGCCCTGCATCGCTTCGAGGAAACCCGCGGCTACGTGGTCGAAATCTCCACCGAACCGCCGGTCCGGCCCGACCGGCCGCGCACGCCCGCCTTCACCCTGGGCAAGGTGACCGACGCCGACGATCCCGACGGCCTGGCGCGAGTCCGGGTCAAGCTGCCGGTGCTGGGCGACGTCGAGACCGGCTGGATGTCGGTGCTGCTGCTGGGCGCGGGCGCCGACAAGGGCGTGGCGATCCTGCCGGAACCGGAGGACGACGTGCTGGTGCTGTTCCCGGATGGCGATCCGGCGCGGGGCGTGGTGCTGGGCGGCCTCTATGGCGAACGCACGGCGCCGGGACCGCGCGGCGCGGGGACGGCCGGGGCCCGGGCCTTCACCGTGCGGACGCCGGGCGGCCAGGTGCTGACCCTGGACAGCGTCGACGCCCTGGCGCGGCTGGAGACCCGCGCGGGCGGCCTGTTCGAGTTCGGCCCCAACGGCTCGCGCCTGAGGGCCAGCGGCGACCTTGTCATCGAGGCCCCGGGGCGCCGGCTGACGATCCGCGCCGCCGCCGTCGCGTTCGAGGAGGGTTGAGCATGCTGTGGCTGACCCAGGACGCGACACTGGTGTGTGATCATGGCGGCCGGGTGGGCATAGCGCCCACCCAGACCCTGGTGCGCATCAAGAACCGGCTGGCGCTGGTCAATCCCAACCCGCAGTCGCGGCCGATCTCGGCCTGTCCGAACGCCAATCCGGTCATCGGCCTGCGCCCCTGCCTGACGACCCTGGCCGTCAAGCAGGGCTATTCCACCTTCGTCACCATCGGCGGCCGGGCCGTGTGCCTGGACACGGTGACGGGGCTTACCGACGGGTCGCCACCGGGCACGGTCAATTATCGCGTGGTCGATCCCGGCCAGCGCCTCGTGGCGGCCGGGAGTTGAGCATGAAGAGCGTTCGGGGCATTCGGTTCGAAGGCGCGGAGCTGGGCGGAGGCACGTCCGAGCTGCGGCGGCCGGCCGGGCTGGTCCTGTCGCCGGCGGGGCGGCTGGCCGAGGTCAGCGGCGCCGACGCCGTGCGCCAGGCGATCATCCTGCTGCTGACCACCATCCCCGGCGAGCGCGTGATGCGGCCCAGCTACGGCTGCCCGCTGCATCGGCTGATGTTCGCCCCCAACGACGCCACGACCGCCGGCCTGGCCATCCACTATGTGCGCCAGTCGCTCAAGCGCTGGGAGCCCAGGATCGAGATCGTGCGGCTGGACGCCGGCGTCGATCCCGCCGCGCCCAGCCAGCTGAACGTCTCGCTGGATTACCGGGTGCGCAGCAGCAACCAGCCGGGCCAGCTGCAGTTCGGCCTCGACCTGCAAGGGGAGGCCGCCTGATGCCCTTGCCCACGCCCAAGCTGGACGACCGCACCTTCGCCGAGCTGATGGCCGACGCCGTCAAGGTCATCGACCGATCGTGCCCGGAATGGACCGACCGCAATCCCAGCGACCCCGGCATCACCCTGCTGGAGACCTTCGCCTACCTGACCGACACCATGCTGTATCGGCTCAATCGCGTGCCGGAGAAGCTGTATGTCAGCCTGCTGAACCTGGTCGGCGCCCAGATCCGGCCGCCGGCCGCGGCGGCGGTGACCCTGACCTTCACCCGCGCCGAAGGCAATGCGCGGATCACCATCCCCGCTGGAGCCCGGATCGCCACCAGCGATGGGTCGGTGACCTTCATGGTCACCCAGGCCGCGATCCTGCCGGTCGACCAGAAGAGCGTCGACGCACCGGCCCTCCATTGCGAGACGATCGAGGCGGAGTCGGTCGGCGCCGGCACGGGCGGGCCCGGCCTCAGCGTGCAGGTGCGGCGTCCCCCGATCATCGCCCCGTCCGGCGACGGCCTGGACCTGATTGTCGGCGTCGAGGCCGACAGCGCCGAACTGGCCGACGGGGCGGTGTCGCGCACGCTGGGCGACAAGAGCTATCGGATTTGGCGCGAGGTCTTCAGCTTCGCCGACGCCGCGCCCACCGACTGCGTCTACCGGGTCGACCGCGCCACCGGCCGCATCCAGTTCGCCCCGGCCATGGCCGGGGAGGGGTCCACGCCGCTGTCGGCCGTGCCGGCCCTGGGGCGTGACATCCGGGTCTGGTATCGCATCGGCGGCGGGCGCGCCGGCAACGTCGCGCCCGGCGTCCTCACCGTGTTCAAGACCCCGATCGCCGGCCTGACGGTGACCAACGCGGCGCGCGCCGCCGGCGGGGCCGAGGCCGAAACCGTGCAGGCGGCGCTGCGGCGCGGACCGCTGGAGCTGACGTCCATGCGCTGCGCCGTCACCGCCCGCGACTTCGAGCGGGTGGCGCTCAGCGTCGGGGCCGTGGCCCGGGCCAAGGCCTACGCCCAGTCGCAGGTCTGGGCTCACGCCGCCCCCGGGGTGGTCGAGATCCTGCTGGTGCCGGCCGTCGATCCCGAGACGCTGCCCGACGCGGGGGTGACCGCCCAGGCGGTGGTCGATCGCCGCAGCGAGGAACTGCGGGCCCGCGTCCAGAAGGCCGTCGACCAGCGCCGGCCGCTGGGCGTGCAGACCTCGGTCGGCTGGGCCAGGGTGCGCCCCGTGTCGGTGGCCGCGCGCGTGGTGGTCAGCCGCGAGGAGGACGCCCCGGCGGTCGAGGCCCGGCTGCGGGTGCGGCTCAACAAGCTGTTCTCGCCGCTGCGCGACGAGCCCTTCGGCCAGGTCCTGCGCGCCTCGGACGTCTACGAGGCCATGCTGGCCGATCCCAGCGTGCGCTACGCCGACCAGCTGCGCCTGACCATCGGCGAGGCGCCCGACCGCGACGTGTCGGACCTGCTGCGCGACCCGCACCAGGCCCGCACCTGGTTCGCCGCCACCAACCAGGGCCTGCATCGCAGCCTGGACGACGGCAACACCTGGTCGGTGGTGTTCAAGGCCGACGGCGACCGGCCGCTGTTCGTTCGCCGCCACCGCGACCGGCCGGGCCTGATGGCGCTGGGCGTGGTCCGCAAGGCCGGCGGGGCGATCCACGTGTCGCGCGACTGCGGCGAGACCTGGAAGACCGAGGCGGCGGTGTTCAACAGCGACGTGTCCGACGCCGACTGGGTCGACCGGGAGGGCTCGCCCCTGTTGCTGATCGCCACGGGCGAGGGCCTTCGCCAGCTCAAGCCCTTCGGCGACGCGGGCCCGGCCCCCGTGGTCGTGGACAAGACCCGTGACACCAAGGGCTTCTACGCCGTGACGACCTCGGTGTCGTCGGCCGGGGTGGTGCAGGTCGCGGTGGCCGCGCGGGTCAAGGGCGGGGTCTATCTGTCGGCCCTGGGCGGGGTGTCCGAGAGCTTCCATCCCATCGGGCTGGTGAACCAGGACATCCGCAGCCTGACGGTGCAGCGCTTCAACGCCCGCGATTTCCTGTGGGCGGCGGCGGCGGCCGAGGCCGGCCAGCAAGGCTCGGGCGCCTTCCGGGTGGAGCTGCGGTCGGGCGGCGCCGACGACCCCGAGGGTTTCAAGCCGTTCAACATCGGCTGGCAGGGCGGCTCTTGCGAGGGCCTAGCCTTCGCGGACCAATGGGTGTTCGCCGGCTCCAATCGCGGCGGCGTGCTGGCCCTGGACACCACGGCGGCGGCGCCGTCCTGGCGGGCCGCGCCGTTGGACGCCGGCCTGCCGATCCGCGACACCGAACGGCTGCTGCACGTGGTGTCCAGCGTGGCGGCGGCGCCCGTCGCCGGCGCGGCGCCGATGGTTTTCGCGGGCGGCCCCATGGGCGTCTATCGCAGCCTGGACGGGGCCCAGCATTTCGCCACCGCGTCGGCCACGGTGTTCACCGACCGGATCCCGCTGCCGCCCAACTGGCTCTATTGCGCCGACCAGCATCACCTTTCGGTGGTGATCGACGACGATACGGGGGGCTGACGATGAACCGCGACCGCATCGCCCGCCTGCTGCCGGAGACCTACCAGTCCGCCATCACGCCCAAGAAGCCGCTGGCGGCGACGCTGGAGGTGATGGAGATGCTGCAGGCGCCGGCCGAGACCGCCCTGGCGAACCTCGACGCCCACGTCGATCCGATGCGCGCGCCGCCGAACTTCGCCCTGATGCTGGCCCGCTGGCTGGACCTGGAGCGCTATCTCGACTGGACCGGCGGCCGCCCGGGCGAAGGCGCGCCCCGTTATGCCGCCGGGCTGGGCCGCCTGCGGCTGCTGTGCCTGGAGGCGGCCGAGCTGGCGCGCTGGCGCGGCACCCGACGGACTCTCGAACGCTTCCTGACCGTGGCGACCGGGCTGCCCGGCTATGCCGTCCAGGAGAACCCGCCGGGGCCCAAGGGCGAAGCCCGGTGCTTCCATCTGCGCGTCGTCGCTCCGGCGGCCGCACGGCCTTTGGCCGATCTAGTGCGTCGGATCGTCGACGAAGAGCGTCCCGCCTACACGACCTACGAAATCGAATTTTCTGCAGCCTGATCGCGAGCACGAGGACGAACGCCCATGCCGAGTTTCGAGATTCCGGACGGCCCCACGACCGTAGCCCTGAAGACGGAGGCCGGCTTCCACAAGGGCAACGCCGTGTTCAACGTCACCAACAAGACCGGGGAGGGGTTGACCGCCCGGTTCAGCGTGCAGATCCAGGGCGCCGGCAAGGCCGAATGGTACTCCATCCAGGGCGAGCCCGAGCGGCCGGTCGCTGCCGGCGAGACTCAGACGGTCACCGTGCTGGCGAAGATCCCCGCCGCGACGCCGGCCGGTCAGCACCGGATCAAGCTGCGCGCCACCAACGTCAACGACCCGGATAACGACAGCACCGACAGCACCGCCGCGACCATCACGATCCCGGCGGTCGTCAAGCCGCCGGTCAAGAAGAAGCCGTTCCCGTGGTGGATCATCGCGGTGGCCGCCGGCGTGCTGGTGCTGGTGATCGGGGTGATCATCGCCGTCGTCGTGATGAGCGGCGGCTCGAAGGTCCCGAAAGTGATCGGGATGGACTACGCCTCCGCCGTCGCCGCCCTGAAGGACAAGGGCTACGGCGCCGCGCCCGAGATTAGACAGGCGCCGCCCGGCAAGGAGCCCCTGGACAAGGTGTTCCTGCAGGTTCCCGCGGCCGGCACGAAGGCCGATCCCAAGACGACCCAGGTCCAGCTGACTGTCGCGGGCGTGCCGACGGTCGCGGTGCCCGGGGTGACCGGGCTGGACTATCCGGACGCCGCCGCGGTGCTCGAGAAGGCCGGCTTCAAGGTCGGGCCGGCGATCGAGGAGGTCTCCAACGACAAGACCCTGGGCCAGGTGTTCAAGCAGGACCCCGCGGCCGACGCGCAGGCCGATCCCGCCACGACCGAGGTCAAGCTGACCGTGGCCGTGGGCGAGACGGTGGCCGTGCCGAGCGTCGCCGGCAAGCCGCTGGTGGCCGCCCAGGCCCTGCTCGAGGATCGCGGCTTCAAGGTCGTCTCGGCGGTCGGGAAGGCCTCCGGCCAGCAGCCGGACTCCGTCCAGGTCCAGAATCCGGCTGGCGACACCAAGGCCCCCAAGGGCAGCGTCGTGACCTTGACGACCGATCCCGGCGTGGTCGTGCCCAACCTGCTCAGCCCGCAGATCGGCGGGATCGCGGGCATCCAGGCGCTGAAGAACGCCGGGACCGACATCGGATCCATCGGCTCCACCTGCGTCGGGACGCCCAACATGATCATGACCCAGAGCATCGAGCCGAAGACCAGGGTCGCCCTGGGCACCCGGGTGAACATCACGGTCGCCAGCGCCCAGGCCAACATCGCGTTCTGCCGCGCGATCGTGGACGCGAACATCCTGACCTACAGCACGCAGATGCGGTCGGTGAAGACGGTCGCGCCGACCACTCTGAGGACCCTGCCGAAGTGATCGCGGGCCGCGTCGCGGGCGCATGGCCCGCGGCGCGGCGTCGATCGCGAGGATGTCGAACCCAAGGATCAGGACATGCCGAGTTTCGAGATTCCGGACGGACCGACCACCGTCGCGCTGAAGACGGAAGGCGGTTTCCACAAGGGCAGCGCCGTGTTCGGCGTCACCAACAAGACGGGCGAGGGCCTGACCGCGCGCTTCAGCGTCCAGGTCCAGGGCGACGCCAAGCCCGAGTGGTACCAGGTCCAGGGGGAACCGGAACGGCCGATCGCGGCGGGTGAGAACCAGACCGTGACCGTGGTCGCCAAGATCCCGGCCGCGACCCCGCCCGGCCAGCATCGGATCAAGCTGCGGGCGACCAATGTCAACGATCCCGACAACGACAGCACCGACAGCACGGCGGCGACGGTCACCGTCCCCGCCGCCGCCGGCCCGGCGCCGCCGCCCAAGAAGCCGTTCCCGTGGTGGATCATCGCGGTGGCCGGCGGGGTGCTGGTCCTGGTGATCGCCGTGATCATCGCCGTCGTGGCGCTGGGCGGCGGGGGCAAGGTCCCGAACGTGGTCGGCCAACCTTACGCCGACGCCGTCAAGGCGCTGGACAAGGCCGGTTACAAGACGGTGAAGCGGACCGACAAGGCGATCGACAAGGCTCCGGACACCGTGCTGGACCAGTCGCCCGCCGCCGACGCCAAGGCCAAGAAGAGCGAGCCCATCCTCCTGACGGTGGCCATCCCCCTGCCGGTGGTCACGCCTCCACCGGACGAGCCCAAGGAGGAACCGCCGATCGTCGAGCCGGCCGAAGCCAATTGCGATCCGGCGGTCGGCGCGTGCATCGACGGCTTCGTCTGGCGCGAGGCCTGGCCCAACGACCGGGTCTGCGTCCCGCCGGAGTCCCGCTACCTGGCTGCGTTGKAGAACAGCCAGGCCGGCGCGCGCCGTAACCCGAACGGCGGGCCGTACGGTCCGGACACCTGCCTCATGGGCTATGTCTGGCGCGACGGCTACAACGGCGACCACGTCTGCGTCACCGGCGAGCGGCGCACGGTCGTGGCCCAGGAGAACGCCGCGGGGCCGTCCCGCTACCGCGCCTGCCGGCCGGAGCGGATCATCCCGAGAACCAAGGTCACGTCGCCCGCGGGCTAGGCGTCCGAACGCCTGGACCCGCCGGGCGCGGGTCCAGGAACGCATGCAGGAGGGCCGGCGGGTCCGCAAGGAGCGCATCATGGAGCGGATATTCTCTCTGGAGGCCATTCTCGGATCCCTGGCCTTCGGCGTGGCCGGGGCGCTGGTGGCCCTGATCGTGCGGCTGGCCAAGGGCGACGGAAGCGCGGCGATGTGGCGGGTGCTGGAGACCTTCCTCACCGCGACGTTCGGCGCCTTCCTGGCGCGGACCTTCATCAGCATCATGCTGAGCGTCGGCGGGGACTCGGACGCGGCGATCACCGTGACCAGCCTGCTGTTCTTCATCTGGCCGGGCGTGGTGAACCTGATCTCGCTGGGCTTCGGCCACCCCGTGATCGGCGTAGAGGCGCTGCTGTGGATCGCCCTGGTGGTGGGCGGGCTGGTGGGCCTGTTCGACGGCCTGTGGGCCACCCACAAGTGGGCGGGCCTTGGCGCGCCCGCCTTCCTGCTGGACGTTACCTGGGGATTGGGCGGCAACACCAACGGTGTCCTGATGCACCTGATCAACTTCGCCTGGGGCGACCACGGCGACGGCCCCGACGAGGACCGCCACGACGCCCATCGTTACAAGCAGGGTTTCGCGGTGCGGTCGGGCTTCGCCTTCACCCAGGGCGCGGTGATGAGCAACACCGACGCCTGGGACCCGACGACGGACCTGTTCAAGCACGAGACGATCCATATCTGGCAGAACCGGCTGCTGGGGCCGTTCTTCTGGTTCTCCTATGTCGGCTGGATGCTGGTGACCCTTATCCCGGCTCTGATCGCCGGCCTGATCGATTCCAGCCGCCGGATCGGGGACGCGATCACCTGGTGGACCTATTTCGACAATCCCTGGGAGGTGATGGCCTACGGCATCGCCAATCCCACGGATCGGACCGGTCAGCGGTTMCTGGACGGCAGCGGCACGGTAACGGGCTGGGTCTGCTGGCCCTGGCCGCTGGCCATCGTCACCTCGGTGATCGGCGTGGCGGGGCTGGGCGCCGCGTTCGTGGCGATCATGATGGCCGGTTATGGTTGAGCTGCGCCGATGAAGATCGTCATCATCATCCTGATCCTTATCGTCCTCGGCTTCGTCGTGGCGATCGGCGTGGCCGTCTACCGGGCCACCACGCCGCCCGCGCCGCCGTCGGCTCACGGGCCGCCCACGGACAGCAACGGCAATATCGACGAGGACGCCCTGGCCGACTGGGAGCCTCCGTCGATGGCCGCCGTCATGGGCAGCATCTCGCGCCCGTTCGCGCCGAAGCTGTTCAAGAAGGCGGAGGTGGTCGAATTCCCGGCCGCCGAGGACCGTAAGTCCCAGACCGTGTCCGTCCCGGCGGCCAACAAGGACATGCGCATGGCCCGCCTTCGGCTGATCGTGGGACGCGGCGCGATCGCGACCTACACGGTCCTTGCGCCCGGACAGGGGGAGACGAGCCCCCAGACCGCGTGCCTGTGCGCCGAGAACACCCTCGTGGACGAGGACGAGGTCGACGACTGCGGCGACGCCTGGCGCAAGGCCCGGAAGGCCGGCGACGGCAAGTTCTTCTGCCGCGCCAAGGACGACGACGTCTCGGCGGTGATCTATCGATCGGGCGGCGTGATCGAGATCAAGCCCCTGGGCGACCAGTCGGTGGAGGTGACGGTCCGGTGATCCACGTCTAGACGCGGACGGTCCGCAGCGCCGAGATCGTCGCCAGGATCGAGCCGATCAGCAGGATCAGCAGCCAGATCGCGCCGACGATGGCGATGATCAACGCGCCGATGGCGTCGGTGATGCTGGCCAGGAAGCCCGGCGGGAAGTCGATCAGGAAGGCCAGCAACAGGGTCGCGCCGATCGACACCGCGCTCAGGATGACGATGCCCTTGTTCTGCAGGAAGCGCTCGTGGGCCAGGATCAGCAGGATGCAGAAGACGATCTTGAGGATCAGGATCAGGCCCAGGGTGGCGGTGGCCGCGCCCGTCGGGAAGTCGGCGAAGGCGGCGAAATAGGCGATGGTCCCGAACGGAATGGCCACCAGCAGGGTGACCATCAGGATCAGCAGACCCAGGGCCGCCAGGGCCATGACGATCGTGCCCAGCAGGCCGAAGAAGGCGATCACCAGGGTGACGATGCCCTGCACGCGACCGATCACGCTGCGGGACAGCAGGATGCCCAAGCCCATCAAGGCGACGGTGTAGAACAGCAGGCCGTCAAGGACCGGCAGGTAGCGGATGCCCAGGCCCGGGGTCGAGGCCTCGAAACCGGCCTGATGCACGGCGTCCAGGATGAACGCCGAAGCGCATTCGATCAGCAGGGCCACCAGCAGGACGAAGCCCGCCAGCCAGAAGAACGGCGCACGCAAACGGTCCATGGCTCGCCTCGCTTTGACGACGAAGTCTGCCCAATCTCCACCATCGCGACAAGGTAAAGATCATGCGTCGCAAGAGTTGTGTCAGGTCGAGCTTGGCCGGCGTCACGATTCTGCACCACGGTTCAGCTTCCGTACGCGGATGACGTTCTAACGGCCTCTAGCCCTTGCCTAGCTTCGAGCGGCGCCTACATGCCTCCTGCCGACGCCTGGCGAACTCGCCAGGAGGATCGGTGCGTCGGCCACGAAGATACTGAAGAAAATGCAGGGCTTGAGCGTGATTGTACGGACAGCGACCATGGCTCTGGCCGTGATCGCCGCTGGGGGTGTCTCGGCGGCGGCTTCGTCCGCGCACGCCGGGGATGCGCGCGAAACGCCCATCCCGCTGGTCGCCGCGCCGGATGCGGCGTCCGACATGGCGCAGATCGAGTATGATCCGCTCGAGGGCTTCAACCGGGGCAGCTACGCCTTCAGCATGGGTCTGGACCGCGCCGTGTTCGCGCCGGTCACCCACGGCTACATGGCCGTGGCGCCGACGCCGGTGCGGCACCGGGTCAGCGCCTTCGTCTACAATCTGGGCGAACCCAGCACGTTCCTGAACGACGTCCTGCAGGGCAAGCCCAAGCGGGCGGGCCGGACGACGGCGCGGTTCGCGATCAATTCCACGGTCGGGGTGCTGGGGCTGTTCGACGTCGCGGCCGGCATGGGCATCCGCTCCCACGACGCCGACTTCGGCCAGACCTTCGGCCGCTACGGCGTCAAGCCCGGTCCGTATCTGTACGTGCCGGTGCTGGGACCGCTGAACTTCCGCGACGGCGTCGGCCGGGTGTTCGACTTCTTCACCGACCCGATCGGCCTGGCGGGGCAGGGCTGGACCAGCCCGTTCGGCATCACGCGCCTGGTCACCCAGACGATCGACACCCGCGCCAACGCCGACCTGGCGTTCCGGGCGCTGGACCAGGCGGTCGATCCCTACGCCACGGCGCGCTCGGCCTATGGCCAGCACCGCGAGGCCCTGATCCGCGAGGCGACGGGCGCGGTGCAGGAGCTGCCCGATTTCGACGACGTCCCGGCCGCGACCGATCCTGTCGCCCCGTCGCCGGAGACTTCGACCGTTCCCGCCGAATCCGCTACGCCCCAACCCGCGCCTGCCGAGCCGGCCGCCCCCGCGGCCTCTCCCGAACCACAATAGATCCCCCGGATACGCCCATKACGAACGCCCATCCCACACGTCGCTTCGCCCAACTGGCCCTGGTCGCCCTGGTCGGCCTCGGCGTCATGACCCAGGCCGCGCCGGCCCTGGCGCAGGGGCCGCGCGAACCGCAGGCCGAGCAGTTCGTCCAGACGCGGGCCCAGCGGGTGATCTCGGTCCTGGCCGACAAGAACCAGAGCGTGGCCCAGAAGAAGGCGACCTTCCACCAGGGCATCGACGAACTGGCAGACGTGCCGCGGATCACCAATTTCGTGCTCGGCAAGTACGCGCGCACCATCACGCCGGATCAGCGCGCCCGCTTCGCGCCGGCGTTCCGCGTCTATGCCGAAAGCGTCTACCAGAACCGCATCAGCGACTATCACGGCGAGACCCTGAAGGTGACGGGTTCGACGGTGCGCAAGCCGGGCGACGTGATCGTCAACACCACCATCTCGGGCGGCCAGCTGGGGCAGCCGGTGCAGGTGTCCTGGCGGGTGCTGGGTGGTGGAACCGCCTGGAAGGTCGTCGACGTCCAGTTCAAGGGCGTCTGGCTGGCGATCACCCAGCAGCAGGATTTCGTTTCGACCATCGACAACGCCGGCGGCAACATCGATGTGCTGATCAGCCAATTGCAGCGCGACGCTCAGCGTCCGGCGTCGCGGTAAGAGCGGGGACTCGGGATCATGGGGTTGCGCGAACAATGGGCCGAGACCTTGATGGGTCTTCTCGTGCTCGTCCTGGCGGCGGGTTTCCTGGTCTATTCGCTGAGCGTCGGCGGCGTGGGCCGCAAGCCGGGCGGCTATGACGTCACGGCCAAGTTCGGCCAGGTCGGTTCGCTGGCGCCGGGCGCGGCGGTCAGCGTCGCGGGGGTGAAGGTCGGCACCGTTTCGGAAATCAAGCTKGACCCCAAGACCTATCTGGCGGTGACCAAGCTGACCCTGGACCCCGACGTCAAGCTGCCCTCGGATTCCAGCGCCAAGGTCACCAGCGACAGCCTGCTGGGCGGCGTCCACGTGGCGATCGCGCCCGGCGGCGCGGTCGACAACATCCCGCCGGGCGGCGAGATCGACAACACCCAGGGCGCGGTCGACCTGTTCGGCCTGATCGGATCGGTGATGCGGCCCCAAGGGGGAGCGGGCGCCGCCGCCGCCCCGGCGGCCGGCGAGACGCCGCCCGCCGCGTCCGCCGCCACGGCTCCGGACAGCTACTGAGATGGCCGCGGTCCAAGCCGCGATCCCGGGCATCTTCAAGCCCCTGCGCACGATCGGGCGCTCGACCCTGGGCGCGCTGCGCATGGTGGGCGGGGTCGGGGTCTTCGCCCTGCGCGGCGTCGTCTCGGTGTTCACCCCGCCCTGGTTCCCGATCCAGCTGCTGCGCCAGCTGGCGGCCATCGGCTTCTTCTCGCTGCCGGTCGTCGGCCTGACGGCGATCTTCACCGGCGCGGCCCTGGGACTGAACATCTACACCGGGGGCGGGCGCTTCAACGCCGAGCAGGTGATGCCCCAGATCGTCGCCCTGGGCATCACGCGTGAGCTGGGGCCCGTGCTGGCGGCCCTGATGCTGGCGGGCCGGGTGTCGGCCGCCATCGCCGCCGAGATCGGGGCGATGCGCGCCACCGAGCAGATCGACGCCATGCGCACCCTGTCGACCGATCCGTTCCGCTACCTGGTCGCGCCGCGCCTGCTGGCCGCGACTCTGGTCCTGCCTCTGCTGACCCTGGTCGCCGACATCATCGGCGTGGCCGGCGGCTGGCTGGTGGCCGTGCGCATCCTGGACTTCAACTCGACGATCTACATGCGCAACACGATGAACTTCATCCAGGGCTGGGACGTCGGGTCGGGCCTGATCAAGGCGGCCGTGTTCGGGTTCATCGTCGCCCTGATGGGCTGCTATCACGGCTACAACGCCAAGGGCGGCGCGCGGGGCGTCGGCCGGGCGACCACCCACGCGGTGGTGTCCTCGGCGATCCTGATCTTCGCCTCCGACTACTTCCTCACAACCCTGTTCACCGCCGCATGACCCAGACGCCGAAACTCGAATGGAAGGGCGTGCGCAAGCGCTTCGACAGTCCGGTCCTGGACGGGCTGGACCTCAGCGTCGCGGCGGGCAAGTCGCTGGTGATCATCGGCGGGTCGGGCCAGGGCAAGTCGGTGACCATCAAGGTCGCCATGGGCCTGGTGCGCCCCGACGCCGGCAAGGTGCTGGTCGACGGCGAGGATCTGCTGGGCATGGGCGGGGCGTCGCGTCGCAAGCTGTTCGAACGCATCGGCGTCCTGTTCCAGGGCGCGGCGCTGTTCGACAGCCTCAGCGTCTGGGAGAACGTCGCCTTCCGCCTGATCAACGCCGACGGCGTGCCCCGCAAGGAGGCCAAGGCGCGGGCGATCGAGGCCCTGGGCCGCGTCCACCTGGCCGCCCACGTCGCCGACTCCTATCCGTCCGAGCTGTCGGGCGGCATGCAGAAGCGGGTCGGCCTGGCCCGGGCGGTGGTGGCCAATCCCGAGATCATCTTCTTCGACGAGCCGACCACGGGCCTGGACCCGATCACCTCGTCGGCGATCAACGAACTGATCGTCGAGCAGGTGAGGGGGCTGGGGTGCACCGCGGTGTCGATCACCCACGACCTGGCCTCGGCCCGCACGATCGGCGACGAGATCGCCATGCTCAACGCCGGCAAGATCATCTGGCGCGGCACCCCGGCCGAACTGGACCAGACCGACAATCCCTATGTGCGCCAGTTCGTCGACGGCCGCGCGGACGGCCCGATGGCGAGCATGGTCTAGGGCATGGCGTATCGTGGGGCGGTGACCGCTCTCCTGACCGCGTTGACGCTGGGCCTGGCCGGCGGCGCCCAAGCCCAGGACTATGTCCGCGCCGATTGCCGGTCCCAGCTGGATCCGGCCGCCTTGAGGTTCGACACGGCGCTGCATCAGCGCTGGTACCGACGGTTCTGGACCGGCGATTGCGATCACCTGCCGATGTGCTTTCCAGGCTCGCCGAACTGGAACGACATCGTCGGCAAGCTTCTGGCCCGCGGCGGTCCCAGCGAGTACGCCGCCCTGCTGCCCAAGGCCTGCCGGCTTGGCCAGACGATCGGGCTGGAATGGGCGCGCGACAAGAAGATCAGGCGCATCGACACCGGCGACCTGCACGTCTTCAAGAGCCAGCTGGAGGCCTCCGGCGACGCCCTGCGCGGGGTCGACAAGGTCGAAGTCTCGGTTCGCGCGAAGCTGGCCCGCTAGGCCGGCCGCACGCCGCCCGAAAAAGCTTCACCGTAAAGCGGAACCAAAGATTTGCCCCCGCGTTGGACCCGTTCGGGGGGTCATGAGGACCGGTCTAGGTTGTCGAGAGCGTGAACCGCTTCAAAGGCCTGGACCATCGTCTCATCTAGCGCCGCCCACGTGATCGAACGATTTCGACGTGGAGTATGTTCAATGCCGGCGGCACAGTCCAAGGCGCAGCAGCGCGGGCTCGACAACCACCAGCTCCTGGCCGCCCTACGCGCCTTCCGGCGCGGCGACTTCTCGGTGCGGCTCCCCACCGACCTGTCCGGCCTGGACGGTGAACTGGCCGAGGCGTTCAACGACGCCGTCAACCTGAACGATCAAATCTCGAAAGAGTTCGAACGCCTCGGCGACGTGGTCGGCAAGCAAGGCAAGATCAATCATCGCGCTCGTTTGCCGGGCGCCACGGGCTCGTGGGCGGACAGCGTCGAGGCGGTCAACAACCTGATCACCGACATGGTCCACCCGACCGCCGAAATGGCCCGCGTGATCGGCGCCACCGCCAAGGGCGACCTTTCCCAGACCATGGATCTGGAGAACGAGGAACGCCCCCTGCGCGGCGAGTTCCTGCGCATCGGCAAGGTCGTGAACACCATGGTGGGTCAGCTGGGCTCGTTCGCCTCGGAAGTGACCCGCGTGGCGCGCGAAGTCGGCACCGAGGGCAAGCTGGGCGGCCAGGCCCAGGTGAAGGGCGTGGCCGGCACCTGGAAGGACCTGACCGACAACGTGAACCTCATGGCCGCCAACCTGACCGGCCAGGTGCGGAACATCGCCGAGGTCACCACCGCCGTCGCCAACGGCGACTTGAGCCGCAAGATCACCGTGGACGTGAAGGGCGAAGTTCTGGAGCTGAAGAACACCATCAACACCATGGTGGACCAGCTCAACAGCTTCGCCTCGGAAGTAACCCGCGTGGCCCGCGAAGTGGGTACGGAAGGCAAGCTGGGCGGTCAGGCCAACGTGAAGGGCGTGGCCGGCACCTGGAAGGASCTGACCGATAACGTGAACCTCATGGCCGGCAACCTGACCGGCCAGGTCCGTAACATCGCCGAGGTGACCACCGCCGTGGCCCGCGGCGACCTTTCGCGCAAGATCACCGTGGACGTGAAGGGCGAGGTGCTGGAGCTGAAGTCGACCATCAACACCATGGTGGACCAGCTGAACGCCTTCGCCTCGGAAGTGACCCGCGTGGCCCGCGAAGTGGGTACGGAAGGCAAGCTGGGCGGCCAGGCCCGCGTGGAAGGCGTGGCCGGCACCTGGAAGGACCTGACCGATAACGTCAACCTCATGGCCGGCAACCTGACCGGCCAGGTCCGTAACATCGCCGAGGTGACCACCGCGGTCGCCATGGGCGACCTCTCCAAGAAGATCACCGTGGACGTGAAGGGCGAGGTTCTGGAGCTGAAGAACACCATCAACGTCATGGTGGACCAGCTGAACGCCTTCGCCTCGGAAGTGACCCGCGTGGCCCGCGAAGTGGGTACGGAAGGCAAGCTGGGCGGCCAGGCCAACGTCACCGGTGTCGGCGGCACCTGGAAGGAGCTGACCGACAACGTCAACCTGATGGCCGGCAATCTGACCGGCCAGGTTCGTAACATCGCCGAGGTGACCACCGCCGTCGCCATGGGCGACCTCTCCAAGAAGATCACCGTCGACGTGCGCGGCGAAATCCTGGAGCTGAAGAACACCATCAACACCATGGTGGACCAGCTGAACTCGTTCAGCTCGGAAGTGACCCGGGTGGCCCGCGAAGTGGGTACGGAAGGCAAGCTGGGCGGTCAGGCCCAGGTGAAGGGCGTGGCCGGCACCTGGAAGGACCTGACCGACAACGTCAACTTCATGGCCGGCAACCTGACCGGCCAGGTGCGGAACATCGCCGAGGTCACCACCGCCGTCGCCAACGGCGACCTTTCCAAGAAGATCACCGTCGACGTGCGCGGCGAAATCCTGGAGCTGAAGAACACCATCAACGTCATGGTGGACCAGCTGAACGGCTTCGCCTCGGAAGTGACCCGGGTGGCCCGCGAAGTGGGTACGGAAGGCAAGCTGGGCGGCCAGGCCCAGGTGAAGGGCGTGGCCGGCACCTGGAAGGAGCTGACCGACAACGTCAACCTGATGGCCGGCAACCTGACCGGCCAGGTGCGGAACATCGCCGAGGTGACCACCGCCGTCGCCATGGGCGACTTGTCCAAGAAGATCACCGTCGACGTGCGCGGCGAGATCCTGGAGCTGAAGAACACCATCAACGTCATGGTGGACCAGCTCAACTCGTTCTCGTCGGAAGTGACCCGGGTGGCCCGCGAAGTCGGCACGGAAGGCAAGCTGGGCGGCCAGGCCCAGGTGAAGGGCGTGGCCGGCACCTGGAAGGACCTGACCGACAACGTCAACTTCATGGCCGCCAACCTGACCGGTCAGGTCCGCAACATCGCCGACGTCACCACCGCCGTCGCCAAGGGCGACCTCTCCAAGAAGATCACCGTCGACGTGAAGGGCGAGATCCTGGAGCTGAAGTCGACCATCAACGTCATGGTGGACCAGCTGAACGGCTTCGCCTCGGAAGTGACCCGGGTGGCGCGCGAAGTCGGCACGGAAGGCAAGTTGGGCGGCCAGGCGCAGGTGCCCGGCGTGGCCGGCACCTGGAAGGATCTGACTGACAACGTCAACATGATGGCCGCCAACCTGACCGGCCAGGTGCGGAACATCGCCGACGTCGTGACCGCGGTCGCCCAGGGCAACCTGAAGCGCAAGCTGACCCTGGACGCCAAGGGCGAGATCGCCTCGCTGGCCGACACCATCAACGGCATGATCGAGACGCTGGCCACCTTCGCCGACCAGGTGACCAACGTGGCCCGCGAAGTGGGTTCGGAAGGCAAGCTGGGTGGCCAGGCGCGGGTGCCGGGCGCCGCCGGCCTGTGGCGCGACCTGACCGACAACGTCAACGAACTGGCCGCCAACCTGACCACCCAGGTCCGCGCCATCGCCGAGGTGTCCACCGCCGTGACCAAGGGCGACCTGACGCGGTCGATCACCGTGGAAGCGTCGGGCGAAGTGGCCGCCCTGAAGGACAACATCAACGAGATGATCCGCAATCTGAAGGATCAGACGTTGAAGAACACCGAGCAGGACTGGCTGAAGACCAACCTGGCGCGGTTCAGCCGGATGCTGCAGGGCGAGCGCGACCTGTCGACCGTGTCGAACCTGGTGCTGTCGGAACTGGCCCCGCTGATCAACGCCCAGCACGGGGTGTTCTACGTCTCCGACCACGACGTGAACGGTGAGCCGGTGCTGAACCTGGCCGCCAGCTACGCCTCGAACCCGGGCGACCGGCCGCCGGCCCGCCTGCGCCAGCGCGAGGGCCTGATCGGCCAGTGCGCCGCCGAGCGCCAGCGCATCCTGCTGACCAACGTCCCGTCCGAATACATCAAGATTAGCTCGGGCCTGGGCGAGGCCGCGCCGCAGAACATCATCGTCCTGCCCGCCCTGTTCGAAGGCGAGCTGAAGGCTGTGATCGAGCTGGCCACCTTCGGCACCTTCAACGAGACCCAGCAGGCCTTCCTCGACCAGCTGATGGAATCCATCGGCATCGTGCTGTCGACCATCGCCGCCAACATGCGGACCGAAGGCCTGCTCGAGCAGTCCCAGCTGCTGACCGCCGAACTCCAGGCCCAGCAGGAGGAGCTGAAGAAGACCAACGACCGCCTGGAACTGCAGGCCGCGTCCCTCCGCCAATCGGAAGAACTGCTGCGCTCCAAGCAGGACGAACTGCAGCAGACCAACGCCGAGCTGGAGGACAAGGCGGTCCTGCTGTCGGCCCAGAACAAGCAGGTGGAAGCCAAGAACGCCGAGGTCGAGCAGGCCAAGGCGGCGCTGGAGGAGAAGGCCGAACAGCTGGCCCTGACCTCGAAGTACAAGTCCGAGTTCCTGGCCAACATGTCCCACGAGCTGCGCACGCCGCTCAACAGCCTGCTGATCCTGTCCAAGATGCTCAGCGAGAACGCGCAGGGGAACCTGAGCGCCAAGCAGGTGGAGTTCGCCCGCAACATCCACAGCGCCGGCGCCGATCTGCTGGGCCTGATCAACGACATCCTGGACCTGTCGAAGATCGAGAGCGGCACGGTCACCCTCGACATCGGCGAGATGTCGTTCGCCAGCCTCCGCGACCAGACCGACCGCACCTTCTCGCAGCTGGCCCAGGACAAGAAGCTGGACTTCTCGATCAACATCGACCCGGCCCTGCCGCGCTCGATGTACACCGACGACAAGCGCCTGCAGCAGGTGATCAAGAACCTGCTGTCCAACGCCTTCAAGTTCACCCAGGCCGGCTCGGTGCGCCTGGGCATCGCCCGGGCGGAAGACGGCTGGGCCAGCGGCAACGACCACCTCAACAAGGCCGGCCAGGTGCTGGCCTTCTCGGTCGAGGACACCGGCATCGGCATTCCCGAGGACAAACAGCGGATCATCTTCGAGGCCTTCCAGCAGGCCGACGGCACCACCAGCCGCAAGTACGGCGGCACGGGCCTGGGCCTGTCGATCAGCCGCGAGATCACCCGTCTGCTGGGCGGTGAGCTGCGGGTCGTCTCGACGCCGGGGCAGGGCAGCACCTTCACCCTGTACCTGCCGCTCAACTTCAGCCCGTCCGCCTTGCCCCAGCCGGCCCAGCCGCTGCGTCCCGCCATCTCGCCGGTCCAGACCTTCCGTCTGTCGACGACCGAGGCCGGCACGGTCGAACCGGCCGAGACCGTGGTCGACGACCGCGAGCAGATCGAGCCCGGCGATCCGGTGATCCTGATCGTCGAGGACGACACCCGCTTCGCCTCGATCCTGCTGTCCCTGGTCCGCGACGGCGGCTTCAAGGGCGTGGTGACGGGCGAGGGATCCGCCGTGCCGTCCCTGGCCCGCCGCTTCTCGCCGGACGCCATCATGCTGGACATCGGCCTGCCCGACATGGACGGCCTGGCCCTGCTGGACCTGCTCAAGCGCACGCCCGACACCCGCCACATCCCGGTTCAGGTGATCTCGGCCGACGACCACGGCGGGCTTGGCCTGTCGATGGGCGCCTTCGGCTTCACCAGCAAGCCCGTGGAGCGCGAGGCGGTGGCCTCGACGCTGGAGAAGGTCAAGAAGCTGGTGGCCGAGACCGGCCGAGCCCCGATCCTGGTCGGCGGCGAGGGCCAAGCCGCCGATACGCTGCGCGAGGCGATCGGGGCCGTGAAGTTCGTTCCCGTCCTGGCGGACCTGCCGGACGAGGCCTTCGTCGAAGAGGGCGGTTGCCTGGTGATCGACGTCGGCGCCGGGCCGGTCGGCCCGTTCATCGATACCCTGAAGCAGCGCGGTGCGGCGTCGGGGGTGGCGGTGCTCTACGCGCCCGACGACCTGGATCCCGAGGAGGACCGTCGGCTGCGCCTGGCGGTGTTCTCCGGTCTGGCCCGCCTGGCGCGTACGCCCGAGCAGCTGATCGACCACGTCACCATGTCGCTGCACGCGCCGCTGGAGCGCCTGTCCAGCCCGGCCAAGGCGATGATCGCCCACAGCCGCCACGCCGACGCCGTCCTGACGGGGTTGACCGCGGTGGTCATCGACGACGACATCCGCAACATCTTCTCCCTGGCCAGCGCCCTGGAGGAATACGGCATAGAACTCCGCTACGCCGAGAGCGGCCGCGAAGGCCTGGAGCTGCTCGACAGCCTGCCGTCGGTGGATATGGTGCTGGTCGACATCATGATGCCCGACATGGACGGGTACGAGACCATGCGTGAAATCCGGGCCCGATCGCGGTTCTCCGATCTGCCGGTGATCGCCGTCACCGCCAAGGCGATGAAGGGCGACCGCCAGAAGTGCATCCAGGCGGGCGCCTCGGACTACGTGTCCAAGCCCGTGGACATCGACCAGCTGATCTCGGTCCTGCGGGTCTCGGTCCAGCGCACGGACGCCCAGCGCCTGGCCGGAGACAACGTCGTCGCCATCCACAGCACCGCAGCGCAATGACCGTACCCGCGGTAAAGCATCAGGCGACCCCGCCGCCMGAGGATCGACCAAGGACGAGGATCCTCATCGTCGACGACGATGAGCGCAACGCCTTCGCCGCGATCCAGGCCCTGGAGACGCTGGGCCAGGAGCTGATCGTCGCCCGGTCGGGCGAGGAGGCGCTGCGGCGCCTGCTGATCGACGACTTCGCGGTGATCCTGCTGGACCTGCACATGCCGGGCATGGACGGCTACGAGACGGCCGAGCTGATCCGCCAGCGGCGCCGCAACCGCGACGTGCCGATCGTCTTCCTGACGGCGGTGTTCCGCGACGAAGCCCACATCTTCAAGGCCTATTCGGCGGGCGCCGTCGACGTGGTGTTCAAGCCGGTCGACCCCTTCATCCTGCGCTCCAAGGTGCAGGTGCTGGTCGACCTGCACATCAAGACCCTGGAGCTGGAACAGCAGTCGGAGAGCCGTCGCCTGCTGATCGAGGAGAACGCCCGGATCCACGCCGAGAAACTGGCCGCGGAGCGGGCCTTGCGCCGCACCCAGGAGCGCCAGGAGGCGATCCTCCGCGCCCTGCCGGTGGTGTTCCATTCGCGCACGGCCGACGCGCCCTACGAGCCGCTGTTCGTCGGCGGCAACGTGATCGAACTGACCGGCTTTTCGGCCGAGGATTTCCTGGCCTCGGCCGAGTTCGGCATCAGCCGGGTCCATCCCGACGACGTCGACATCGTGGTGCGCGCCCAGGCCGAGGCCCGGAAGTCCGGCGCTTACAGCTGCGAATACCGCTGGCAGTGCGCCGACGGGTCCTACCGCTCGCTGATCGACCAGGGCGTCCTGGCCCAGGACGAGGAGAGCGGCCGGCAGGTGGTGTTCGGCACGTTGCTGGACAACACCGAGCGCCGGGGGCTGGAAGAGCAACTGAGCCATGCCCGCAAGATGGAGGCCGTGGGTCAGCTGACCGGCGGTGTCGCCCACGATTTCAATAACTTGCTGACGGTTGTTCTCGGCAATATCGAGCTGATCAAGCGACGGACCGGCGAGCAGCACGAGCTGGCCCGGCAGATCGACGCCGTGCGGCTGGCGGCCGAGAAGGGCGGAGCCCTGACCCGGCAGTTGCTGGCGTTCTCGCGTCGCCAACGCCTCAATCCCCTAACCGTCGACCTCAATGTCCTGATCTCCGACTTCACGCCGCTGCTGCGCCAGGCGGTCGGCGAGGCGATCAGCATCGAGCTGAGCCTGGCGGCCGAGGCGCTGCCGGCCCACCTCGATCCGGCCCAGTTCGAGAGCGCCCTGCTGAACCTGGCGGTCAACGCCCGCGACGCGATGGAGGGCGGCGGCCTGCTGTCGGTCTCCACCAAGTCGATCGGCGGGGACGATCCCCGGATCCTGGTGACGGTGCGCGACACCGGCCAGGGCATKGACGCGGACGTGGCCTCGCGCATCTTCGAGCCGTTCTTCACCACCAAGGAGATCGGCAAGGGGTCGGGCCTGGGCTTGTCCCAGGTCTACGGCTTCGTGCGGCAGTCGGGCGGCGAGGTCACGGTGACCAGCGCGCCGGGGGCGGGCGCGGCGTTCGAGATTTCCCTGCCGCTGAGCCTGGCCGCGCTGAGCCAGCGCGGCGCCGGGGGCGAGACGACCGAAGCGGCCCGGGGCTCGGAACGGGTGCTGGTGGTCGAGGACGATCCCGCGGTGCTGGCCATGGCCGTCGAGACGTTGGAGGGCCTGGGCTACCAGGTCACGACCGCCGACACGGCCGCGGCGGCCCTGAAGCGCCTGAAGAGCCGCAAGGCGTTCGACCTGCTGTTCTCCGACGTCGTCATGCCCGGCGGCGTCAACGGCGTCGAGCTGGCCCATGCCGCGCTCAAGGTGCGGCCCGAGCTGAAGGTCCTGCTGACGTCCGGCTATGTGGGCGACGAGGCGGCGTCGTGGGCCAACGAATTCCCGATGATCGACAAGCCCTATCTGGGCCCGGCCCTGGCGGCCAAGATCCGGGCCGTGCTGGACGCCGAGGTTCCGGCCGACGCGCCGGCCAAGGCCAAGCGCGGTTGAGGCGCGACGCTTTCGACGGCCGGCGCCTTGTCGCCGCGCCGAGCGAGACCATCTGACAAGCTCGGCCGCGCTGGCAGTGGCGGCCTTTTGCTTTCGGAGCCGACCATGACCGATCTCTCAGCCTTCCCGATCACCCAGCGCTGGCCCGCCCAGCACCCCGACCGCCTGCAGCTCTACAGCCTGCCCACGCCGAACGGGGTCAAGGTGTCGATCATGCTGGAGGAGATCGGCCTGCCGTACGAGCCGCACACGATCGACATCGGCAAGAACGAGACCTGGGGACCGGAATTCCTGTCGCTGAACCCCAACGGCAAGATCCCCGCCATCATCGATCCCGACGGCCCCGACGGTAAGCCGCTGGGCCTGTTCGAGTCCGGCGCGATCCTGGTCTATCTGGCGGAGAAGACCGGCAAGTTCCTGCCCAACGACCCGGCGCGGCGCTACGAGACCCTGGCCTGGGTGTTCTTCCAGATGGCCGCCGTCGGCCCGATGTTCGGCCAGGTCGGCTTCTTCCACAAGTTCGCGGGCAAGGACTACGAGGACAAGCGGCCGCGGGATCGCTACGTCGCCGAATCCAAGCGCCTGCTGGGCGTGCTGGAGGCCCGACTAGCCGACCGCGACTGGATCATGGGCGACGAATACACCATCGCCGACATCGCCACCCTCGGCTGGGTGCGCAACCTGGTCGGCTTCTACGGTGCTGGCGACCTGGTCGACTACGCCAGCCTCAAGCACGTGCCGGCCTGGCTGGAGCGGGGCCTGGCCCGTCCGGCCGTCCAGCGCGGCCTGGAGATCCCCAAGCGTCCGTAGCGGGCTTCGCCGCCGCCCGGTCTGAGCCCGGCGGCGGTTGGCCCCGACGGCCCGCGCGCCATTGTCGCGGTCGGCCTTAACCGGTTTTGCGGACCTTTCGGTTCATGCTGCCCGCTTCGGAGGCGCAGCATGAACCCCAACGAAGCCAAGCGCATCCGGGCGCTCCAGAGCTACGGCGTCCTGGACACCTCGCCCGACGTCGCTTTCGATCGCGTGACCCAGCTGGCGTGCGACCTGTTCGACGCGCCTATCGCCCTGGTCTCGCTGATCGACGAAGAGCGCCAGTGGTTCAAGTCGCGCCAGGGCCTGACGGACTGCTCGACGCCCCGGAGCGAGGCGTTCTGCAGCGTGGCCATCGAGCAGGGTCCCGACACGGTGATGATCGTGGAAGACGCCGCTCTGGATCGGCGTTTCGCCCACTATCCCTCGGTGGTCGGCGACATGGGCGTGCGCTTCTATGTCGGCGCCGTGCTGACCTCGCCCGAGGGCTACAATCTCGGCACGCTGTGCATCATCGACACCAAGCCCCGCCCGCGCCCCACTGATCGCGAGCTGGACCGCCTGCGGGCCCTGGCGCGGATCGTCGTCGACGAGCTGGAGCGGATGCGCGTCAACCGCGTGCGCTGGGAGCAGGCGCGCCTGCTGAAGCTGGCCGAAACCATGTCGGGCGTCGCGCACTGGCGCTACGACGTCGTCACCGGCGAGGTCTACTGGTCGGACCTGCTCTACGACATCCTGGGGGTGGATCGCCGGACCTATGTCCTCACCTACCAGGCTGGCCTGGAGGCCTTCCACCCGGACGATCAGGGTCTGGTCTCCGATCGGCTGGCCGAGGCGATCGCCAGCAAGACGACCTCCAGCTTCCAGGCGCGCATGATCCGGCCGGACGGCGAGACGCGGATGGTCCAGTCCAAGGCCGGTTGCGAGCTGGACGAGCACGGCCAGGTCGTCGCCCTGATCGGCCTGTTCCAGGACGTGACCGAGCAGGTCCGCAATCTGGAGAACCTGACGGCCAGCGAAGCGCGCTATCGACTCCTGGCCGAGAACACCTCGGACGTCATCGTCCGCTGCGCTCTCGACGGGACGCTGCTCTATGTTTCGCCCGCCTGCCGGACGATGGGCTACGAGCCCGAGGACCTGGTCGGCACGCCGTACGACCGGTTGGTGCATCCGGACGACCGTGAACGCCTGATCGCCAATTCCAGGCCGCTGTTCACGGGCTCGGTTCCCGATCTGGTGGCCAATCGACAGCACCGCTATCAGGCCGCCGACGGCCGCTGGGTGTGGTTCGAGGGCAATCCCCATATCGTCCGCGACCCGGAGGGGCGGGCGACCGAGATCGTCAACGTCTTCCGTAACATCACCGAGCGCAAGGAACAGCTGGAGCTGTTCGAGAACGCCTTCGAGCACGCGCCGATCGGCAAGTGCCTGGTCGGGCTGGACGGGGCCTTCCTGAAGGTCAATCCGATGCTGTGCGAGATGGTGGGCTACAGCCGCGAGGAACTGCTGGCGCTGAACTTCCAGGCCATCACCCACCCCGACGACCTGGACGCCGATCTCAGCCTGGTGACCGACCTCTACAACGGCCTGATCTCCACCTACCGGATGGACAAGCGCTATATCCGCAAGGACGGCTCGATCATCTGGATCCAGCTGGCGGTGTCGCGGGTCGACAACCCCGACGGCACGCCGCGCTACTTCATCTCGCAGATCGAGGACCTGACTGCCCGGCGGGAAGCCGAAGCCGCGCTGAAGGACAGCGAGGCCCGCTATCGCCTGATGGCCGAGAACACCACCGACATGATCCTGACGGCCGGCCTGGACGGCAGGATCACCTTCGTGGCCGCCTCCTGCCAGGAGCTGACCGGCTACGCGCCCGCCGAGGTGATCGGGCGCGGCGCCGCCGACCTCGCCCACCCGCAGGAGCGCGTGCGCGTGCGCCGGGTCTATCGCAACCTGCTGAAGGGCGGCTCCGCCGGGCGCGTCCGCTGGCGCGTCTCGCACAAGACCGCCGGCCGCGAGGTCTGGCTGGAATCCAACCCGTCGCTGCTGCGCGATCCGGCCACCGATGCGCCGACGGGTTTCCTCGACGTGATCCGCGACGTGACCGCCCAGGTCGCCCAGGAGGAGGCCCTCGCCGCCGCCCGCGCCGAGGCCGAGGCGGCCGCGGTCGTGAAGGGCGAGTTCATGGCCAATATGAGCCACGAAATCCGCACCCCTCTGACGGCGGTCATCGGCTTCTCGGGCCTGCTGGCCCAGCGTCCCGAGCTGGACGAGGTGTCCCAACGCTATGTGCAGCGCGTGTCGAGCGCGGGCCAGGCGCTGCTGGCGATCGTCAACGACGTGCTCGACTTCTCCAAGCTCGAGGCCGGCCAGGTCGAGATCACGCCGCGCGCGGTCTCGCCGCTGACGCTGGCCCAGGACGCCCTGGCCCTGTTCGCCCCCCAGGCCGACGCCAAGGGGCTGTGGCTGGAGTGCCAGGCGGAAGGCGAGCTGCCCGAGCGGGTGATGATCGATCCGGACCGCGTCCGCCAGGTGCTGCTCAACCTGGTGGGCAACGCGGTCAAGTTCACCCGGCAGGGCGCGGTGCGCCTGTTCGTCGCCTACGACCCGGACGCGGCCCGGCTGCGGATGCGGGTCGAGGACACCGGCGAGGGCATGAGCGTCGAGCAGCAGACCAAGCTGTTCCAGCGCTTCTCCCAGGTCGACGCCTCGTCCACCCGCCGGCACGGCGGCACCGGCCTGGGGCTGGCGATCTGCAAGGGGCTGACCGAGGCCATGGGCGGCGGCATCGCCGTGAGCAGCACCCTGGGGGAGGGGGCGGTGTTCACCTTCCACATCGCCGCTGGACGGGCGACGGGCCCGGGCGGCGAGGCGCCTTCGCTGGAGCCCGTGGCGGATGCGCGGCGCCTGGACGGCGTCCGGGTGCTGGTGGTCGACGACAACTTCGTCAATCGCGAGCTGGCGCGCACCGTGCTGGAGCACATGGGGGCCGAGGTCGCCGAGGCGGGCGACGGTCGTGGCGCGCTCGAGGCCGCGGCGCTCGAACCGTTCGACTGCATCCTGATGGACCTGCGGATGCCCGGGCTCTCCGGGATCGACGCCCTGCACGAGATCCGCGACACGCCGGGCCCCAACCAGGACGTGCCGATCCTGGCCTTCACGGCGGAGACCGACCTCAACCTGACGGACCTGGACCACGGCTTCGACGGTCTGGTCTCCAAGCCGATCATGGCGGCCGATCTGGTCGAGGCCGTGGACCGGTTCACGCGCTGGGACGGCGTCCCCGACGACCTGGGCGCCGACCTCGACCTCGCGGAGGCGTGAGGTGGGCCGCACGCGTATCCTGATCGTCGAGGATGATCCGATCATCCTCGACCTGATCACCACCCGCCTCGATATCGCGGGCTACGACACCTATTTCGCCCGCGACGGCTTCGAGGGCCTCAAGCGGCTGCATGAACTGCGGCCGTCGGCCCTGGTGCTGGACATCAACATGCCCCGGCTCGACGGCTTCGGCGTGCTGCGCAAGATGCGCCAGGAGGGCCTGAACACCCCGACCATGGTGCTGACCGCCCGCAACCAGCCCGACGACGTGAAAAAGGCGATCACCCTGGGCGCCCGGGATTTCCTGGCCAAGCCGTTCAAGGACGAACAACTGCTGCAGAGGGTGGGGCGGCTGCTGCGCAAGGCGCCGGCCAGACCGGTCAGGCCGACCAGAGCCGCGCCTGAAACAGAGAGCCCGCCGCCGGTGATGCTGCCCATCGACGACGGTCCCGAGCCCTTCCTGCTCTAGCCCCGCGGTGGTCGGGGCGACGTTCTTCGATCGTCGTTCACTTTTTATTCCCGGCGCCGCTTGAACGGCGAGGGGGGAACACTCAAGTTGCTTATTCGTTGAGCTCATCGGGCGGCGCAAGCTCCCCGAGGCAGGGCCGCCAGGAGAGCGCATGAGTCCCGACGATACCCCTGCACGCGAGGCCTCGGAGGCCCGCGCCATCGCCTTGGTGGATCGCTATCTGGCGGTCCGTCGGCGCACCGAGGCCCTGGCCAAGCCCCTTTCGCCCGAGGACCAGGGCGCGCAATCGATGCCCGATGCCAGCCCGGTCAAATGGCATCGCGCCCATACGGCCTGGTTCTTCGAGACCTTCCTGCTGACGCCCTTCCTGCCGGGCTATCGGGTCTTCGATCCGGCCTTCGCCTATCTGTTCAATTCCTATTACGAGGCCGTCGGGCCCCGMCAGCCGCGGCCCCTTCGCGGCCTGATCACGCGTCCGTCCGCCGACGAGGTCGGGGCCTATCGCGCCCATGTCGACGCGGCCATGGTCCGGCTGCTGACCACCACGCCGACGGCGGAGGTGATCGAGCGCCTCGACCTGGGCCTGGCCCACGAGGAGCAGCATCAGGAGCTGATCCTGATGGACCTGCTGCATCTGTTCGCTCAATCGCCGCTGCAGCCGGCCTATCGCGACGCGGCCCCACCGGCGCGCCCGGTCGCCGGCGCCGCCCGCTACCTGGCCTTCGAGGGCGGACTGGTCGAAATCGGCGACGAGGGGCCCGGCTTCGCCTTCGACAACGAGCGGCCGCGTCACAAGGTCTATCTCGAGCCCTATCGCCTGGCCGACCGGTTGGTGACCAACGGCGAGTGGCTGGCCTTCATCGAGGACGKCGGCTATCGCCGGGCCGACCTGTGGTTGTCCGACGGCTGGGCCGCGGTCAACGAGCAGGCCTGGGAAGCGCCGCTCTACTGGCGGCGGGAGGAGGGCGGCGCCTGGTCGGTCATGACCCTGTCGGGCCGACGCCCCGTCGATCCGCACGCGCCCGTGGGTCATGTCAGCTACTACGAGGCGGCCGCCTTCGCCGCCTGGTGCGGCCGCAGGCTGCCGACCGAGGCCGAATGGGAGGCCGCCGTCACGGCTACTGAAGGCCAGGGGCTGCGCCAGACGTCCGACGAGGCCTGGCAATGGACCGCCAGCCCCTATGTCGCCTATCCGGGCTTCAAGCCCGGCGCGGGCGCGCTGGGCGAATACAACGGCAAGTTCATGATCAACCAGATGGTCCTGCGGGGCGGGGCGGTCGAAAGCCCGCCCGGCCACACGCGGCCGTCGTATCGCAACTTCTTCCATCCGGCACAGCGCTGGGCCTTCACGAGCGTGCGCCTGGCCGACGACGCCAGCACCTCGGACCGTGAAACCCTCCAGGCCTCGACCTTCCTGGACGACGCCCTGGCCGGCCTGACGGCCGCGCGCAAGACCCTGCCGGCCAAGTACTTCTACGACGCCGAGGGCTCGCGCCTGTTCGAGGCGATCTGCGAGCTGCCGGAATACTATCCCACCCGCACCGAGACGGCGCTGCTGCGCCGCATCGCGCCCGAGATCGCCGCCCGGGTGATGGAGGGCGCGGCCCTGGTCGAGTTCGGCAGCGGAGCCAGCACCAAGACCCGCCTGCTGCTGGACGCCATGCCGCAGCTGGGCGTCTATGTGCCGATCGACATCAGCAAGTCGGCGCTGGACGAGGCCAGCGAGGCGCTGCGCCGGGACTATCCGGGCCTGACGGTGGCCCCGCTGGTCGACGACTTCACCCGCGCGGTCCGGCTGCCGGCGGCGGCGCGGGGGCGGCCGGTGACCGGCTTCTTCCCGGGCTCGACGATCGGCAATTTCGCGCCGCCCGAGGCCGAGGAGTTCCTGCGCGGCGCGCACGAACTGCTCGGCGACGGCGCCATGTTCGTGGTCGGGGTGGACATCGCCAAGAGCCCTGACGTCTTGGTGCCCGCCTATGACGACGCCCAGGGCGTGACGGCGGCGTTCAACAAGAACGTGCTGGCGCGGATCAATGCGGAGCTGGGCGGGGACTTCGATCTGGATGCGTTCGACCATCGCGCCGCCTGGAACGCCGAGGAAAGCCGCATGGAGATGCATCTGGTCAGTCGTGTCGACCAGACCGCGCGCGTGGCGGGACGGGAGATCCGGTTCGAGGCCGGTGAGACGATCCACACCGAGAACTCTTACAAATACACCCCGGAAATGTTCGTGGACCTGGCCCGGCGCGCGGGCTGGAAGGTCGCGGCGCGCTGGATCAGCGACAGCCCAAGCTTCGGTGTCTTCGCCCTGGCCGGCTGAGGCGGGCGGAATTCACATCGGAAAGCGGCCGCGGTCCCAACCCTGGAAGGGTTAGGACCGCGGCGCGCTTCAGATCAGGCGTCGCGCCCGGACAGGCGCCCGCCGCCACGCGACGAGGAGCCGCCTTTGCGGCCCGCGTTGGCCGCGAGGTCGCGGTCCTTGGCGAAGCTGCGCTTTTCACTGGGAACACTGGCCCCCCCTTTGCGCGCGATCTCGCGACGACGTTCGGGGTCCATGGCGGCGAAGCCTCGGCGGCCGCGGGGCCGTTCGGTGTCGAGGTCCATAGGTTGCTCCTAATCGGGACTGGTCACGGGGGGGAACGGCGCGGGCGGGGCGTCATAGGGCCGGTCGTCGCCGGGCTGGACGGGCGGCTCGTTCATCGGCACTTCGTCGGGCTGGGAGCCCGGGTCGTACTCGGGTCGCGAGGGCTCGATCGGCGGCGGGGCGTCGGGGTCGGTCATGGCGTCCTTCAGCGTGTTCCAGTGAAGTAACCGGTGAAGTCGCGTTCGGTTCACCCAACAGGCGAGACAAAATTGCAGAGTTTCGCGTTAGGCCTGCGACGGAGAGGCAAAAAGCATGACGAAAGCCCGGGCGAAAAAACCTGAAAGCGCAGCAATATCGCGCCATTGGCGGCTATGGGCGGCCGGTCTGGCCGGCGTTTTGGGTTGGCTCGCCGCGCGTCACCTAAATGCTCCGGTCAGCACGCATTTGCTCATCGGCTGGGATGTCTGCGCGCTGGTTTATGTAACGACCACCTGGCATCTCTTCCTCACCGCCGACGAGGCCGAAGTGCGCCGACGGGCCGCGGCGGAGGATGAAAAGCCCTCGCAGATTCTGTTGCTGGTGCTGATGGCGATCCTGTCCAGCCTGGTCGCGGTGGTGGCGGCGATGCTGCACGCCAAGTCGGCGGGGCCGGAAATCCAGGCGATCACCGCGGCCTGCGCCGGGGTCACCCTGGTGTTGTCCTGGATCGTCCTGCACTCGGTGTTCACGCTGCACTACGCCCATCGCCACTTCGGCGACGGAACGGGCAAGCCGGGCTTTCTGTTCCCCGGCGAACCGGCCCGCACCTATCTGGACTTCGTCTATTTGGCCTTCAGCATCGGGGCGACATTCCAGGTGTCGGACAACAACGTGCTGACCGCCAAGCTGCGCAACCTGGTCACCGCCCAGGCGGTCTGCTCGTACTTCTACAACACCGCCGTGCTGGCCCTGGGGATCAACATCATCGCCGGGCTGGTCAGCTAGCGACKCGGCGGCTTGCCTTCGGGGCGCGGGCCTTCGAGCCGGGCCTGGACCGGGGTCTGGGGCAGGTCGGCCAGGTGCAGCCGACCGTCGCCGTCCTTGTCGAGCAGGGCGAAGCGGGCTTTGGCCGCCTTGGTGGCCTCGGCGCGGGTGATGCGGCGATCGAAGTCGCCGTCGGACGCCATGACCGGCTCCGGCTCGGCCAACAGGCTGTAGGGCGTCGCGCCCTGGAGCATGCCGCCCATCATGCCGCCGCCGCGACGACGGCCTCCGCTCGGCGGTCCGTCGTCCTGGCCGGCGAGCCCGAGGCCGCCGGGGAATCCGCCGCCGCCACCGGGAGGCGATCCGCCGCGACCGCCGTGACGTCCGCCGCCGGGCCGGCCGCCTTGACCGCCGCGACCGCCGCCGTCTCCCTGGAAGCCCTGCAGGATCTCCGGCGCGACCTTGGTTTCGTAGGTCGAGACCTCGAAGCCGTCGATGACGCCGTTATGGTCGCTGTCGATCCTGTCGAAGAACCGAAGGGCGTCGGCGACGAACTCGTCGCGCGTCAGGGCCCCGTCGTGGTCGGCGTCGGCGCCCGAGAACCAGGCGACGACGGGGTAGGGCGCGCCGGGCTCGGCGCGGAACGGCTCGCCGGCCGGACTGATGAACAGTTGCGGACGGGCTTGGCGCGGCGGTCCGCCCGGTTCGCCCTCTTCCGGCGGGCGGGGGCGCGGAGCCTTGCCCCAGTCGCCGCGCGGCCCGTCCTGCGGCGGACCGGAGGCGCAGGCGCCCAGGCACAGGGCGGCGAACATCAGGATGCAGGTGGCGCGGAGGCTGGTGAAGGTTTGCATGGCCTGATCAATGACGCCCGGGATGTCCTGCGTATGGCGCAGCTTTTGCGCGCCCGAAACAAATCGGGGGCTTCCTTGTCGGCTGCGTATCCGGCCTAGAACGGCAGCTCGACACGTGCGCGCAGCCCGCCTTCGGGGCGGTTGTGCAGGGTGGCGTCGCCGCCATGGGCGCGGGCCACCGAACGGACCACGGCCAGGCCCAGTCCGATGCCCCCGGTCTCGCGGTTGCGCGAGGGCTCGCTGCGGAAGAACGGCTCGAACACACGGTCCAGCTCGGCGGGCGCGATGCCGGGACCGTTGTCGTCGATCTCGACCACGGCCAGGCGGCCCTCGGCGCGGACCCGGCCCTGCACGGCGCCGCCGTACTTCAGGCCGTTCTCGACCAGATTGGTCAGCAGGCGGCGAAGGGCGACGGGATCGCCGTCGATGATGATCTTCTCGCCCAGCTCCACAGACGCCTGGCCGCCGGTCTCGGCGGCCTCGTCGATGATGCTTTCCAGCAGCGAGGCCAGCTCCAGCTTGGTGCGCTCGGCCGGCCGGGTGGTGTCGCGGACGAAGGCCATGGTGGCGGCGATCATCGCCTCCATCTGGTCGATGTCGGAGGCCAGCTTGGCGCGGACGTCGTCCGGCACCGCCTCGATGCGGAAGCGCAGGCGGGTCAGGGGCGTGCGCAGGTCGTGGGCCACCGCGCCGATCATCGCCGTGCGGTCCTCGACATAGCGGCGCAGGCGCTCCTGCATCATGTTGAAGGCCTGGGCGGCGGCGATCACCTCGGACGAGCCGTGCAGGGCCAGCGGCGCGGCGCGCGGGTCGCGGCCCAGGCGCTCGGCCGCGCCGGCGAAGGCGCTGATCGGACCCGACAGCCGGCGCGCGAACAGCCAGGCCAGGGGCGAGACGCACAGCACCGACAGGGCCAGGATCAGCAGAATCCGCTGCTGCCAGCTGTCGAAGCGGATGGCGGGTTTGGGCTCGACGATCGTCCAGCGCCCGTCGTCCTGATGGACGGCCACCTTGAAGTCGCCGACGATGAACGGCTCGTCGCGGGGGCCATCGAACTGGAAGATGCGAGGCGGTCCGGCGGGACCCGGCGGGCCTCCGGGGCCGCCGGGACGTCCAAGCCCGCCGGGCCCGTCGGGGCCGCCTCGCGGACCAGGGCCGACCGGACCGTCCGGACCGCCGGGGCCTTCCGGCGGACGGTGGCGGACATCCCGGGGGAGATCCTGGACGAACGTGCGTTTCTGGGCGCGGACGAAGAAGCGCGGGCCGGTGTCGATGTCCATCTCGATCCGGGCGGGATCGACGCCGATCTCCCTGGCGAGGGCGGTCTTGAACTCGGCGCGGCGCCGGTTGTCGACCAAGCCCCGGATCGGACCGACGTTGCGGCGGAGCACCAGAAGGCGCCCGTCGCGCGGCTGGACGGTCGCCGGACCCTTCAGGGCGCGGGCGATCTCGCTCATCCGATAGATCTCGGGCGGCGGGGCGGGCAGGTTGAAGACCACGGCGATGGCGATCAACTGGGCCGCCACCAGGGTCACGATGACCAGGCCCAGGGCCTGGACGAACAGCGGCGCGCTGCTCGGCCCCTTCACCCGCACGCGGTCGCTCATGGAGTGCGGGTCACCTTGGACGTGAACATGTAGCCTTCGCTGCGGATCGTGCGGATCAGTTCGCCGCCGCCGCCGTCGTCCAGCTTGCGGCGCAGCCGGCTGATCTGGACGTCGATGGCCCGGTCGTAGGCGTCGCTTTCGCGGCCCCGGGCCAGGTCCAGCAGCTGGTCGCGGGTCAGCACGCGTTGGGGGCGTTCGACGAAGGCGCGCAGCAGCGAGAACTCGCCGCTGGACAGGTTGACCACCACCGATTGCGGCGAGCGCAGTTCGCGGCGGACCAGGTCCAGGCGCCAGCCGGCGAACTCGCAGGCCGCGCCCATGCCGTCATCGACCGTGCGCGGCTCCTGCCGGCGGCGCAGCACGGCGCGGATGCGGGCCAGCAGCTCGCGCGGATTGCACGGCTTGGGCAGGTAGTCGTCGGCGCCCAGCTCGAGGCCGACGATCCGGTCGGTCTCTTCGCCCATGGCCGACAGCATGATGATGGCGGGCCCGTCGGCGGCCGACAGACGGCGGCAGATGGCCAGGCCGTCTTCGCCGGGCAGCATGATGTCCAGGACGATCAGGTCGACCGGCCCGCGGGCCAGGGCCTGCTCCATGGTCCGGGAATCGGACGCGGTGTCGATGGTGTAGCCGTGCCGGCCCAGGAAATCGGCCACGACGTCGCGGATGCCGGGATCGTCGTCGACGATCAGGATGCGGGCGCCGCGCGCCGGGTCGGTGTTCTGGCCGGATGCGGGGGCGGCGACGGAGGCCGTCGCGGGATCTTGCGAACTTTCCATGACTTGCTCTTTCCACGCCCCCGTCTCGTGCAGATTTCACGCCTGCAACAGGGACGCAACCCGCGCATGCGACCAATCCCCGCAATTGTTGTTTGGAGACAAGCATGTCCCGCCTAATGCCGACGGGTTTCGCCGTCCTTCTCCTGGCCTCCACCGCCGGCCTGGCCCAGGCCCAAGGGCCGCGCGGCAATCAGGACGCCAATGGCGACGGGGTGATCAGCGCCCAGGAATTCGAGGACGCCGCCAAGGCTCGGTTCCAGCGCATGGACGCCAACCAGGACGGCGTGATCGACGCGACCGAACTGGCCGCGATCCAGAAGCGGATGGAAGAATTCCGCGCCCAGCGGCCCGACGTGGGGCCGCGGCCGGGCGGCGGTGGCGGCGATTGGAGCGCGATGGACGCAGACCACGACGGCAAGGTCACGCTGGCCGAGGCCCTGGCCGCCAGCAAGGCCCGCTTCGAGACCCTCGACACCGACAAGGACGGCAAGCTCAGCGAGGCCGAGCGGCCGATGCGGCGTGGGCCTCCGAACTAGGACCTGGGCCGGCCTTAGCCCGGCGAGCGGTTCACCGGGGCTTCGTAGTCCTTGCCCTGGACGTTCATCGCCTCGATCGCCAGGTCGCTGACGAACGGGTTGGAGCGGCGCTCGGCCCCGAAGGTCGACATCGGGCCGTGGCCCGGCACGAACTGGACGTCGTCGCCCAGCGGCCACAGCTTGCCGGTGATGGCGTCCAGCAGGTCCTGGTGATTGCCGCGCGGGAAGTCGGTGCGGCCGATCGAGCCCTTGAACAGCACGTCCCCCACCTGGGCGAAGCGCGCCTGGCGGTGGAAGAAGATCACGTGACCCGGCGTATGGCCCGGGCAGTGCAGCACCTCGAACTGGGTCTCGCCCAGGGTGACCACGTCGCCGTCGTCCAGCCAGCGGTCGGTGACGAAGATGCGGGCCTCCGGGATCCCGTACATCTCGCCGCTCTCCTGGATGCGGTCGATCCAGAACTGGTCGTCCTTGTGCGGCCCCTCGATCGGGACGCCGGTCAGACGCTTCAGCTCGGCCGCGCCGCCGGCGTGGTCCATGTGGCCGTGGGTGATCCAGATCTTCTCCAGGGTCAGGCCCTGGTCCTCGATCGCCTTCATCAGGCGCGGGATCTCGCCGCCCGGATCGATCACCGCGGCCTTCTTGGTCTTGGCGCACCAGACGATCGTGCAGTTCTGCTGCAGCGGCGTGACCGGCGCGATGACGGCGCGGATGGGCATGTCGGTCATGCGGCCAAATCCTTTAAGGAAACTCCGAAACGAAAACGGGCGGAGACCCGAGGATCTCCGCCCGTCCGAACTAAGCGTTATGAACGCCTGTTCAAGTCCTAATCTCAGTCCTGACCGGGAACGCCGGTGGGCGGAGCGTCGGCGTCCAGTTCGTGGACCTCGTCGGTGATGCCGCGACCCACGTGGCTCTTGCGGAAGCCGTAGGCGAAATAGATCACCAGGCCCAGCCCGCCCCAGATCGGCAGGACGGCCATCGCCTCGAGCGGCAGGTTGAAGTAGAGGCCCGCGCAGCCGACCATCGCCAGGGGCGCGATGATCCAGACCGCCGGCGTCTTGAACGGACGCGGACGGTTCGGATCCTTCACCCGCAGCACCATCACCGCGATCGCCACCATGAAGAAGGCGAACAGGGTGCCGGAGTTGGAGATGTCGGCCAGCTGGCCCACCGGGAAGAAGGCGGCGGCGATCGCGACGCAGACGCCGGTGAAGATCGTCACGACGTGCGGCGTCTTCCACTTCGGGTGGATGGTGGCCCAGCTCTGCGGCAGCAGGCCGTCGCGGGCCATGACGAAGAAGATCCGGGTCTGGCCGTAGATCATCATCAGGATGACCGAGGGCAGGGCCAGGTTGGCGGCCAGGCCCAGCAGGTTGCCGACGACGGGCCAGTTGATCTCGCGCAGGACGTGGGCGAGGGCTTCGTTCGAGCAGACCAGGCGGTCAGCGTTCGCGGCGGTGGCGCAGGCGGCCTGGAAGGCGGCCGAACCGGGCTGGACGACCGAGCCGTCCAGGGCCAGCACCGGCTGGGCGCCGATGGCGCCGATCGCGCCCGCGGCGACCAGCAGATAGAAGACGGTGCAGATGCCCAGGCTGCCGATCAGGCCGATCGGCACGTTGCGCTGCGGGTTCTTGGTCTCTTCGGCGGCGGTCGAGACCGCGTCGAAGCCGACATAGGCGAAGAAGATCGAGGCGGCGGCGCCGACCACGCCCATGCCCGTCGTCCCGTGCGGGCCGAACCAGCCGTTGGGGGTGAAGGGCGAGAAGTTGCCGGTCTTCAGCACCGGGATGGTCAGGATCACGAAGGCCGTCAGGGCCGTCACCTTGATCACCACCAGGATGGCGTTGACGCGGGCGCTTTCGGTCGTGCCGCGCACCAGCAGGGCCGTCACCGTCAGGGCCACCAGGATGGCGGGGATGTTGACGATGCCCTTGCTGAAGTCGGCGGCCGGCACGAAGCCGTTCATCGACCAGGCGGGACCGGATCGCAGGAGATCGGGCCAATGGAAGTGCAGGGCGTTCTCAATCAAGCCGAGGAAGTAGCCCGACCAGCCCACCGACACGGCGCTGGCGGCGACGGCGTATTCCAGGATCAGGGCCCAGCCGACCATCCAGGCCAGCAGTTCGCCCATCACGGCGTAGGTGTAGGTGTAGGCCGACCCAGACACCGGCACCATCGAAGCCAGTTCCGAGTAGCAGAGCGCGGCGATGGCGCACACGGCGCCGGCGATCACGAAGCTCCACATCATGCCCGGGCCGGCCTTTTGGGCGGCGGCGGCGGTCAGAACGAAGATGCCGGTTCCGATGATGGCGCCCACGCCGAGCAGGGTGAGCTGAATGGGACCGAGCGAGCGATGCAGCGACTTCTTCTCGGCCGTTGCTAGAATCGCGTCCAGCGACTTAACGCGCCACATATTTCCTCCAGAGACCCGCGGCCACCCCCGGGGGCCGCGTAGATAAATTTTGCGGACCCTGGCCCGGTTAACGGGACGCGGTCAAGGTAAAGCGGAGGGCGTGCGTAATTGTTCGCCCCGCTGCGCGCAATAAGGGCCATGGCCTGCCGGGGCGATGTTGCGACGCAGCACGCTTCCTAGCCGTTGCTGCCTCAGGGTTAGGCGCTGGCGAGGAGACCGGCGTTCGGCGGCCGGCGCTTGGCGATTTTATCCCGCGCCCTTAAACCACGCCGCGTGACCCTTCCCATCCATGACGCCCTGCCGGCCCTGAGATCCGCGCTCGCCGAGCGCGAGGCCGCCGTGCTGGTCGCGCCGCCGGGGGCGGGCAAGACCACGGTCGTGCCCCTGGCGCTGCTGGACGAGTCGTGGGCCGCGGGCGGCAAGATTGTCATGCTGGAGCCGCGCCGCCTGGCCGCCCGAGCCGCGGCCTCGCGCATGGCCCAGAGCCTGGGCGAGGGCGTCGGCGAGACCGTGGGCTTCCGCGTGCGTCTGCAGTCGAAGGTCAGCGCCAAGACCCGTGTCGAAGTGGTGACCGAGGGCGTGTTCACCCGGATGATTCTGGACGATCCGGGTCTGGACGGCGTGGCGGCCGTGATCTTCGACGAATTCCACGAGCGCAGCCTGGACGCCGATCTGGGCCTGGCCCTGGCGCGCGACGCCCAGGGGCTGGTGCGCGAGGACCTGAAGATCCTGGTGATGTCGGCCACCCTGGACGGCGCCCGGATTTCGGCCCTGCTGGACGAAGCCCCGGTGGTCGAGAGCCAGGGGCGGATGTTCCCGATCGACACCCGCTACCTCGGCCGGGACGAGCGCCAGCGGTTGGAGGAGCGCGTCGTCCGCGCGATCGAACGGGCCCTGTCCGAGGAGACCGGCAGCCTGCTGGTCTTCCTGCCGGGCCAGGGCGAGATCCGCTGGACCGAGACCCTGTTGCGCGAGCGGCTGCGACGTCCCGAGGTCGATGTCGCCCCCCTCTACGGCGCGCTCGAGCCCGCCGAGCAGGACCGCGCCGTGGCGCCGGCCCAGCCGGGCCGCCGCAAGGTGGTGCTGGCCACCTCGATCGCCGAGACCAGCCTGACCATCGAGGGCGTGCGGGTGGTGATCGACTGCGGCCTGGCCCGCGTGCCGCGCTTCGACCCGTCCAGCGGCCTGACCCGGCTGGAGACCGTCCGCGTCAGCCGCGCCGCCGCCGACCAGCGCCGAGGCCGGGCGGGCCGCACCGAGCCGGGCGTCTGCTACCGCTTGTGGGACGAGCCGGAGACCCGGGCCCTGCCGGCCTTCGCCCGGCCCGAGATCCTGGAAGCCGACCTCTCGCGCCTGGCCCTGGACCTGGCCCGCTGGGGCGCCCGAGACGCCAATGACCTGGCCTTCCTCGACAAGCCGCCGTCGGCCGCCTTCAGCGAGGCGCGGACCTTGCTCAATCGCCTGCAGGCCCTGGACGGGCAGGGCGGGCTCACCGCCCACGGCCGCGCTTTGGYCGACATGCCCCTGGCCCCGCGCCTGGCCCACATGGTGGTCCGCGCCGCGGCCTCGGGCCAGGCCGAACGCGGGGCCAAGGTCGCCGCGGTGCTGAGCGAACAGGGGCTGGGTGGGCGCGAGGTCGATCTGCGTCACCGGTTGGAGAGCTTCGACCGCGACCGCTCGCCGAGGGCCCGCGACGCCCGGACCCTGTCCGAGCGTTGGGCGCGGTCCGCCGGTCGCGTATCCGGCGCGTCGCCGCTGGACGACGCCCTGATGCTGGCCGAGGCCTATCCCGAGCGCGTGGCCAAGGCGCGGGGCAAGCCGGGCGAGTACCAGCTGGCCGGCGGGCGCGGGGTCTATCTGGAGCCCACCGACGCCCTGGCCCGCGAGACCTGGCTGGCCGTCGGCGAACTGGGCGGCGGTGACGCCCGCGATCGCATCCTGCTGGCCGCGCCGCTGGACGAGACGGCCCTGCGCGAGGCCTTCGCCGACCGGCTGGTGGCCGAGGATCGGCTGGAACCGGACGCCAAGGGCAAGGTCCGCGCCCGCCGCCTGCTGCGCCTGGGCAAGCTGGTGATCGAGGAGCGGCTGCTGGACAAGGTCGATCCGGGCCTGGTCGCCAGGGCGTTGCTGGACCAGGTCGCGCGCGAAGGCTTGTCGGCCGTGCCGCTGGGCGAGGGCGCTCAAGCCCTGCGCCGTCGGGTGGCCTTCCTGCGCGGGCGCGACGCCGAGACCTGGCCGGACCTGTCGGACACGGCCCTGCTGGAACGGCTGGAGGAATGGCTGGAACCGCTGCTGGCCGGCCGCTCGGCCTTGAGCCAGCTTCCGGACGGCGCGCTGACCGACGCGATCCGCACGCTCGTGCCCTGGGAGCTGCATCGCCGCCTCGACGCGGAGGCGCCGGCCCGGTTCACGGCGCCGACGGGCTCCAGCTTCGCCATCGACTACGCCGCCGACGGCGGCCCGCGCGTCGACGTGCGGGTGCAGGAGCTGTTCGGCCTGACGGCCCATCCGACGGTCGGCGGCGCGGCCCTGGTGCTGGCCCTGCTGTCGCCGGGCCACAAGCCGATCCAGATCACCAAGGACCTGCCGGGGTTCTGGAAGGGGTCGTGGCGGGAGGTGAAGACCGAGATGAAGGGTCGCTATCCGCGCCACGTCTGGCCGGACGACCCGGCGACGACGGCGCCGACGACACGGGCCAAGCCTCGAGGCACTTAAGGTCGGTGAAAAAGCTTGTCCATTGCCGGGGAAGTTGCACCACTGCGCCCGCGGCAGAGTCGCCGCTTTATTTCGGGGGACTACCATTGCGTCGATTGATCACTTGCGCCGCCCTCATGGGCGCGCTCGCCGTGCCGGGTATGGCCTCGGCCGGCGTCTATGCTGACGACATGTCCAAATGCCTGGTGCGTTCGACCACCGACGCCGACCAGGCCCAGCTGGTGGGTTGGCTTTTCGCGGCGATCAGCTCGCACCCGTCGGTGAAGCCGATGACCAACCTCACCGACGCCCAGCGCGACGCCGCCGTCCAGAAGGCGGGCGCCCTGATGCAGCGCCTGATGCTGGTCGACTGCCGCAAGGAGACCGTCGACGCGCTGAAGTACGAGGGCACGGGCTCCATCGGCCAGGCGTTCGGCGTGCTCGGCCAGGCGGCCATGCGCGGCCTGATGAGCGATCCCAAGGTGGCCGAAGGCATGGCCGGACTGGGCAAATCCATGGACGAAAAAAAGTTCGAGGAAATGCTCAAAGAGGCGGGGATCAGCTCGCCTTCCGCCAAATAGCGACAACCGTCGACGATCCCGCACCAACGGAGGGCGGGGTCGTCGAAACGGTCAGAGCGGCGCGCAGACCTCGTCCAGCCAGGCGCGGACCTCGCCCTCCACCAGCGGACCGATCTCGCGCACGACCCGCGCGTGATAGGCGTCGAACTGGGCGATCTCCTCGGGGCTCAGCAGGCTCTTGTCCACTAGGCGCCGGTCGATCGGGGCCAGGGTCAGGGCGTGGAAGCGGTGCATCGGGCGGTCGCCCGCGCCCACGGCTTCCGCCGGCATGACCACCTCGAGGTTCTCGATGCGGATGCCGTATTCGCCGTCCTTGTAGTAGCCCGGCTCGTTCGAGACGATCATGCCCGGCTGCAGGGCGATGGTGTTGGGCGCCTTGCTGATCCGCTGCGGGCCCTCGTGGACCCCCAGATAGACGCCGACGCCGTGGCCGGTGCCGTGGTCATAATCCAGGCCGTGGCTCCACAGGGCGGCGCGGGCGAAGGCGTCGATGGCCGAGCCGGTGGTGCCGGCCGGGAAGCGCAGCCGGGCGATGGCCAGGTGGCCCTTCAGCACCAGGGTGTTGCGCGTGACCATCTCGGCGGTCGGCTCGCCGATCGCGACCGTTCGGGTCACGTCCGTCGTGCCGTCCAGGTACTGGCCGCCGCTGTCGACCAGCAGCAGCGAGCCCATGGCGGCGCGTTCGTTGCTGCGCTCGGTCGGGCGGTAGTGCGGCAGGGCGCCGTGGCCGTTGGCCGCGCCGATGGTGTCGAAGCTGAGGTCCTTCAGCACGCCGGTCGCCTCGCGGAAGGCCTCCAGCTTGGCCACGGCTTCCTTCTCGTCGGGCGGGTTGACCTGGCCTTCGGTGGCCAGCCAGTGGAGGAACCGGGTCAGGGCCGCGCCGTCGCGCTTGTGGGCCTCGATGGTGCCGGCGATCTCGACGGCGTTCTTGCAGGCGCGGGGCAGGGTGCAGGGGTCCATGGCGCGGACCACCTCGGCGCCGGCGGCGGCCAGGGTGTCGAAGTACCAGGCCGAGGACTGGCCCGGATCGACGACGACCTTCTGGCCGGTCAGCTCGGCCAGGGCGTCGTCCAGGGCCTCGGGCGTCTCGAGCGACACCTGGTTGCCCAGCCAGGCCGGCAGGTCGTCGGTGACCTTGGCGGGGTCCAGGAACAGCCGGGCCGTGCCGTCGGCGCGCAGCACCGCCTGCGACAGCGGAAGGGGCGATCGGATCACGTCGCCGCCGCGGATGTTGAACAGCCAGGCGATCGAGGCCGGAGCCGTGATCACGGCGGCCTGGGCTCCCAGGGCCGCGACGGCCGAACCGACGCGCGCGCGTTTGGAGGCCGATTCCTCGCCCGCGTACTTCACGGGTTGGGGCACGACCGGAGCGGCGGGCTGGGCGGGACGCTGGGCGCCCCAGGCCTCGTCGATGGGATTGATCGCAACCGGCTTCAAGGCCGCGCCGGCCTTGGCGGCGGCGGCCTTCAGCCCGTCCAGCGCTTGCGGGCTGTGCAGGCGGGCGTCGTAGCCGATCACCGCGCCCCTGGAGGCGGTCTCGAGATAGGCGGGCACGCCGCCCTCGACGAGATCGCGAATCTCGAACACGCCCTGGTCGACCTGGTCGCGCACCTGCAGGGTGTAGCGGCCGTCGACGAACACGGCGGCGCGATCCTTGAGGATCACACCGGCCCCGGCCGAACCGGTGAAGCCGCTGGCCCAGGCCAGGCGGTCGTTGGCGGCGGGCAGGTACTCGTTCTGATGCTCGTCCTCGTGCGGGACGAGGAAGCCGTCCAGGCCCTGTTTGGCCATGGCGGCGCGGATCAGGGGAACGTGGCGGGGGCCGAAGCCCGGATCGGTGGATTCATCGAAGGTCTGGCGCATGCCCAACGATGTAATCCGCCCCCGCCTGCCTGGAAAGAGGGGCTCAGTTCGCCGGTTGGGCGGGCGGCGGCGGGTTGATGTTGGGATCGGCCGAGGGCGCGATGGTGTCGTCGCGCGACAGGTCGGCCCGGTCGGCGGCGTCGTGCGCGGCCTGGGCGGCGTTGGCGGCCGTGRCTTCGGTCGAGCGGCGGGCSCTGTCGGCGGCGGCGCTGGCGTCGCGGGCGGCCTGCTGGGCGACGATCGTGGCCTGGGCGGCGCCGGTCTGGGCGCTTTCGGCCACGCCGGCGGCGCGGCCCTGTTCCTGGGCCTGGGCGATCATCTGGTCGTCGGTGGGCGTACGCGCGCCCACGGTCAGCATGAAGGCGATGGCGACCACGGCGACGATGGCCACGGCCCCGGCCACGAACCATCCCGTCGCGCCGCCTTCACGGCGGACATGGACGACGCGCTCGGGCGGCGGGCCTTGGGGATCGACATAGGTCATGACGTTGCTCCTGGAGCGAGAGTGTCCCGCTCGGAGAAACGTGGGGAAGGGGGAGGGTGTTCCGCCTTCTACGGCCGCTGCAGCACCAGCGCCGCCCAGGCGTCGCGGTGGATGCGATCGACCACCTTGAAGCCGCGCGAGAGGTAGGCGGCCTTGACCATGCGTTCCTGGGTGCGCAGCAGGCCCGACAGGATCACCGTGCCGCCAGGGACCAGGGCGTTCTTGATGTCCTGGGCCAGGCTGATCAGCGGGCGGGCCAGGATGTTGGCGAACACCAGGTCGTAGGGGGCGTTGTCGGCCACCAGGCGGTTGCTGAGGCCCGAGGCGTGGACGAACCGGGCGTTGGCGCGGTTGACCTTGGCGTTCTCGCGCGAGATGCGCACGCTGGGCTTGTCGATGTCGGTGCCGACCGCGAGCTTCGAACCGGTGCGGGCGGCGGCGATGGCCAGGAGGCCCGTGCCGGCCCCGACGTCGAGCACCTTGTCGAACTTCCGGGCCTTGAGCAGCTTGTCGTAGGCCAGCAGGCAGCCGACGGTGGTGCCGTGGTGGCCGGTGCCGAAGGCCGCGCCGGCTTCGATGCGCAGGTTGACCGCGCTGGCCGGCACCCGGCCGCGATCATGCATGCCGTAGACGAAGAACCGGCCGGCGCGCACCGGCGGCAGGCCCGACAGCGCCATGGCCAGCCAGTCGGCGTCGGCCAGCTGCTCGCGCACCACCTTCAGCGGATAGCCGGCCAGGACCGCGAGCAGGCCCGCGTCTTCCTCGTCGGTGGTCGGGAAGGCGTCGATGCGCCAGATCCCCTTGTCCTCGTCCTCTTCCAGGATCGAGTAGGTCGCGCCCTCGAGGCCGGGGTGGTTGTCGATGGCGTCGGCGGCGGCTTCGGCGTCGGCGCGCGCGCCGCGGGCGACGATCTGCTGGGGCGTGTAGTCGGTCATGCCGCTCCAGTAGACGCCTAAGCGCCGAAAGGCGAGACCGCGCGCTTGCCAAAAGTGGGCCGGAAGGGCTGACCGAAGGTCGCGGGGCGCGTGGCCGATCGCGCCTCGGCCTGGGCGACGACCGGCGCGCGGCCCGGCTCGGGCGTCCAGATCTCGAACACCGGCTCGGCCGGGGCCAGGGACCAGGCCAGCGGCGCCTCGGCGAAGATCGGGCGGCGTTGAGCCTTCTCGGCCGGCTTGGTMCACACAGGACCCAGCAGTCGCGTAACCGCCGCGCAGGCCAGGGCCCAGGCGATGCCGTTGCGCTCCAGGATGAAGCTCTCGGAGAAGGTGGTCATCAGGAAGATGGCCAGGAACAGCGTGGCCCAGTAGCCGTCCTGCACCCGGCGGAAGCGGACCAGCGAGACCAGCAGCGACCCGCCCAGCACCAGGGCGCACAGGCCCACCCCGATCCAGCCCAGCTGGGCCAGGATGTCGAGCCAGCCGTTGTGGGCGGTGGGCACCAGCCAGCCGGTCTCCTTGCGGATCCATTGGGCCGGATGGGATTCCAGCGTCCAGAACACCGCATAGCCGTAGCCGGTCAGGGGGCGCTTGGCGGACTGGCGCAGCAGGGCGGCCCAGATGTCGGTGCGGCCGGTCAGGGTGGGGTCCTTGCCCAGGGCCTTGAACACCAGCTCGGGCGACAGCCACATCACCATGGCGACGGTCAGGACCACGGTGACGCCCAGCCAGACCACGACGATCGCCGTGGCGGGCCCCCGCCGCATCGCCGTCAGCAGCATCGATCCGCCCAGGCCCATCAGCAGCACGACCAGCGAGGTCTTGGATTTGGTCATCACGATCAGCGCCGCGCACAGCAGGATCGTGACGACCATCTGCTTGCGGCGGGTCGAACCGGCCAGGATGGCGGCCATCGCCGCCAGGGCGCCGTAGACCATCATCGCGCCCATCTGGTTCTTCTCGTACCAGAGGCCGCGCCAGTCGCCGGCGTTGACGTCGTGGTGGACGCCCATCTTGGGATAGGCCACCGCCGCCAGCCCACCGCCGATGGCGAGGAACAGGAAGGTGGTGGCGATGATCTCGGCCATCCGCTTGCCGTCGAAGCTGGAGGCGAAATAGAGCCCGAACAGGGTGGTGAACGCCGCCGCCAGGGCGCGGCGGTTGGTGGTGCCCGGCTCCAGCGACCACGAGGCCGAGGCGAACACCCAGAAGATCAGCAGGCTCAGCATAACGGCCGGGAACCAGAACCGCATGAGGCGCGGGGCGCGCCAGGCGGCCAGGCCCAGGACCAGGGCGTAGACCGGCAGCCACATCAGGCGCAGGACGGGAATGTTCTCGCCGCCGGCCTGCAGCGGATCCAGCAGCGGACCGATGAAGGCGTTGGACAGCATGAACAGCACGAAGCCGCAGGCCAGCGCTTCCAGCTTGCGCCAGAGGTCGGGCCGTTCGCCGTCTTGCTGCTGTCCGTCCGTCATTCCGATCCTCGCCTGTGGCGCGAAATGGAACACGCGCCCTGGGTTGGAGCGGTCGGCTGCAAGGGGAGGGCCGGAAGGCCGGGCCTCGGTGGCCTAGTAGGCGGCGGCCAGGATGACGGAGTCCTGGGCGGCGGGCGCGTCCGGGGCGTTCATCGCCTGGGGCGCCGGGGGCGGCTCGGGCGCGGCGGGGGCGTCTTCCGGCAGGCGGACGTCCAAGATGTCGCCGCCGGTCGACGGCCAGGCGCGTTCGGTCGTCTCCGCCACCCGGACGGGTTGGGCCTGTGGCGTCGGCTCGGTCCAGGACGCCGGCACGTACTCGGGGACCTCGTAGGACGCCACGACGACCGGCGGATCGGGCGCCTGCGACCGCAGGAAGTCGCTGCCGATCACGTAATCGGGGACCTTGCCGCTGGGCCAGGCGATGGGCTCGGCCTGGGCGGAGGGGGCTTCGGGCGCGAAGGCCATTTCGGTTTCCGGCGCGGTCTGGGAGCCGGTCTTCAGGATCAAACCGCCCGTCAGCCCGACCGTCAGCGCGACGGCGGCGCCGATCAGGGCGGTGCGATGGGGGAGGAGGTCCGAGGCGTCCATACCAACGGAAGCGCGCTGGAACGCAAAACGTTCTATCCGCCGGCGCGGATGTCTCCACTTTCCGCCGCCAGACTTTAGGCTGGCGACTCGCCACGAGGGATTCCGACATGCCAAGCCGCCACATGCTCCGGGACCGCGCCGCCGGCGGCCATGCGCGCGTGACCTATGTCGAGCTGTTCTTCGATCTGGTCTTCGTGTTCGCGGTGACCCAGCTGTCGCACGGCCTGATGCAGCATCCGAGCTTGCTGGGCGTGGTCGAGACCGGCCTGTTGCTGATGGCCGTCTGGTGGGCGTGGATCTTCACGGCCTGGGTCACCAACTGGCTGGACCCCGAGCGGCCGCCGGTGCGGATCATGCTGTTCGTGGTGATGGTGGTGGGCATGGTCCTGACCATGTCGATCCCCACGGCGTTCGGCGAGCGCGGCCTGATCTTCGCCTTGGCCTTCGTAGCCATCCAACTGGGCCGCAGCCTGTTCACGGCCTGGGCGATGCGGAACCACCCGTTCCAGAGCCGCAACTTCATCCGCATCTCAGCCTGGTTCGCGGCCTCGGGCGTGCTGTGGATCGCCGGCGGCCTGGCCGAGGGCGGGGCGCGCCTGGCGCTATGGGGCGGGGCGATCGCCCTGGAATACGTCTCACCGGCCCTGGGGTTCTGGACGCCCGGCATGGGACGAGCTCGCGCCGAGGAGTGGGACGTCGAGGGCGGGCACCTGGCCGAGCGCTGCGCCCTGTTCACGATCATCGCCCTGGGCGAGTCGATCCTGGTCATGGGCGCGAYGACGGCGGGGCTGGCCTGGACGCCGACGGTGATCGCCGCCTTCCTGGCCTCGTTCGCCGGCAGCCTGGCCATGTGGTGGATCTACTTCTCGGACACGGCCGAGGCGGCCAGCGAGGCGATCAGCCACGCCAAGGATCCCGGCCGCGTCGCCCGCGCGGCCTACACCTACATCCACCTGCTGCCGATCGCCGGGATCATCGTGACGGCCGTGGCCGACGAGTGGACCATCCACCATCCGACCGACCACACCGACCTGAAGACCGCGGCCGCCCTGATCGGCGGGCCGTTCCTGTTCCTGCTGGGCGGATTGCTGTTCAAGCGGGCGGTGTTCCGGGCATGGGCCCCGGCGCAGGTCGTGGCCCTGCTGGCCTTGGCGGCCCTGGCGCCCGCCAGCCTGGTGGTCAGCCCGCTGATCCTGTCGATCGCCACGACGCTAGTCCTGCTGGGCCTGTCCGTCCGGGAAGGGCTGGCGCGCCGGGCCGGGGCGCCGGCCTAGACGGCCAGGGCCGCGTTGGTGGCCCGCACCAGGCCGTCGATGATCCCCGGTTCGGTCGAGGCGTGGCCGGCGTCCCAGACGATCTCGAACTTGGCCTCGGGCCAGGCTCGGTGCAGCGCCCAGGCGCTGTCCAGCGGGGTGACMACGTCGAAGCGGCCCTGAACGATCCAGGCCGGGATGTGGCGGATCTTGTGGATGTTCTGGAGGATCCAGCCGTCCTCGTCGAAGAAGCCGCCGTTGGTGAAGAAGTGGCACTCGATCCGCGCGAAGGCGATCGCGAAGTCCTCTTCGTTGAACTTGGGCGGACGCGCTTCGGGGCCCCGGAGCGAGATCGTGTCGCCCTCCCACTGGCTCCAGGCGCCGGCGGCCTCGGCCTGGACGCGGCGGTCGGGGTGGGTCAGGCGGCGGTGATAGGCGGCCATCAGGTCGCCGCGCTCCTCCACCGGGATCGGGGCCAGGAACCGTTCCCAGGCGTCGGGGAACAGCATCGAGGCGCCCTCCTGGTAGAACCAACGCAGTTCCTTCTGGGTCAGCAGGAAGATGCCGCGCAGCACCAGGGCCTCCACCCGGTCGGGATGGGCGATCGCGTAGGCCAGGGCCAGGGTCGAGCCCCACGAGCCGCCGAACACGGTCCATTTCTCGACGCCCAGATGCACTCGCAGCCGCTCGATGTCGGCGATCAGGCTCCAGGTGGTGTTGTCTTCCAGGCTGGCGTTGGGGCGCGAGCGGCCGCAGCCCCGCTGGTCGAACAGGGCCATGCGCCATTTGTTGGGATCGAAGAACCGCCGCATGGTCGGATTGACCGCGCCGCCGKGCCCGCCGTGCAGGATCACCGCCGGCTTGCCGCGCGGGGCGCCGCATTCCTCGTAGTAGATTTCGTGAGGACCGTCGGTGCTCAGCCAGCCGAACGAGAAGGGCTCGATGTCGCGAAACAGGCCGCGGCGACCGGTGGCGGACATCGGGGAGGCGGAAGCATTACGATCCATGCCGCAACCCTAACCCCGTTTCGGGGCGAGAGGGAACGTCACGACGCGAAGAAGGGCCTGTGTCGCCGCGGCCGTCATTTGCGTTATTCTGAGCACGATGACCGATCAGCCGAATCCCGAAGACTTCAGCGACGAAGAACTGCTGGCCATGCTGAGCCCGCGCCAGCTGGCCGACCTCGACCGCGCCATCGCGGCCCTGATGGGCCCGGAGGGCCTGGACAAGGTCATCCCGCTGCAGGTGACCGCCCAGCTCTACACCGTGCGCGCCGCCGAACGTGACCCGACCTCGGCCCTGGCCATGCTGCAGATGGCCGCCGCCATGCGCCGCCGGGCCGAGCTTCTGGCGGGCGATCCCAAGCCCAAGCGCCTGGACTAGCTACTGGGGAACACGCCGCAAGGGCATGTCCCCGGCCGTTAGTTCGGGAACCGCCGGCCCAGCCAGTCGATCAGGATCGCGTTCACCCGCTCGGGCGCCTCCTGCTGGGTCCAGTGGCCGCTGCCCTCKACCAGCACCTTCTCCAGGTCCGAGATCTGGTCGCCCATGCGGTCGGCCAGCGAGGGGGGCAGCACCACGTCGTGCTCGGCCATGATCATCAGGCAGGGAACGCCGTCGATCCGCGTCGGCAGATGCTCGGCCCGTTCCCAGTTGCGCACGAAGTTGCGGTACCAGTTGATCCCGCCCGTGAAACCGGTTCGTTCGAACGTCTCGACGAAGGTCGCCAGCTCCTCGGGCTCCAGCAGCTGGGCCGAGGTGTCGGCGACGTCGAAGCGGGCTAGGCCGTCCTGCAGGGCCAACGAGCGACGCTCGCCCTTGCCGCTGGTGAAGGCGGCCTGTTCGCCCGTCGGCTTGCGCATGAAATAGCGCATGGTCTTCTCGACGTCGGCCGCCAGCTGGGCGTCGGCCACGCCGGGCTTCTGGAAGTGGACGATGTACATGTCGTCGCCGAACGCGTTGCGGAAGGCGGTGATCGGGTCGACCGGCAGGCGGGGCAGGAACGGCGTGTTGACGCCGACCACGCCGGCCACCCGGTCGGGGTGCATCAGCGGCATCTGCCAGACGACCAGGCCGCCCCAGTCGTGGCCGCAGAACACCGCCTTCTCCACGCCCAGGTGGTCCAGCAGCCCGACCAGGTCGCCGGTCAGGTGGGCCATGTCGTAGTCCTCGACCGCCTCGGGACGATCGGTCAGGCCGTAGCCGCGCTGGTCGGGCACGATCACCCAGCGCCCGGCGGCGGCCAGGGCGGCGATCTGCCAGCGCCAGGAATAGGAGAATTCTGGGAAGCCGTGGCACAGCACGATCGGCACGCCCTCCCGCGGGCCGGCCTCGCAATAGGACATGCGGATCCCGTTGATCTGGGCGAACGCGGGCTCGGGCATCGGCGGCGCAAGCTGGGTCATGGCGTTTCCTGCTTATATTATTGCTGATCACCTTGCAGGCGGGCGTCACGTCGAGCAAGGCCGCGATTCGCACGGTCAAGGACTTACCCTTGGGGAAAACAAGCGTAAAAGCGCGGCCATGACCGACACCGTACAGCCCGCGCCCGCCGCCACGCCCTGGCGGCTCGTCCTGATGTTGGGCGCCCTGACGGCGTTCGCGCCCATGTCGATCGACATGTACCTGTCCAGCATGCCCGACATCGGCCGGTCGCTGCACGCGGGGGCCGAGGATGTTCAGGCCACCCTGGCGGCCTTCTTCGCGGGCATGGCGATCGGCCAGTTCCTGTACGGTCCGGCCTCGGACCGGTTCGGACGTCGCCTTCCGCTGCTGCTGGGCGTGGCCATCTTCATCGCCGCCTCGGTGGTCTGCGCCCTGGCGCCGTCGGTCGAGGTTCTGATCGCCGCCCGTTTCGTCCAGGCCCTGGGCGGCTGCGCGGGGCCGGTGATCGCCCGGGCGGTGGTGCGCGACAAGTTCAACCACGCCGACACGGCGCGGGTGCTGTCGATGATGACCCTGATCATGGGCCTGGCGCCGGTGCTGGCCCCGCAGCTGGGCGGCGCGGTGCAATTCCTGGCCGGCTGGCGCGGGGTGTTCTGGACCCTGGCGGTGTTCGGCCTGCTGATCGGCCTATGGGTGACGCTGAGTCTGGCGGAATCACGATCAGAGGCCACGGCGGTCCAGGCGCGGTCGGAGAACCCGTTCCGGGCCTATTTCGCCCTGCTGCGCCAGAAGCGACTGGTCGGTTACGGCCTGGCCGGGGCTCTGAACGGCGCGACCCTGTTCACCTACATCTCGACCGCGCCGGACCTGGTGATGGGGACCTACGGCCACGCGCCGCTGGTCTTCAACATCATCTTCGCCTTCAACGCCGTGGGCATCATCGGGGCCAGCCAGGTCAACCGCCTGCTGTTGCGGCGCTTCACGCCCGACCAGGTGCTGGTGCGGGCCAGCATCGCCTCGATCGTCGCCGCCCTGCTGCTGGCCGTCGCGGCCTATAGCGGCCTGGGCGGGCAGTTCACGGTCCTGCCCCTGCTGTTCGCGGCCCTGTCCAGCTACGGCCTGATGGCCGGCAACACCATGGCCGGGGCGCTGAGCGTCGATCCCAGCCGGGCCGGCTCGACCTCAGCCCTGATGGGCGGGGTGTCGTTCGCGGCGGGAGCCCTGGCCTCGGGCGTCAGCGGCCTGTTGCACGACGGCACGCCCAGGCCGGTGGCGGCGGTGATGTTCGCCTGCCTGGCGGGATCGAGCCTGGCGATCTTCCTGCTGGCGGTCCCCAAGGACCGGCGCGCGGCCTAGGCCTCGCGGTCGACGATCGTCCCGGCCCGCCAGGCCAGCAGCAGCCAGCCGGCCAGGAAGCACAGGCCGCCGAACGGCGTGACCAGGCCCATGATCCGCGGCGCGCCGAACGCCAGGGCGTACAGCGAGCCCGAGAACAGCACGGTCCCGGCCAGGAAGAGGGCGGGGATGGTCACCCCCGCCTTGCCGCCGGCTTTCCGCACGGCCAGCCAGCCGAACACCGCCAGGGCGTGGGTCATCTGGTACAGCGATCCGGTGTGCAGCAGCTCGGCCGCCCGCGCGTCCTTGGCCCCGTGCGCGGCGAAGGCGCCGAAGGCGACGGCCAGGAAGCCGCTGAGGGCGGCCAGGCGGACGACGAGCGCCGGGCCGCGCATCACTTGTGCTTCTTGTGCGAGTTGTGCTCGGCCACCTCGGCCGGCGTGATCTCCACGAATGACGGCACGGCGGCGTTGTAGGCCTGGGTCTTGTTCAGGTCGATGACCACGCTGCGATGGCCTTCCCAGATCATGTGCGCGGCCACGTACAGCACGATGGCCAGGCCGATAAAGCCGATCCAGCGGTGCTTGTGCAGCAGCTTGGCGATGGCGTTGGCGGCCACGCCCATCAGGATGATCGACAGCAGGAGACCGAACACCAGGATGGCGGGATGCTCGCGGGCCGCGCCGGCCACGGCCAGCACGTTGTCCAGCGACATCGAGACGTCGGCGATCAGCACCTGCAGGAAGGCCTCCTGGAAACTCTTGGCCGGCTTGACGTTGACGGGCTCGGTGTTCGGATCGTCGTCCAGGCAGGCCTGGGCGTTGGCCTGGTCGTGGGTGATCTGCTCGCGCAGCTCACGCCACATCTTCCAGCAGACCCACAGCAGCAGGATGCCGCCGGCCAGCAGCAGGCCGATCACGCCCAGCAGCCAGGTGGTGATCAGGGCGAAGCTGATGCGCAGCACGACGGCCGCGCCCAGCCCGTAGAGGATGACCTTCTTGCGGTCCTTGGCCGGCAGGCCGCCGGCCGCCAGGCCCACGGCCACCGCATTGTCGCCCGCGAGGACGAGGTCGATCATCAGGACGGAAAGGAAGGCCGCGAACGGACCGTTCAGTCCGCCCACCTGGGCTAGGAGCGCGTCAAACATGCGGCCTCAATGCGTCAGGCGGGCGGGTCTGGCAAGCGCCCCCTAGTGGGCGTGCTCAAGTTCCTTGTGATCGGCATGGGCGTGATGCCCGTGATCGTCGTGATGACCGGCGTGATCGTCATGACCATGGCCGTGGTCGTCATGGCCGTGGCCATGATCGTCGTGGCCATGACCGTGGTCGTCGTGATGGTCGTGACCGCTGACCGCCAGGGTCGGCGCGCCGGCCGCCGGGGCGACGTGGTGGTCGTCGTGCCCGTGATCGTCGTGGCCATGACCATGGTCGTCGTGACCGTGGGCGTGGTCGTCATGGCCGTGGCCGTGATCGTCGTGGCCGCTGACCGTCTGGGCGGTCACGTGATGGGCGTCGTGGGCGTGGTCGTCGTGACCATGTCCGTGATCGTCATGGCCGTGGGCATGATCGTCGTGAGCGTGGCCGTGGTCATCGTGACCATGGGCGTCGTGGCCGTGATCATCGTGGTGGCCGTGGTCGTCATGATGGTTGACTGCGGTGGCGATCGCCGCACCGGCCAGGGCGCCGCCGGCGGCCGCGACCATTGGGTTGACGTAGTTGACGCTGGCCGAGGCGGGCGGGGCGTCATGCTCCATCTCGTTGCGGCCGTAGTCCGTCAGGGTGCGGAACTTGCGACGACGCTCGGCCCGGGCCTTGGACGCCGCGGCGTTGCGGGCGATCGCCACCAGGATCAGCAGGGCCAGCAGGACCAGGGCGCCGCCCAGCAGCGATTTGCCCGGCACCTTGCCGACGCCCGGCAGGTCGACGGTCTCGTACTTGCCCAGGCTCGGCAGGCTGGGCATGGCGAACTTGAAGCCCTTGGTCTTCTCCTTCACCGCTTCCTGGATCGGCGCGACCTGCTTGGAGATCGAGCCCAGGGTGAAGCCCTGGGCCGGCTTGGCGCCGTTCAGCTCGACGCCGAAGTCGGTCTTCAGCGGGCCCTTGGCGTCAGCCGTCGGCTTGACCTGCCAGGCGAAGGTGGCCGGCTCGCCGGCCTTGATCTCGGCGGTCTGGCGACCGTTCGGGGTGATCTCGTAGCCCTGGCCCTGCAGGTCGGCGTAGGCGCTGGCCTTCTTGGCCGGCTTGCCCAGGCCCAGCTTGGCCGCTTCCTTCTTGATCAGGTCGCCCAGGGTGGCGGGGAGGGACAGGGTGACCTGGCCTTCCTTGCCTTGGCCCAGGCTCTCGGCCGTGGCCAGGGTCGCGCCCTTGGTGGCTTCCGGCGCGACGGCGGCCTGCAGCTTCTCCAGCTTGGTCAGCGGCTTGACCGCGACTTGGGCCGGGGCGGGCTTGGCGGCGGCGGGCGCGACCGCGGCCGCGGCGACCACCGGGGCCTTGACCGGGGCGACGGCGGGCTTGGCCGCGACGACCGGTTTCACCGGGGCCGGAGCGGGCGCGACGACGGCCGGCTTGGCCGGCGCCTTGGCGACGACGGCCGGTTTCGCGACGGGCTTGGCGACTGGAGCGGACGCGGCGTGGCTCCGGCGGGCCGGCGCGGCGACGGCGCGCGGCGCGTAACGGGTCGCCTTGGGATTGGCGATCGGCGCCATGGCGGTGACCAGGGTGCCGTCCGGACGGCGCCAGGTCTTCAGATTCGGGTTGGAGCTGACGACGGGCGCCGGCGCGGCCTGTTCAGGCGTCGCGGCGGGCGCGGGCCCGCCCAGCAGGCCGTCGGCCGGCGTGGCCTCGGCKGCGGGCGGCGCGCCCATCAGTTCCGGCGTCTGAGCCGCGCCGGCGCCGGGCGCCGCCGAAGCCGGCGGGGCCTCGACAGGCTCGCGCGCGCCGCACCCGGCGATCACCAGAACACTTACCGCGCAACCGGCCAGAGCCGCCAAACGGACTTTGTTATGCAACATCGGGTCCCCCGATCCCATGTCTGAACTCTCCGCCAAGCAGCCTGGCGGCACTCTCAAGCTTGAGAGAACCACGTCATCGCGACGAAATCAAAACGGTTAAGAGAGATTCACGAACCGATTTCATCCCTGGAGCGAAATTTCGACGCTTCGTAGAGCGCCACCGCCGCCGCAGCCGACACATTCAGGCTTTCAAACCCTCCGGGCATGGCAATTTTGCCCATCACGTCGCAGTGCTCGGCCACCAGTCGACGCACGCCTTCGCCCTCCGATCCCAGCACCAGGACCGTGGGACGATCATCCAGCGCCTGGTCCAGGGTCTGTTCGGCCTCGCCCGCCAGGCCCACGGCCCGCCAGCCCAGGTCGGCCAGTTCCTCCAGCGCCCGGGATAGATTGACCACGCGCGCGTAGGGGATCTTGTCGACGGCGCCGACGGCGGTCTTGGCCAGCACGCCGGTCAGGGCGGGGGCGTGGCGGTCCTGCAGGATCATGCCCTTGGCCCCGAAGGCGGCGGCCGAGCGGAAGATCGCGCCGATGTTCTGCGGGTCGGTGATCTGGTCCAGCATCACGATCAGCCCCCGGGCCGGCGTCCCCAGGTCGTGGACGGTCAGCATCTCGGGCTCGTCGATCTTCAGGGCGATGCCCTGGTGGACCGCTCCGGTGGGCAGCTGACGGGCGATGTCGGCGCCCTCCATGATCTGCAGGAAGGGCGCACGGCTCAGATTCGGCGCGAGTCGCTTGGCGCGATCCGGAGTGGCCAGAAGGCGTTTCGGAACGGGTCTGGCGGGGTTCGAAAGAGCCGCCTCGACGGCGTGAGTCCCCCAAATCCAGTCCTTGGCGTCTCCCTGGCCTTTGGAAAACTTGTTGTTTTCCCGTGGCTTGGAACGAAAATCACGTCCGGGCGAAGAAGGCTTTTTCCGGTCGTTGCGTTCGGAATGAGAGGACACTATAAGACGCGCTCCGATTTGGGGCCCTGAGGGTTTCCGAGAGCCAGGGCGGCGCTGCTTTAGCACCGTCTCACAGGTCTCGAGGAAGCTTTTGTTCCTTTTTCGTGACGGGCGGTCCGCCGCCGGTTTCGAGGATGGAAAGGCCGCTTTGAAGGAACTCTGTCGCGCGCTGGGGGAATGTCCCGAGTGGCAAAGGGGGGGGACTGTAAATCCCCTGGCGTACGCCTTCGTAGGTTCGAGTCCTACTTCCCCCACCACGCGCGAAGAGAGCTCCCAAGAAGCCTGGACCCCAAAGAAGCCAGACCGGGAGCCGATCGCGACCCCGCTAGCTTGGCGGGTATAGCACAATGGTAGTGCAGCAGCCTTCCAAGCTGAGGATGCGGGTTCGATTCCCGCTACCCGCTCCAGCTCCCAACACCTATTTCCCAGAAACAAGCCGCCGGCGCGAAGGTAGAGACCATGGCCAAGGAAAAGTTCKAACGCACTAAGCCGCACTGCAACATCGGCACGATCGGTCACGTTGACCACGGCAAGACGACGCTGACGGCGGCGATCACCATCACGCTGGCCAAGTCGGGCGGCGCGACGGCCAAGAACTACGCCGACAT